>DATGPC010000194.1:0-3437 GCA_035305265.1 Thermomicrobiales bacterium | reverse complement strand
TTTACTGACAATCTGGAACATCTTCACATTTCTCCGTTTATACGATAAATTGAGCATGTCAACAGTGTTCGTACGGTGTTGACACAACGTTGTACGGCGATGCGGAAAGAACGATCAGCCAACGGTCTTTTCGCACATGCTCACCAGCGGGGGCCCTGACGGTTCCGGACCGGCAGGGGGAAGGGAAGGCTGAAGAGGGGCGATTCGGTGAGAACCGGATGTGCCCCTCTTCTAGTTAAATCGCAGGTGGCAGGTCAGCCAACGCCGCCCTGGTACTCGTAGATTGTCACGCCATCCTGATCGTAGATGATCCTCAGTTCTCCGGTTTCCGTCGCCTCGTCGAATTTCCGGAGCGACATCGCACTGTACGCTTGTCGTTCCAGAGGGCCAACGTAGATGAGGTCGACGTCGTATTGCACGAGCAGGGGCTCGATGCCCGCGAAATCGCCGGTGCTTCCGTAGATCCGGTTGACCGCTTCCTGTCGCCATGTGACGACCTGGTCCCAGCCGGGACGTGTGATCCGTTCGGGACCTGTCCAGCCAACCACGGTGGGCAAGCCGGTCATGGCGCTGATGCGACCGCCGTACTGGCGATCCCAGCCGGCGGATTCCAGGACGATCGGCAGGCCGTCGACATTTTCCATGAGCCATGTCGCCGCTGCGAGATCCGCCGCGTTTGCCGTTGCGTCGCCCGGATCGCTGAGGAAAGCGGTCGCGTCGAGAGATCTCGTCGATGCGTTCGCCGTGACCGACCGCGTATAGAGCGCCGGAGCGGTGAGCAACGAGAACACGATGAGGATCGACCCGACCAGCGTCACGCTGGCGACCAGGTTCCGAAGGGTGCTGCCTGATGCGAGCGCGTGGACGGCGAGCCACGCGACAGCGGCGGTCGCGGCGATCCCGAACAGCATCCAGATAGCACCCGTCAGTTCCTCGGCGGTGGAGTTCCCGAAGGCGTCCTGCGGGAGCGACGCCAGCGGGGCATAGAGCAGGACGAGGACGCCGAGCCCGACGAATCCGGACACGAGAAGATGCGCCGGTTCATGCTGCCAGCCCCAGAGCGCGAGCGCGATGACCAAGAGCATGACGATCAGGAAGAGCAGGGCGTTGCCCAGCAGCAGCGCGGCCAGGAAGCCAAGCGCCGCCAACAGCGTTGTCCCGATCGTCGTCGATCGTCCGGCGAAGCCCTCGTGACGCGTCTCGCGAAGCAGGCGCACGGCTCCGGTGAGCAGGTAGACCGCAAGGAGAGCCAGGGGCCCGCCCGCGATCAGCGACAGATCGTCCAACGACAGAATGCTGCCGGTGGCGCGGTTGCGCAGCGTTTGCACGAACTCCCGGCTGAACGGCCAGGATGCGATCAGCGCCACCACGCCGAGCAGGGCCGCATCCAGCACGATCCGGCGCGTCAGTTTCCAGTTTTCGTCGACGCCATGCAGCCCCAGAGCGCGGATCACGATCGCGACGAGCATGACAGCGGCGCCGAACAACAATCCCCAGGTCGCGCTGGCGGCCAGCAGCCCGGTCACGACCCCGGCGGCGATGACGGGCAGGACACCGGGGCGAATGGCTCCGTCATCCCCTGACGAACAGCAGCGCGGTAGTGCGATCGCCGCGGCCATCGCGAGGGCCAGCGCGACGATCGGCAGGCTCGCCGCACCGGGACCGAGGTCGCCGGCCAACAGCGAGGCGAACGGAGCGGTGAAGGTGCTGTCCACGCCGATCGTCGTTGCCTCGGCTAGGAATGTTGAGGGGAGGTCCGGCCGTTGCGTCAGCAGGTTGCCGAGGCCGTACAGTGTATCCCCGACGATGCCGCCGATTGGCCAGTCGTCCGGCCGGGGTGTATATCCCCAGAACCCCTGCCCGGCCTTCGCGGCGACGTTCAGCGTCCCGGCGAGCCCGACCAGCACAGGAGCAAGCAATGCCATCCAGCCGGCGAAAATCCGGCGATCGGTGATCCGCGCGATGATCGCCGAGGCGACCGACCATAGCGTGACGCTCAGCAGCGCGAAGATCCCGGCGAAGGCCAGTGTGTAGGCGACGTTCGGCACCACCCCGGTCAGCCGTGAGAGCAGGATCCACGGCATCGTGCCCCAGTACGGCGTGTGGAGCTGGCCGCCGCCGAGCCAGGCGTCGAATGGCGGGAACGAGACGCTGCGCGCGGCAGCGTTGAACATCGCGAGGTACCACGGCGTTGCGTCGCCACCTCCGGCGACCCAGAAGGCGGCATTGTGGGATCGCAGCCACGCCATGCCAGCGAATGCCGCGAGGAAGATCAGCTCCGTCGCGAGGATCCAACGCCATCGCGAGCGGAGGTCTGCCGCCAGCTCTCGCAGGCGATTTCTCGTGACGAGGAGACTCGCGACCGCCATGATCCCCCAGCAGAGCAGGATCGAGCGTCGCCCGAACGGGAGCGGCGTCGTGCTCGACAGTGCCCACGCGAGCCAGGTGACGAGCATGATCCCGAGCGCCTTCGCGATGGCGTATCCGCCATCGGGGAACCGCCGGAAGAGCGCCCACGCCAACGGAATCGCGGGCAGGGCGAGCAGCTGTATGCCGAGATACCACCAGACGGCCGGCGCGCGGTTGGTGACACTTTCCCGGTCATAGATATCCGACCAGGTTCCTGCTTCGTCGTACGCCGACCACTCGTCATCCGAGAGGAACATCTGGTGGCCGACCGGGTCGCCGGGCAGGTAGTTGACGCCGCCGTAGCCCATCGCCTCGTTCAGCTCGGCGTAGACGGCCTGGATATCGAACCGATCGGACTTCTTGAAGATCCGGACATACGGGTGCTCGTAGACGGTCAGCGTTTCCTCGGCGTTCGAGTCGTCGATCGCGATGCCGAGCAGCTCCGGCGTCTCCTTGAACTCCGCGACGAGATCGAAGCCGAGGCTGCCGTCGAGCAGCATCTCGTAATAGTGCGTTGCCATCGGGTAGCGCTCGGGCTGTCGCGGCACCGACCCGATGATGCGGTTCGAGCTGAGGACGATATAGTCCGCCTGGTTCAGCTGACCGATGATCTTGCTGAGCTTGGTGCTGTCCTGCCCCTCGTATCCGTAGAGATCCAGCGTCACGCCGGTGTAGGCCCACGCGTCCTCACCTGGGAGCGGCATCGGGAGCGCATCGTCCCAGTATTCGTTGGTGATCGCGCTCCCCGGCGGCACGTTCTCGTAGATCCATTCCGACGCCTGGACGCGTGACAGGGGCCGGATGTAGAGGGTATCGAAGGCGATGCCGTAAAAGGCCGTGTACATCACAGTGATCGTGAGCAGCACCTGGCCGATGAGCGGCGCGACGACGCGCTTCGGGGAGGCGTGCCTGGGCTTTCGAGCCAGCTCGACCAGGAATCCCGCCGCCCACGCGATGAGGAACGGGTAGATCGGAAGCAGGTAACGCTGCGCCTGGGCGATGTTGGTCCCGTACAGCACGAGCTGGAT
>DATGPC010000193.1:0-2227 GCA_035305265.1 Thermomicrobiales bacterium | reverse complement strand
CCGGATGACGCGAATTCTGCGACGTGACACAATACGGCTATCTCAGCCGGGTTCGACATTCCCGCGTCGGACGAAGGAGACCCCGCCATGGCACAGACCGAAGAACGCCGTATCACGACCGATTCCGGCATCGATATCGAGCGCGTCTATACCGCGCCCGACGAGCCGTATGACCTTCCCGAGCCGGGCGAGTACCCGTTCACGCGCGGCATCCATCCGGGCATGTATCGCTCGCGCCGCTGGACCATGCGCCAGTACGCCGGTTTCTCCTCCGCCGAGGACAGTAATCGCCGCTACCGGCTGCTGCTCGAGCGCGGGACGACCGGCCTGAGCGTCGCTTTCGACCTGCCGACCCAGCTCGGCCTGGACTCTGACGATCCGCGCGCGTTCGGCGAGGTTGGCCGTGTTGGCGTCGCTGTCAGCACGCTCGACGACATGCGCATCCTCTTCGATGGCATCGACCAGGAAGCGGTCACGACGTCGATGACGATCAACGCGCCGGCGTCGCTGCTCTTGCTCATGTACCAGATCGTCGCGGAGGAGCGGGGCGCCGACGCCAGCAAGCTCGGCGGAACGATCCAGAACGACATCCTGAAGGAATACGCGGCGCGTGGGACTTATATCTACCCGCCGAAGCCGTCGATGCGGCTGGTGACGGACACGTTTGCCTACTGCTCCGCGAACCTGCCGCGCTGGAACACGATCTCCGTCTCCGGCTACCACATTCGGGAGGCCGGGTCGTCCGCCGCTCAGGAGATCGCGTTCACACTGTCGGACGGCATCGCCTACGTCCAGGCGGCCATTGACGCCGGGATGGATGTCGATACGTTCGCGAAGCGGATCAGCTTTTTCTTCGCGTCGCACTCCAACCTCTTCGAGGAAGCGGCGAAGTTCCGCGCCGCTCGCCGGATGTGGGCGCGGATCATGAAGGAACGCTTCGGCGCGACCGATCCGAAGGCGATGATGATGCGCTTCCACACGCAGACCGGCGGCGTCACGCTCACGGCGCAGCAGCCGCTGAACAACGTCGTCCGGGTCGCCTACCAGGCACTCTCGGCCGTGCTTGGTGGCACGCAGAGCCTCCATACCAACGGCTTCGACGAGGCGCTGGCGATCCCGACCGAAGACGCCGCGACGCTGGCGCTCCGCACCCAGCAGATCCTCGCCGAGGAGACCGGTGTGCCGGAGACGGTCGATCCGCTCGCTGGCTCGTACTTCGTCGAGTCGCTGACCGACCAGCTGGAGGAGAAGGCGCAGGAGTGGATCGATGCCATCGACGAGCGCGGCGGCGCGGTCGAGGCGATCGAGAACGGCTTCGTCCAGAACGCGATCGCGGAGAATGCGTACCGGCGCGAGCTGGCACGGTCCTCCGGCGAGGAGATCGTCGTCGGCGTGAACCGCTTCGTCGATCATGGCGAGTCGGATTCGGCGATGAAGCTGCACAAGATCGATCAGGAGATGGTCAAGCGGCAGGTCGCTCGCGTCACGGCCTACAAGGAGAGCCAGGACCGCGAGGCCGTCGACACCGCGCTCGCGGCTGTCCGGATGACTGCCCAGGGTTCGGACAACCTGTTGCCGGTGATGAAGGACGCGCTTCTTGCCGGTGCAACGCTCGGGCAGGTCGCCAACGCCTTGCGCGACGTCTTCGGTGAGCACCGCCCCGAGATGTGATAAGCCAGCGAGATCATAAAGTCGCAGGGGCGGACTCCATGTCCGCCCCTGCGTGGATGAAACCAGGTCAGTCCGCCGCACCCAGCACAAGGCTGGCGTTGATACCGCCGAATCCGAAGGCGTTCGTCACCAGGTGCGATACTCGCTGCTCGCGGCCACCGGGCGGGATCACGTCGAGATCGCAGGCCGGGTCCTGGTTTGCCAGGTTCGTCGTGCCCGGCAGGTAGCCGCGTTCCAGCGCCATCGCGCAGATCGCTGCCTCCATCGCGCCTGTCGCCCCGAGCGCATGCCCGTGCTGCCCCTTGGTCCCGCTCACCGCTACCTTGTTCGCCCGATCGCCCAGGGCGAGGCGGATCGCCTTGCACTCGGTTGAGTCGTTGAGTGTCGTCGACGATCCGTGCGCGTTGACGTAGTCGATGTCCTTTGGCGACAACCCGGCGCTGAGGATCGCCTCCGTCATCGCGCGGGCGGCATGCGTGCCTTCCGGATGCGGCGCCGTCATGTGATGGGCGTCGCTGGACGTGCCGTATCCCTGCACTTCGGCATAGATCCGCGC
>DATGPC010000192.1:0-8105 GCA_035305265.1 Thermomicrobiales bacterium | reverse complement strand
ACGCAGCCTTCACCCGCCACCACCCGGCCGGCCCCGGATCCCTATCAGCAGAAGGTGATCGACGCCACCGAGCGCTCGATCCGCGTCGTCGCGCCCGCCGGCTCCGGCAAGACCGAAACGCTCGCCCGCCGCGTCGAGGAGCGTATCCGCCAAGGGATCCCCGGGCACCGTATCCTCGTCCTGACCTTCGACCGCAACGCGGCCGAGTCGTTCCGCTCGAAGATGCGCAACGGGAACGGCGGGCCTGGAGCGCGCGTCGAGACGCTCAACGCCTACGGCTTCGCACTGCTGCGGCAGCGCTTCCCGGACGAGCGTAACCGGATCATCAACGAACCGTACTGGCCCGGCACGACCTATCTCAACGACCTCGTCGGCGAGTACGGGCACCGTGTCTTCAGCGAGATGATCAGCAAGATCAAGAACGAGGTCTTCGACCCACGTTCCGTCGACAAGAAGAAGCTCGCGGCGTGGATCGCCGACAACCGCGTCCACCTCCTGCGCGACCTCGAGAACGAGCAGATCGTCTCCAATATCTCCGACACGCAATTCGGCCGCGACCTGGCGACGGAGTTCATCGCCTACGAGAAGTTCCTGCAGCAGCGCAACGGCATCGACTTCGACGACCAGAAGCTCCGGCCGCTGATCCGATTGCGGGAGGACGATGCGCTACGCGAACAGATTCAGTCGCTGCACGATGAGGTGATCGTCGACGAGTTCCAGGACATCAACCGCCTCGACTCCGAGCTGATCGAGCTGATTGCGGAGAAGGCGACGCTGGTTGTGACCGGCGACGACGACCAGGCGATCTATGGCTTCCGTGGCGCATCGGCGGCGTACCTGATCAACCCGAAATCAGCGTTCAACCGCGATTTCACCCACTACGAGCTGAGCATCAACTACCGCTGTGCCCCGAAGATCATCGACGCGGCAGGCAAGGTCATCACCAACAACGACAGCCGCATCCCCAAGAAGCCGAAGGCATCGAAGGAGTTGCCGGGCATCGTCGAAGGATTCGCGGCGCGCAACACCGATGTCGAGGCGCTGACCATCGCCCGCCGCGCCGGGACGCTCCTGCGCGAGCCGGACGGCACGCCGCGCACCGTCGCGATCCTGACACGAACCAACAACCAGGCGCTGGAGCTGCAAGCCGCTCTCATTCGAACGGAAACGCCATATACGATCGGGGTCGAGAACGACATCCGCGTGATGTGGGAGAACGCGCGCAAGCTCCTCGAGCTGGCCCCCACGCTGAAGAAGCGTGGCGTGCCGGAGGCTGAGGTCCGCGCAACGGTCGTCGAGGCATTCGCCCGATCCCGACGGCTGCCGCAGAACATCGTCGGGAACCTGCGCCGCCTCGCGATGGTCGACGACACGGCATTTCCCGGCCCGGAGATGCTGCAGGTCATGCCCGAGCGCATGCGGCTGCCCTTCGAGCGCGGGCTCCGTGACTTCAAGAAGGCCAAGACGATCGAGGACCAGATCGAGGTGCTGGAGGATTTCCTCGCCGCGACACCCTCGCAGGTGATGAACGGCGGCCGGCAGGCGAACGTCCAGTCACGCCTCGACGGCATGAAGGACCTCGCGGGCGGATTCGGTAGCCGCCGGAAGGAGTTCCTGAAAGAGCTCGAGCGGCTCATTTCCCACCAGCGAGAAGCATTGCGGCGGGATTCCACGCCGAAGGTCACCCTTTCGACCTGCCACGGCGCCAAGGGCCGCGAGTGGCAGGTGGTGTTCGTGCCGTTCTGCAACGAAGGCATCTTCCCGGACTCCCGCAGTGAAGAGGGCACGTACCTCGAGGCCGAGCGCAAGCTCTTCTACGTCTCGATGACCCGCGCCTCCGAGCACCTGATCGTCTCGTGGTCCGACGCCCACGCCGACACCGGGCGCCGGCTCTTCCCGAGCCCATTCGTTGTGGAGGCGGGTCTCGCGCAGGCACCACCGCGCAACCGCACCCTACCTCCAGCGTCTCCGGCGTCCGGGAAGCCGTCGACCAGGCCCGCACCACCATCCCGGGCGAGCCAGGGATCGAAGGCATCCGCCGCGCCATGGTGGAACGAGAAGCCGAAGAAGAAGGACACCCCGGCCGCCCCTGCCCGGCCGACCCGGCTCATTACGCTCTTCTCGACGCGAAGCCGCGTCGTCATCGACGGCATGGACCCGAAGAAGGTGATCGAGGTCGCCGGCCGCATCGTCGATGACGAGGCGCGGTACAACGTATCGGCCTCGGAGATGATGATCCGGTACCGGGCGAGCGACCCGGAGGCGACCTTGCCCCTGCAGCTCGATCTCGCGCTGCGGGGTGTTCCCTTCTCGGTCGACGACGCCCATCGCTTCACCGAAGCCGAAACGTTCCAGGCGATGCGCCAGGCGTGGCAGTCGGGAGCGCGGCCCGTTCCCGGCTCGCTTGGCGCCGACACGATTCTCGCGATGGAGCGGATTCTCGCCCGCGCGACGACCTCCCACGAACATCGTCGCTGGGAAGCGACCCTCGAGCGCATCACCGACGAAGAACCCGGCACCGATTCGGAAGGCGTGCAGTTCACCCCCGAGTGAGGGACGACCGTCATGCCGACCACACGGTCCGCTCCCGCTTCTCGCCCTGACAGGCTCGGTCGGGGGGTCTTTGGAGTGGTTGAACAGTCTCCATGCCGAGACAAGGATCCCTCGGAATGGCCCGGGATGACGGAAGGAAAAAGAAGCCAACAACCTGCTCCGTGGCACCGGGAGTGCTTGGATTCTGCCGACGCGGCACGTCATCCGTACCTCCCCTGCCTTCTCCGATGACCGGACGCCGTAGAATGAAGCCATCAGGCATATCACGCGTCAGCAGAAAGGCATGACGATGTCCGCAACACTGCCCACCATCGAGCAGGACGTGTACGGCGAGTACAACGGCACCCCTGTCTACCGGTTCGTCCTCACCAACGGATCCGGCATGTCGGTCGCGCTTATCTCCTATGGAGCGATCATCCAGGAGCTCCACGTGCCGGATGCCGCCGGCAAGACCGCAAACGTGGTCCTCGGATTCAGCAACCTGACCCAGTACTTCGGCAAGCACCCGCATTTCGGGTCGGTCATCGGCCGCTACGCCAACCGCATCGGCGGCAGCACGTTCACCCTCGACGGCACCGAATATCACCTCACGCCGAACAAGGGCACCTTTACCGCCCACGGCGGCAGCCGCCCGTTCGACCGCTACGTCTGGGACGCCGAGACGGTCGAGACCGAGCACGGCCCCGGCGTGAAGATGACCCACGTAAGCCCGGACGGCGACGAGGGCTTCCCGGGCGAGTTCACGGCAACCGTGACCTACACCCTGACGGAGGACAACGAGCTGCGGCTCGACTACACCGCCACGACAACGAAGCCGACGGTCCACAACCTCACGAACCACTCCTACTTCAACCTTGGCGGCGAGGCGATGGGCGATGTCGAGCATCACATCCTCTCGATGCCCTCCACCGAATACACCCCGACCGGCATCGACCAGATCCCGACCGGTGAGATCGCGAAGGTGAAGGGAACCGCGCTCGATTTCACCTCTCCTCGCCAGCTGACCGACGCGATCCGCAACGGCCGCGACCCGCAGATCCGCATCGCGAGGGGCCTCGACCACAACTTCGTCGTGAAGCGGAAGAAGGGCTCCAACGACCTCGTCGAGGCGGCCAGGCTCGAACATCCGGATTCCGGCCGCGTGATGACCGTGCTGACGACGATGCCCGGCATCCAGGTCTACACGTCGAACTCGCTAGACGGATCGATCGCCGGGTACAGCGGCCGCCTCTACCGGCAGACCGATGCGATCTGCTTCGAGACGCAGAACTTCCCCGACGCGCCGAATCACCGCGAGTTTCCCTCGGCGGTCCTCCGGCCGGACGAGGAGTTCACATCGACCACCATCTACCGGTTCAGCAACGCCTCGTCGAACGAGGATCCGGACGTCACCGCATCCGACGCGAAAAAGGCGTCGCCGAAGCGGAAATCCAGCAAAGGAGCTTGAGCATGCAGTGTCCGATTGACCAGACCGAACTCGTGATGACCGAGCGCCAGGGCGTGGAAATCGACTACTGCCCCAAATGCCGTGGCGTCTGGCTCGATCGCGGCGAGCTCGACAAGATCATCGAGCGATCCAGCGCCTTCGATGACTCGTCGGACTCTGGACCTGACGACAGCTTCATGACGCGCCGGGTGGGCAACATGCAGGGCCGCGTCCAGCGCCTCGACTCGACGCCTGACCAGCGGCATGACGACGATGACACCGATTGGGATCGTCGCAAGCACAAGAAGACGAAGCGGCGGAACTTCTTCGAGGAGCTTTTCGACTTCGACTAGACAAGGGCTGGCTTGCACCGGAAGGCCCTGCTGTCCGGCATAATGCAGGCTCGCCACCTCGTCATCGCATGGGCAGTCGAGGGATCATTGCGTCCGCCTGAAGCTCATGCCTGCCAGATCAGTGATCCCTCCATAAACGCCCTGCAACCGCTTCACAGGCCGTGCGATCGGGATGACGGAGGCTCTTATCAGGTGAGAGAAATACGTCGTAAAACCCGCCGGAATGCGGGTGTATAGTGGATAGCGGGATCCATCATCAAACGGGAATACATGGCACCTGATCAGGAGGAGTCCCATGATTCCGATCCACCTGCGTCCCGCATCCCGTCGTGCCGTTATTCTCGCGCCGATCGCGCTCGGGGCAACCGCCGTTGCCGCCCGGGCGGGTCAGGCCACGCCAGGAGCATCGCCGATGCCGGGAGGCGCCGAACCTTTCGGGGAGCTGGACGGTCAGCCCGTTGAGCTCTATCGACTCGCCAACGCCAACGGAATAGAGATCACCGTCCTGACCTACGGCGGTATCCTCCAGTCCATCTCGGTCCCGGACCGGGACGGCACCTTCGCCAACGTCGCGCTGGGCTTCGACAACCTCGACGACTACGTCGCCTTGAGCCCCTACTTCGGCTGTATCACCGGCCGCTATGCGAACCGCATCGCACGCGGCCGCTTCACATTGGACGGCCAGGAGTACGAGCTTCCCATCAACAACGACCCCAATACGCTCCATGGCGGCGTCGAGGGCTTCAACAGGAAGATCTGGTCCACCAGTGGCGTGGAGGAGGCGGCCGACGGGCAGGCGATCAGCCTAAGCTACACGAGCCCGGACGGCGAGGAAGGCTTCCCGGGAACGCTCGATGTCACCGTCACCTACACCCTGACCGACAACGACGAGATCCGCATCGACTACCACGCCGTCACCGATGCCCCGACGGTCATCAACCTGACGAACCATTCCTACTTCAACCTGCGCGGTGAGGGCAGCGGCTCCATCTATGACCATGAGCTGATGCTCAACGCGCCGGAGTTCACGCCGGTCGACGAGACGCTGATCCCGACCGGCGAGCTCGCGCCGGTCGCCGGAACGCCATTCGACTTCACCACCGCCAAGCCGATCGGCCAGGACATGCGCGATTCGTCCGATGAACAGATCCTGCTCGGGCGCGGCTACGATCACAACTTCGTGCTCGACCGCTCCGGCGTCGCTGACGGTGAGCTGGTCCTGGCCGCGACCGCGACGGATCCCGTCTCGGGCCGGGTGCTGGAGGTGAGCACCACCGAGCCGGGCATCCAGCTCTACACCGGCAACTTCCTTGACGGCACCTTTGCCGGAACATCAGGGCAGGTCTACCGCCAGTCGGACGCGTTCTGCCTCGAGACCCAGCACTTCCCGGACTCACCGAACCAGCCGGACTTCCCGTCCACGGAGCTGCGGCCGGACGAGGAATTCATATCGACGACCGTGTTCGCGTTCTCTGTGGCCAGTTGAGGCCGCTCCCGCGCAGATGATGGACCCAGGAAAACCCGCCCACTAGTGGGCGGGTTTTCGCGATGGAAGGGTTAGGCCACGTGTCCGGCACCATGCGCGTAGTCCCGGACCATGTGTCCGGGACATGCCACACAGTGGCATATATGGGGAGCCATCACTACGCCGCACCATCGACCCACGGTCGCTGTCTCCACTATGCGTGCGAGACTACGCGGCTTCTCATTCCGCACCCGATGTCCGGAATCACGTCTAGTACAGCCGCTGGCGATACTCCTCGTTGCGCTTCCCGGCGCTTTCGTCCGGTGGCGGCAGGTCCTTCTGCTCCGCCATCATCGCCGCCAGCGTCGGGATCGTATCCGGGTCCGGCCAGGACTCCGGCTCCCACAGCTTCGATCGCAGGATCGATCGCGCGCA
Source organism: Thermomicrobiales bacterium (assembly GCA_035305265.1). GTDB lineage: Bacteria > Chloroflexota > Chloroflexia > Thermomicrobiales > UBA6265 > UBA6265. The sequence continues at coordinate 1,873 of DATGPC010000192.1, read as the reverse complement.
GTGCGTGAAGACCTCGTCGATCTCCACCACGATCACCACCTTCGGCTCCTTGCCCTGCATCGCCAGCCGCGCGAGCAACTCCGGATCCCGGGTGATGATTGCCCTGCCATTGATCCGCACGGTCTCGTCAGTTCCCGGCACGAGGAAGAGCAGCCCGACATGCGGGTTCGTCAGGATGTTCTTCATCGAGTCGATACGCCGGTTCCCGAGACGATCCGGGATCACGAGCGTCCGGTCATCGAGGAACAGGACGGATCCCGGCGCGTCGCCACGCGGTGTCACGTCGCAGTTGCCGTCGGCGTCGGCTGTCCCCATCAGGAAGTACGGTGACGCCATCACGAACTGACGCACCAGCGGGGTCACGTATGGCGTGACCTTGGTGGCGACGCGCTCGCCAGGCACACCGATAATCCCTTCAAGTTCCTCGACTGTCGTAACCTGCCAGGATTCCACCATCGTCGACATGGGCGCTCCTTCTGATGCGGGATGTTTCCTCGCTTCACTCTATCCGATCCGTCGCCAACGCGATACGCCATCCGGGCTCCGGGTGGACGTCCCCGCCGATGCCTCGTAGTATCGAAGGCCGGACAGCGGCGTCATTCCAGACACGGATGGCGATCACGCAGACACAGACCAGCAACCCTCAGGAGGGCCCTCCGACGTGATGTCCTTGAGAACCGTGATAACCGGGGGCCGCATCGTCACCGAGGCCGGTGACATTCGCGCAGATCTCGTCATCGACGACCACGAGATCGTGGCCATGCTCGCCACCGCCGAAGGTGTCGACGCCGACCAAACCATCGACGCAACCGACCTCTTGCTGCTGCCAGGCGGGGTCGATATCCGCTTCCCGGCGCCATGGCTGAACCAGGCCGACGCGGCCGAATCTGCCCTCTCAATCCAACAGGCTGCGGCCGCAGGCGGGGTGACGACCTTCGCCGCCGACGGCGGCACGCCGCCCGCCGAATCCGGCGCGCAATCCAGCGTCGCCGCCGATGTCGCCCTCTGGTATCCGATCGACGGCGCGAACCTGCCGTCCGCAGCCCAGATCTCCCGCATGGTGCAGACGGGTGTCGCCGGTTTCAGCGCCCGGCTGGACGGGTCGGAAGACGGTACTTCTCCGATTTCCGATGGGCAACTGTATGACCTGATGCGCGCGCTCGGGACGTTCAGCGTTCCGCTTTCCCTCCAGCCGCAGCATCCGGCGATCGACCCACGAGACCCGATGTCCGAGCGGCTTGGCGTCGGCATGGCCCTGCTCTTCGCCGAAGAGACCGGCGCGTGGGTCCACTTCAGCGGTATCACCACCGGAAGCGCCATGCGCCAGGTTGTCGAAGCCCGGAGTCGCGGGGTGCGTGTCACCGCATCCGTTCCGGCACTCCATCTCGTGCTCGAAGGGGGCGAGCCGACCCGGCACCTGCGACCGACGCTCCCGCTCCGCTCTCGCGAAGAGATCGACGAGCTCTGGACCTACGTGATGGACGAGAGCGTCGATTGCATCGGCGCCACCTCCGTCGGGCGGGCCAGCCAGCGCGGCGAGCCGGTGATGGACGCGCAGTCCGCTATCTCGCTGTTCTGGGACGAGGCGGTGGTCCAACGGAAAATGGGTCATGCCCAGGCAGCGCGGATGCTCTCGTCGAACGCCGCGCAGATCCTCGGCGTTGCGCCGCGCAAGGGCACCCTCAGCATCGGGAGCGACGCGGACATCATCCTTTTCGACCCGCTGGGAACATGGACCGCCAGCGACCACGACATGCTCGACGGCAGCCGCTGGACGCCCATCGACGGCCGGGAGATCACCGGGTTCGTCGTTCGCACGATCCGCCGTGGCCAGACCGTCTACGACGCCGAGCGCCACGACGAGCCACTGCTC
>DATGPC010000191.1:0-3102 GCA_035305265.1 Thermomicrobiales bacterium | reverse complement strand
GTCGGCGATCCCCTGAAGGACAGCACGAATATCGGCCCGTTGATCGACGCAAAGGCCGCCGACCGTGTTGCCGGTGAGATCGAGCGCGCGCAAAGTGAGGGCGTCTCCCTGCTCACCGGCGGGGAGCGGCCTGAGGTGCTGGCCGACGGCCACTTCGTCACCCCGGCGCTCTTTGCGGACGTTGACCCGTCGTCGCGGCTGGGCCAGGAAGAACTGTTCGGACCGGTGCTCGGCATTATTCCGGTCGACGATGTGGATGAGGCAATCGCCGTCGCGAACCAGGTTCGGTACGGATTGTCCGCCTCGCTCTTTACCCGCGACCTTGGCCGCGCGATGCAGTTCGTCCGGGAGATCAAGGCCGGTATTGTCCATGTGAACTCCGAGACGGCCGGCGCGGAGCCACAGGTTCCGTTCGGCGGTTACAAGGCGTCCAGCTCCTATTCTCGCGAGCAGGGCAAGGCCGCGCGGGAGTTCTACACCCAGATGAAGACGGTCTACCTCGATCCGCCGCCAATGTCTTGACCGTGGCGCGGAATTCGCGGGTACAGTGGTACGGAATGGCAGGCCCGACGGGGCACGATTGAGAAGAGAAGGAGTTGACGCATGGCGATCACTGAGCGCAGCGCACGCACGATTTGGGAAGGTGACCTCAAGACCGGTGAAGGCCGCGTATCCTCCGGGATCGGGACGTTCACGGACGTGAAGATGTCGTTGCCCTCCCGTATCGGTGAGGCGAACGGGTACTCCAGCCCGGAGGACATGCTGGCGGCGGCACACTCCGGCTGCCTGGCGATGAACCTCTCCGGCACGCTCGCCAACAACGGCACACCGGCTGATTCGCTCGACGTCAATGCGGTCGTCGGCGTCGGGCCGAAGGACGGCGGCGGACTCGAGGTGAAGCATTCTCACGTCACGGTCAGCGGCAAGGTTCCGGGCCTTTCAGAGGACGACTTCCGGAAGCTGGTTGAGAAGGCGGAGCAGACTTGCCCGATCTCGAACGCCCTGCGTGGCAATCTCGAGATTACCGTGGAGATCACCTCCTTCGAGGGGTAAACGTCACCACTCGGAAATGGCGACGGGCGGCTGGTTCATCCAGCCGCCCGTTTGCATTCCTCGCACTTCCGATTCGTACCGCCGGACCTTGTGTCCGGCGCTTTCGGCCCAAGGCACCCGACACCGGCCGCAGTAGCGAGGTCCGGCAGTACGAAGTTCTCTAATAGCGCGCGATCCGCGTGTGATACGCAAGCGTCAGCAGCGCGTTCCCCCACAGGTAAATCCAGAACCACGTCGGCATCTTCGCGACATTCCACTGTCGTTCGTGCCGCAGCTCGTACGCGACGACCTGGGCGACGGCCGGGATCGGCCAAACCCAGTACCACGGGTGCGAGTTGACCGGGATGAAGGACAGGATCAGGAAGATGAACAGCCAGCCGTAGAGGACGGTCGGTGTCCACCAGGGCAGGCCGTCTGGCGTGAGCGGGTCTTCTTCCGGGTCACTGTTGACCTGCGGCGCCTTCCAGAGCCGATAACCCATCCAGGCGACGACCGCGATCGAGAGCCCGATGGTGGCGACCTGGAGGGTCGGTCGGGAGATTGACGTCCAGCCGCCGGAGATCGAATCCGGGAAGAGCACACCGAGCAGAGATTGGATGCCGCGCCAGACCGGGTGGGTATAGAGTCGATCCGGTTCCGCAAGCATCTCGTGAACCGTTTCCGGCCCCTCCCAATAGGGGAGGAACGCGCCGATGACGACGGCGACGATGGCGATGCCATCCAGCAGCCAGTTCCCGAAGATGCGCTTTACCCAGCCCATCGGCTTCTTGCGCTCGACGATCCGGATGATGCCGAGCACGCCGAACAGCGGCAGTGTGATGAACTTGATCATCACCGACACCGCGACGAGGATGAGGCCACCGCGCAGACCGGCGAGCCCGCCGAGGATCACGAGGGCCAGGCCGGCCGTCGCGATCAGGACCGTGTGCGGGTCATTGTGAACCTGGCCGGAGCTTTCCAGGATCATGTTTGGCTGCCAGGCCACGAGGACAGCCGCGGCGACCGCGAGCTTCTGATTACCTCCGCTCAGCTTCTTCGCGAACCAGTAGATGAAGAGGCCGAGCGCGAACGCGAAGATTCCCGCAAGCGCCTTCTGGACCAGCGTGGCGACGATCGGGTCCGGCCCGACGATGTCCATGACGATGCGGTTGTAATTCACCCAGTGCGGGCCGTAGACGGTCCCGATATCGATCCAGAAGTTGAACGGGATCAGCGGGTGGTCCGGCCAATCCATCAGCTCGCTGGTGTACGGGTTCCGGCCGTTCGCCGCGAAATGACCGACCGCCTCATAGAAGAAGACGTCGGAGTTGGACGGGATCATCAGGATCCCCTGGATGATATGGGCGCCGATTGGCCCGATCATCCATTTCCAAAGCGAGGGTTTGTCTGACCGCATCACGACGACGAAGGCGGCGACCTGGGCGACAAACCCGGCGAGCATCGCGGCCCGGAAGCCCCATGCGATCACGCCGGTCGGCAGCTCGAAGCGCGGGATGATCGGCTCCAGCCAGTCCTGCCAGAGGGCGACGCGTTCAACGGCTCCCCAATTCTCGACGATGTTCATCGTCCCGCGAATGGAGTCGCGGGTGGACCCGAGCAGCACCAGGCACATGACGATGCTGGAGATCCAGATTATCGCCGTGAGCTGCGGCAGCGTGAGCCGTCCGATGCGGTCAGCGACCGCGATACTCCAGCGCCGGATTCGTCCGGGTTGTTCGGCTTCGGTGAACGTTGTGTCAGTCTGGTGGGCGGGGGCCGTCATCTACCTCGGTTCCGTGGATGTTCTCAACTCGGGCAGGCACGACCCGCCATCGCTGTTTGTAGCACGATCGGGGAACTGATGGCGAAGCGCTCGTCTCGGACCGTCAAGAATTTCGGCTCCGTACCGCCGCACCTTGTGTGCGGCGTCGTAAGTTGCAGGGCGCCGCACACAAGGTGCGGCGGTACGGAGCGATCCGAGCCTTCTTCGCGCGGTGGCTACTCCCCGGCTTCCTTCTTCAGCTCGAACAGGACCCGGATCGCGTCCAGCGGCGTCAGCGACTCGACCTC
>DATGPC010000190.1:0-7896 GCA_035305265.1 Thermomicrobiales bacterium | reverse complement strand
GACTCCCCGATCGCCCGGAGCGTGTGGGGCTACACCGAAACTGGTGGCTACGAGTACGACCCGGATCGTGCGAAGGAGCTGCTGAGCGAAGCGGGATTCCCCGAGGGGTTCAGCACCGAGCTGTGGACCTCTGTGACGCATCGTGACCGCGCGGTCGCGGTCCAGAACCAGCTCGCCCAGATCGGCGTGCAGGCTGAAGTCGTCCAGATGGAGGCGGCCGCGCTGACCGAAGAGCAGTCGAAGCCCGTGGAAGAGTCCAACATCCAGATGATGATGACCCAGTGGTCGCCATCGACCGGTGATGCGGACTGGGCGCTGCGGCCGATCTATACCCAGGGAAGCTGGCCGCCGGCGGGATCGACCTTCTCCTTCTTCACGGATCCGGATGTCGAGACCTATATCCAGCAAGGGCTGGAGTTGCCCAATCCGGAAGAGCGCGCCGAAGCGTATGCCAATGCCCTGCGGCGGATCATGGAGCTGGCGCCAAACATCTTCCTGTACGTGCCGACCTACTTCGGGGCGATATCCCGGGAGGCCGGAGGATGCACGACCCAGGCGGACGGCGTCGTGTTCCTGCGGACCGCCCACTGGAAGGAGTAGCGGTTCCCGCTCCAACGTGACCGCGATCGGGCCCGAATACGGGCCCGGTCGCTCCCTGTGTCCGGCAGGTCCCGCGAACCTGCCGGGACGTTTCCCGTTCCCGAGGGGCAATCCCGATGACCCAGTACATCTTTCGTCGCCTGCTGGCGTTGATCCCGATCCTGCTCGGCGTCTCGATCATTATCTTCCTGGTCATGCGCCTGATTCCCGGGGATCCCGCGCGACAATCGCTCGGCCCCGAGGCCACGGGCGAACAGGTCGAGGTGCTTCGGAAAGCATGGCGCCTGGATGAGCCGCTGCCTATGCAATATCTCGCCTGGCTCGAACGCGCGATTGAAGGCGATCTCGGCCGGTCCACGGTCTCGCGGGTGCCGGTAACCGAAGAGATCTTCTCGCGCCTGCCCGCCACGCTGGAGCTCACGCTCGCCAGCATGGTCGTGGCAATCGTATTCGGGCTCCTGTTCGGTATCGTTTCCGCGATCCGGCACAATTCGCTGATCGACCGCGGCACCATGCTCCTGGCGCTGATCGGTATCTGTACGCCGTCGTTCTGGCTCGGGTTGCTCTTGCTGCTCGCGTTCTCGGTGAAGCTGAGCTGGTTTCCCTCGACAGGAGCAGGGGGACTGTCGCACTTGGTCCTGCCCGCGATCACGCTCGGCGTCGGAGCCGCGGCTGTCATCGCTCGCGTCACACGGTCGAGCATGATCGAGGTCTTCTCCGAGGACTTTATCCGGACGGCCCGGGCCAAGGGACTGGGAGAACGCCTGGTCGTCGTCCGTCATGCGCTCAAGAACGCCCTGATACCGATCATTACCATCCTTGGCCTCGAGTTCGGTGGATTGCTGGCGGGGGCGGTTATCACCGAGACCGTGTTCTCCTATCCGGGGATCGGGCAGCTCCTGATCAAGTCGATCAACAATCGAGATTTCCCCATCGTGCAAGGAGTATTGCTCCTGTTCGCCATCCAGTTCGTGCTCATCAACCTGGTCGTGGATCTCCTGTATGCACGGGTCGATCCGCGTATCAGCTACGCATGACCGGGAAAGGAGCATCGAGGATGAACGCGACGCTTGAGCACAACGCCGTGATTGCCGGTACCAGGCTGGAGCGAAACGAACCGGCGCGCGGGCTCTGGAGCGATGCCTGGAAGCGCCTTCGCAGGAATTGGTTTGCCATGGGCGGGCTGGTGATGTTGCTCGCCACGATCCTTGCGGCGATCCTGGCGCCGTGGATCGCGCCCGCAGACCCGAACTTCCAGGATTACATGCACATGATGGAGGGGCCCTCGCGCGCCCATCCGATGGGCACCGACAACTTCGGCCGGGATATCCTCAGCCGGATCATCTATGGAGCCAGGATCTCTCTTCGACTTGGCCTGCTCGGCACGCTCGTCGGGGCCTCGGCCGGGACCCTGATCGGCATGATCTCGGGGTATTTCGGTGGATGGATCGACACCGTCCTGATGCGGCTTCTCGATGTGCAGCTGGCCTTCCCAGGGCTGCTCCTTGCGATCGTGATCATCACGATTCTCGGCGTCGGCGAGATCAACGTCATCATGGCGATCGGCGTGTTCTCGGTCCCGACTTTTGCCCGGATGGTCCGTGGGTCGCTTCTGTCCCTCCGCGAGCAGGATTTTGTCCTGGCCGCACGGTCGATCGGTGTCCCGGACGGCCGGTTGATGTTCGCGCACCTGCTACCGAATGCGCTGGCGCCGATCCTCGTCCTCTCGACAATCCGATTAGGGACCGCCATCCTGACCGCTGCCAGTCTTGGTTTTCTCGGGCTCGGCGTGCGCCCGCCCGCGCCGGAGTGGGGGACGATGCTGAGCGAGGGCCGCGCGTACATGCAGTTGGCGCCGCACATCGCGATCTTTCCCGGACTTGCGATTCTTGTCTCGGTCGTGGCGATCAATCTCTTTGGAGACGGCCTTCGCGACGCCCTCGATCCGAAAACCCGAAAGTGAGGCACGTTGAGTGGTGAAGGTCTTCCTCGTCATGGATATCGAAGGCGTGGCGGGTGTCGCGCATGGGAGTGAGGGCTCGCCCGGCAATCCCGAGTACGAGCGTGCCCGGCGCCTGATGACGGCCGAGGCCAGCGCGATCGTCGCGGGTATTCATGCCGCCGACCCGGATGCAACGGTCACGGTCGTTGACTCCCACGGTCCCTACCGCAACATCATTCCCGAGGAGCTGGACGAGCGGGCCATCCTTGGCCGGGGGAAACCGCGCCATTTCGGGATGATGGATGGGATCGACGGGTCGTATGACGCCGCGATGTTTGCCGGCGTTCATGGAAAGGCCGGCACCGGTCACTCGGTGCTCAGTCATACGTTCACCGGCCACCTGTGGGACATCTCGATCAATGGCGTCTCGTACGGTGAGCTCGGCCTCAACGCCGCTATGGCGGGCGCATATGGCGTGCCCGTCGTGCTTGTCTCCGGCGACCAGTCCGTTGTCGCGGAAGGCCGAGGGGTCCTGGGAGACAACGTGGAGTTCGTGCAGGTAAAGGAGAGCCGGTCCCAGGCGTCCGTCATCGGGCCGCACCCTCGTGTCGCCTGCAGGATGCTCACCGAGATCGCCGAGCGGGTGATCCGGTCCCGACCGGCGGTCGAGCCGCTCCGGTTGAAGGAGCCGTTGCGGGTGGAGGTGACGTTCGATCGGCCGGTCTACGCTGATCTCGCAGGTATGCTCGACAACGTGGAGCGATCGGGCGGCAGGACCATCGCGTTCACGCGAGACACCTATCCGGACGTGTATCGACTGTTGCGGCTGATCACCGTGTTGTGCTCCACGCCGGTTTAGGGAAATGCGAAAGAGGGGTGGACCCTGTGTCCACCCCTCTTCCGGTCCCGCAAATCGGGATTACTGATCCTGGCGCGCGGCGAGGCGGCCGCCCATGCGCAGCAGGTCTCGCTCCTTGCCGTCACCATCCGGCACGGGGAGGATATCGATCGTCATGCCGAATCCCTCGGGGCTGGTGATGCGGAAGCGCGATTCGCCGATCGGCTGGAGGTCGAAGAGCCGTGGCGTCTCGCTCTCCTCACCGGTTTCCTCATCGATATTCGTGATCGTCAGGCGCAGGCCATCGCCCTGCGTGGTCACCTCGTAACGACCGTCATGCCGGGAATAGGTTCCGGCGAAGGCCTTAAGTTCCTCTTCCGAAAGCTCCACCGGCTCCGGCTTGGGGCGCTTGAAGTCGAGGTAGTGCTCAAGTGCCCACTCCTCGACCTCGGCATACGCGCTTGCGCCGACGTTTGAATTGGTGAGAGTTGCGATCGCGAAGTTCTCTTCCGGGACGATCGTAAGGTTCGCCCGGTGCCCGCTCCAGGCGCCGCCGTGCCCGATCGACGTGATCTCCGGCCACTCGAAGATCCAAAAACCGATGCCGTAGGAGCGATACGCCTGTTCCGTCACGATCTGAGGCTCGCGCATCGCCATCGCCGATTCCTCGCTGATGATGCGGACGCCGTCCAGCTCGCCCTTGTTCATGTGCATCCGGGCGAAGCGGAGGAGATCGCCAACGGAAGCGATGACGCCGCCGGCGCCATGCGCCACGCGGGGGAGATGCTGCGGCCGCGAGATGGAGACGCCGCCCCGGCGGTCGACCTTGTGCCCGAGGGCGAAGGGGTGGTTCAGCACTTCCTCCGGCATCATCTCGGTGTGCTCCAGGCCGAGCGGCTCGAAGAGCTCTTCCTTCATGACCTCTTCGAAGGTCTTGCCGGTGACTGTTTCGATGATGTGCGCCGTCAGGTAGAAGCCGGAATTGCAGTACGAGTAGAACGTACCGGGCTTGAACCACTGGGTCAGGGTGTTGAACTCGGCAATCGCCTTGGTCAGCACGTCATCGCCGCGGCCGTAATCGATGAACCGGTCGCCCTCGATGCCGGACGAGTGCGAGAGGAGATGGCGAAGGGTGATGACTTCCCGCGCCCCGGCATTCGCCAACTGGAGCTCCGGTACGTAGGTGATGACCGGTGTATCGAGGTCCAGCTTGCCCTGCTCGCACAGGCGCATGACGAGCGTGGCGGTGTAGACCTTGGAGATCGAACCAACGAGGAAGAGCGCGTCGTCGGTGATCGGGGCGCCGGTCCTGATGTCGGTCGGCCCGGTGACGACGATCTCCGTCTCGTTGCCGTGGATCACGCCCGCGGCCATCCCGACGCTGTTCCATCGCGCCGTCTCGCCCTGTACGGCGGCCCGGAGCGATTCGTACTCGGGGCGTTCCTCTGGCCAGCGAATTAGGCTCGGGTTGGTCTTCTCGGTTTTCTCTTGCGTTGTGGTGCTCATTGATCCTCCATATCCTGCATGGGTCAGTTCTGCCCGGCATTGTCGCATCGGATCGCCGGAAACGGGAGAGGGGCTTGACATCGGCGTATGTAAGTGTACACTCACAAACATCTCACGAGGAGGATGACGCGACCGTGAGCACGACCGGGGCCAAACGACAAACCGCGGCGGAACGCCGGGAAGACGTGATCCAGGCGGCGATCGAGGAGTTCGCCACGTTCGGCTACCACGGTGGCTCGACCGAGCGCATCGCGGTGGCGGCCGGCATCTCCCAGCCGTATGTCCTGCGGCTCTTCCGGACGAAAAAAGCGCTGTTCATCGCCGCGCTGGAGCGTGTCTGCGACGACATCATTGGCGCTTGGGATGCCGAGCTGCACAGGATCCGGCAGGAGAAGGGGCCGCTCGTGACGCCGGACGAGCAGCTCCAGGCGCTCGGGCGCACCTACTACCGGTTCGTCCGCGATGTGCTCGAGCTGCGGCTCGTCTTGCAGGGAAGCGCGGCGGCGGAAGACCAGGAGATTCGCACGCAGCTGAAGGCCGGCATGAGCAGGATGTTCCGCTGGCTTCGGGATGCAACCGGGGCGGACTATGAGGCCGTCAGGCAGTTCTGGGCCTTCGGGATGATGCTCACCATCGCCGCATCGATCCACGCCGTCGACGACGTCGCGGAGAGCGAATTGGCCCGGGCGATGCTTCTCCTGCCCGAGGACGCGGTTTCCTTCGACCAGGTCACGCCAACCAGCGGATAAAGGATCCAGGAACGAAATGCCGCACGTCTCTCATCGTGTCTGTTTATGAAAGTGATTACTCACAACTATTTGGGAGGCATCATGGTGTCACAACGTTTAGACGCTCCCCAGCGAAATCTCGGCGCGATCGGGTGGGTCCTGCTGGTGACGGTCATCTTCGGTGGTGAATCGTTGCTGCGGTTCCTGTCCGGTGCCGCTGACCTGACGGAGCACCAGGAGCAATTCTTCCGCGCGGGCCACGGTCACGCTGGCGTCATGACCATCGCAGGGCTGCTCTATAGCACCTACCTTGGTCGAACCGCATTGACGTCCCGGGCGCAGTACCTTTCATGGGCGGCCTACGCGGCCGGTGTCTTCATGGTCGCGGGCGGGATGTTCCTCCACGCCTTCACCGGCTCGCCCGGCGAGACGTCGGCCGGGACGACGCTCGCCATGGTGGGCGGCATCGTCATTGGGCTCTCTGTGCTGTTCCTGGCGTGGAATCTCGTTCGCAATCCGGAGGTTCAGGCATGAAAACCAGCATTCGAGATCAACGATTCCGGGCGGACGTCCCGCCCGGCACGGTCGTCTTCCTCATCGGCATGCGTATCAATGCATGGTGGAAGGTCCGGTCGTGGCTCCCGGTCTTCATGGCAATGCCGCGGATGCTGCGTGAACTGTACTCGCACCGCGAGCTGGGATTCCTCGACGCCACGACGTGGTGGATGGGCCGGAACGTCCTCGTGGTGCAGTACTGGCGCTCGATGGACGACCTGATGCGGTACGCGACCGGTAAGGATGGCGAGCACTTTCCCGCCTGGCAGCGCTATATGACGTCAGCCGCGAGCTCCGGCGCCACAGGCATCTGGCACGAGGCGTACGAGGTGCAGCCGGAGCGCGCGCACAACGTCTACGTCGGCATGCCGCCGTCGATGCTCGGGAGGGCCACATCGTGGACGCTTGCGAGCGACATGCCGCCGCAGCCCGTCAAGAGGCATCCCGTCAGCAGCCTGTACGAGAAGGCTACGTCGTAGGGGCCGACGTCAGGTCGGCCCAAGCGGCCGGAGGGCGACATCATCGCGGGCATGCTCCAACGTGATGCTATCGCCCGATGGCGATCGGGTTGAAGTCCGTTGAGGTGTCGTAGACGTCCAGGCGTTCGTGGCGCTTGAACGCATCCACGACGCGATAGGTGACCGGCGTGGCGAGGACCTCGATACCGATCTTGACGATCCAGTTCGTGTAGACCATCGCCCAGATCACCTCTCCCGGGAACACGCCCCAGAAGGCGATGAAGACGAACACGACGGTGTCGAGTCCCTGGCCCGCGAGGGTGGAGCCGATCGTCCGAGTCCAGAGCCATTTCCCTTCGGTCAGCACCTTCATGCGTGCCATCACGAAGGCGTTGATGAACGACCCGACGAGGTACGCGGCCATCGAGGCAAGCAGGATGCGCGGCGTGGCGTTGAAGATCATCACGAAGGCATCCTGGAAGGCGGGTTCGTCGACCGACGGCAGACGAACCGCCATCTGGAAGATCGCGACGGCCATCAGGTTGCAGATGAAGCCGAGCCAGATCACCCGACGCGCGATGCGGTAGCCGTACACTTCGGTCAGCACGTCGCCCACGATGTAGGTGATCGGAAAGGTCAGCGTCCCGGCATCGGCGGTGAACGGCCCGATGTCCAGCACGCGCACGGCAACGGTGTTGGCCGTGATCAGCATCGTGATATAGAGCGCAACGGCGACCAGGAACCATGACGACCCGGTCGCGAAGCCGTCGAAGTTGCGCGGGGATAACGGTTGATTCGACATGACGAGACTTTCCAGAGATGAGAGAAGGCGCGGGAATGCCGCGCCGGGAAAGCGGGCGGCGTGAAGCCGCCGGCAATTGTAGTGGATATGGATGATCGGGACGCATTGCTGGAGGCGTACCAGCAACGCATGGCGACCTGTACCCGCTGCGTGGCGGCCGGTTACCTCGCGGAGGCGAATCCCGTCTTCCACGGCTACGCATCGCAGCGGGTGATGATTGTCGGGCAGGCGCCCGGCTCACGCGCGCACGTTACGGGGATCCCGTGGAGCGGCCGCTCCGGCGAGATCCTGCGTGGTTGGCTGGAAGGGGCAGGGTTTCCGGCGAAGAAATGGCGCGAGACCTGGTACCTGACCAGCCTCACCAAGTGCTTCCCTGGAAAGGCGACGCAGGGAAAGGGTGACCGGGCGCCGTCCCGCGCCGAGATCGCGCTCTGTAACGATCACCTGGAGATGGAGATGGCGCTCGT
>DATGPC010000189.1:0-16513 GCA_035305265.1 Thermomicrobiales bacterium | reverse complement strand
CGCAGCGACGCCGGACGCGGCGGACGTCGATCCGACCGTCGACGAACCGGTGATGCCGCTGGAGGCCGCGCAGAGCATCCATTCGCCGCAGTCGATTCGCCAGTCGGCGAGCGACGGAGTCGGGCTCGGAGGCAATCCGCGTATCCCGGATGGAGAGGGCGTGACGATCGACAGTGTCTCGGTGACAGACGGCGCGCCGGTGGTCGAGCTGAGTACGGCTTCGGCCGGTGACCTCTACATCGTTCACGTGGTCGATGGCGCGGTGGTTGCCGAGGAGCAGGTGACCCTCGGCGCTGGCGAGGCACATGTGTTCACCTCAACGGCACCAGGCGGTGGTGAGGTGCTGATCTCGTTCCAGGACGAACTGGGACGGGTACAGGCTCTCGCGGAACCTGTTGGTTCGTAGAGAAAGCCGATGACTCGTGACAGAGGGGCCGGACAATGCGTCCGGCCCCTCTGTTGTGTTGTCGGCGATGAGCACAGGTTCTGGGGCCTCACGGGCAAGGTGATCATGATCATGCTCAATTCGTCCTGAGGTAGGAAGGGCCAAGGCATCAAGATGCCCAAGTTTCCGGGTATAGGGAGAAACCTGGGCATATTGATGCCTTGGGTGGTGTGGGCGGCGTTTTCGGGTGCGAGGCGGGCGGGTATTGGCTCATTGCGGAAAGGGCTGCCGGATGGGTCGCTTCGCGTCGCTCGCAGCTGCGGGGTCGTCCGGTCGAGCCCGTCAGGCGAGAAGCGGCAGCGACCCCTTGCTCCGCTCAGGATGTCGAGGGCGCTGGGGTGCGGGGCGGGCGGACACGGGGTCCGCCCCTACAGGCTGCGAGAGGTGGTGGCGGGCCAGGGGACGACATTGCGGCGCGGGTGTGGCGGGCCGGTGGTGTTGGGGGCGCCGCACGTCGTCCCGTACAGGAGGCCTGAAGTTCGCGGCCGCCGCAGGTCGTCCCGTACGGGAGGGAGCGTTGGAGAGGGCGTGGAGGCCGAGCCGCTTCGCGTTGGGTCCTTCGCTTCGCTCAGGATGACGAGTTTTTATGAAGCTGGGCAGAGGCGTGGTGTGCTTTCTACCAATACCGCCCCACGAGTTGCTCAGGGTAAGGCCTGTGGGCGATTGGGGCGGGTATGGAGTCGAGCTGCGCGGCGGGGATTGGCGAGATTCGGAAGACGGTGTTCGGGGCGTCATAATGGCGGCCCCGTTTCTGCGTGGCAACGTATACTCGACTCCGGTATTGATCCAGGAGGGGTGATACGGTGGCGGAGACAACCGCGCAGAAGAAATTGCTGGAACTACGGGAAGAGATCGCTGCATGCACGCGGTGCGAGCTGTACCGCTCGGCGGAGAACGCCGTGCCGGGCGAGGGGAATCCGGAAGCGCGCATCATGCTGATCGGCGAGGCGCCGGGATGGCATGAGGACAAGCAGGGGAAGCCGTTCGTCGGGAACTCCGGCAAGTTCCTCACCGAGCTTCTCCAGTCGGCAGGGCTGAACCGCGAGGATGTCTTCATTACCAACGTGGTCAAGCACCGGCCGCCGGGAAACCGGGATCCCCTGCCGGACGAGATCATGGCCTGCGCGCACTGGCTGGAGCGGCAGATCGAGGCCATCGATCCGGACGTCATCGTTACGCTCGGCCGCTTCTCCATGGCGAAGTTCTTCCCTGGCGAGCGGATCGGCAAGATCCACGGGCAGGCGAAGGAGGTCGGTGGGCGATATATCGTCCCGATGTACCACCCGGCCGCCGCATTGCACAACGGATCGCTTCGGCCCGAGATCGAGGCCGACTTCCAGAAGCTGCCGCGGCTCCTTGCTGAACGCGATCGCGCGCGTGAAAGCGAGCAGCAGAAGAGCAACTCCGTCAGCCAGCAATCGCTCTTCTAGTCCAACGGTCAGTCGATGTGCAGGGTGGCTCCGGTCAACCTGCGTTAAACGTGGAGAACGAGACCGGGTGTGAACAGTTCCGTGCGCGTGATCTTCCTGGGGGGCATTGGCGAGGTCGGGCGGAACCTGATGGTTCTCGAGACCGAGGATGACATCATCGTCATCGATTGCGGGTTAGGCTTCCCGGAGGAAGACCAGCCAGGCATCGATTTGCTCCTACCCGACATTGACTACCTCCGGGGTCGGCGGGAGAAGATTCGCGGCATCTACATCACGCACGGGCACGAGGACCACATCGGCGCGCTGCCGTGGCTGTGGGAACAGATCCCGGTCCCGATCCACGCGACCCGGCTGACGGCCGGACTGATCACCGCCAAGATGCGCGAGCGCCGGTTGGCCGATCGCGTAGAGCTGGAGGTGTTCGACCCTGACGAGCATCCGCGCCTGGTCGCGGGTGATTTCGCGATCGAGCCGTTCCGCGTCACGCACAGTATTCCGGACGCCGTTGGCTTCGGCGTCACGACGCCCTCCGGGCTGGTGGTCATCACCGGTGACTTCAAGTTCGACCCGACGCCTATCGACAATCGCCCGACCGACGTCGATCTGCTCCGTGAGTTTGGGGACAGGGGCGTCCGGCTCCTGATCTCCGATTGCGTGAATGTGGAGCGCGAGGGACGAACGCCATCCGAGCGCATCGTCGGCGAGACGTACGAGGAGGTTTTCTCTGTCGCGCCGGGCCGCATCATCATCGCGACCTTTGCCTCGCTGATCGCCCGTATCCAGCAAGTCATCGACGTCGCGGGCGCGCACGGCCGGAAGGTCGCGACGCTCGGTCGGAGCCTTGAAAACAACGTGCGTGTCGCACGGGAGCTTGGCTACCTGCATGATCCGGATGACGTGCTGGTGACCTCACGGCAGGCCGATGCCCTCGCTGATGACGAGATCGTGTATGTCGTGACCGGGAGCCAGGGCGAGCCGATGGCTGTCCTGAGCAGGATCGCGAACCGAGATCATCACAAGATCAGGGTCGGGGAGGGCGATACGGTCATCGTGTCGTCAACGCCGATCCCGGGAAACGAGACGTCCGTTTCGCGGATCATCGACCAGCTTTTCTACTCCGGATCCGATGTGGTCTACTCGGGTCGCGACAGGGTCCACGTCTCGGGACACGCGGGGCGCGACGAGCTCCGGGAGATGATCGAGCTCGTGCGGCCGGACTACATCATCCCCACCCACGGTGAGCATCGACATCTCCGGCTTTACGCCGACCTCGCTGTCGAGTCGGGTATTCCGCGCCAGAACATCACCATGGTCGGTTTGGGCGACGTGGTCACCGTAGACGACGAAGGCGTGGCCATTACCGAGCAGGTGCCGGTTGGCACGGTCTACGTCGAGGGATCGTCCATCGGACGTGGTGACGATACCGTCCTGCAGGACCGGCGCACGATGTCCCAGGATGGTGTCGTCAGTGTCGCGGTGGCAATCGATTGGGAGCAATGCGAGCTGCGTGGCGAGCCCGTCGTTGCCTCTCGTGGCTTCTCCGTCTTCTCGACAGATCCCGCGATCGTCGACGCCGTCACGGATGCGGTCCGGGCCGCTGTGGACGAACATCTCGATGATGGCGACGCGGGGCGCCTCGACCGGGTGATCCGTGATGCCGCGAGCCGCGCGATCTACTCCCGGACGCGGCGGCGTCCGGTAATCCTTCCTCTCATCGTGGAGGCCTGACTCCGCAGTATTCTCCCCCTCGACCATTTTGACCTTCTGGCATACAATGTACGTACAGTCGGGCTGCAGCCCGGCCTCTTTGCGTCCCGTCAGGCCAGAATCGAGGCTCGGCGAGCGTTTGGATATGGAGGGAGATGAGGGCGAATGGCGACCCAGACCCGCGCCCATGGCTCGAAACCGAAGAAGACAACCCGTCGCAAGCCGCAGAAGCAGCAGGCGACCGGGCTCTCGCTGTGGGCATTGCGGGGACGGGAGTTCCTCCAGGGTATGTTCCCGGAGGTCGCTATTTCCGACCGGCTCAAGCGAGAGGTGCTGGGCGTCGCCCTGGTTCTCCTGGCGTTGCTGAGCTCATGGTCGCTGGGGCGAGGGTCCGCTGACGGCGCGTTCATCGCCTGGTGGGGGAACGTCCTTCGTGACCTCTTCGGGAACGCCGCCTTCCTCGTTCCCGTTTTCGCGGCTCTTACGGCCGTCCGCGCATTCGGACAGGACAACGGGCCGATCCTGCTCTTCCGGCACTATATCGGTGGTGCGCTGTTCGCCATCGCCGTCACCGCCCTGATGTCGTTCGGTCAGGTCGGCGGGGCCGTTGGCGATGTCTCCGGCGATATCGGGCGCGGTGTCCTGGGGCAGGTCGCATCGGGCCTTGTCTTCTTCGCGATCGGGGTCGTCGCCGTCTTCCTGCTCGCCGATACGGACCTGCAGACGTTGGACCGTGACATCCGGCGCCTGCTGCCGAAGCGCGCGCCGAAGCCAAAGGCCGAAACGCCCGAGCCGGCGCTACCGAAGGCGTCCACGAAGAAGGCCGCCTCCCGACCGTCTCGCGCGACGAAGAAGGAGAAGGCCCAGCCGATCAAGGCCGAGGTCGTTGTCGGCGAGCCGATTCCACAGGCGGCGCCGATCATCAACCTGCCCGAGCGCCCGAGCCAGGGTCCGGTGACCCAGACGGCAAGCTCGCTCCCGGTGCAGGCCGCTCCGGAGGCGGTGGCGGTCCAGGCGGAAATGGATATCCCATATCCGCTGCCGGACCTGCAGCAGCTGCCGTACTACGAGCAGGTCACGCCGGATCCCTCGATGCTGGAGAGCAAGGCAGAGGTGATCCAGGACACCCTGAAGAGCTTCAAGGTCAGCGCCGTGGTGCGGGAGATCAACCCGGGGCCGGCCGTTACCCAGTTCGCCCTGGAGCCGGGAAACGGTGTGAAGGTGCGCCGGATCACCGAGCTGCAGAATGACCTCGCGCTGGCGCTGGCTGCGCAGAGCATCCGCGTCGAGGCGCCGATCCCGGGCCAGGCACGGGTCGGTATCGAGATCCCGAACCCGAAGATCGCGACCGTTGGGCTCCGCGAGGTGCTCGAGTCGCCCGCGTTCCAGAAGACCAAGGCCAAGCTGCCGCTTCCGTTGGGAAGGGACGTGAACGGGAACTATATCGTTGGCGACCTGACGCGGATGCCGCACCTGCTCATTGCCGGCGCCACCGGCTCGGGTAAGAGTGTCTGTATCAACGCCATCATCTCGACACTGATCAGCGTCAAGCAGCCGGACGAGCTTCGACTGCTGATGATCGACCCGAAGATGGTCGAGCTGGTCGGGTACAACGGGGTGCCGCACCTGCAGGCACCGGTCGTGACCGAGATGGACAAGGTCGTCAGCGCCCTGCGGATGGTGCTTCGCGAGATGAACCGGCGCTACGAGCTCTTCAAGGAGGTTGGGGTCCGGAACCTTGCCGGGTACCGGGCGCAGACCGCCGACGACCCGGACGCGGAGAAACTGCCGTACTTCGTCGTGATCATCGACGAGCTGGCAGACCTGATGATGACCACGCCGGATGAGGTGGAAACGCTGCTCGCCCGCCTGACGCAGATGGCACGCGCGACCGGCATCCACCTGATCATCGCGACGCAGCGACCGTCGGTTAACGTGCTGACCGGTCTCATCAAGGCCAACGTCCCGGCCCGCATCGCCTTCGCCGTGTCCTCGATGACCGACAGCCGTGTGGTGCTCGACATGCCAGGCGCGGAACGGTTGCTCGGGCGAGGCGACATGCTTTACCTGCCGCCGGATGAAGCGAAGCCGACGCGCGTCCAGGGAGCGTTCATCGATGAAGAGGTCCAGTCGATCGTAGATCACTGGAAGGCGATCGCACCGGTGCCACAGTATCCGCCCGAATGGCTGGAGCTGCCGAGCTCGAAGGAATCAAGCGGAGGCGGATCCGGGTTCGGTGACGATGGCGACGAGGAAGAGCCGTACATGCAGCAGGCACTGGATATCGTGCGCGCGCAGGGCACGGCGTCCGCGTCGATGCTCCAGCGACGGCTTCGGATCGGCTACAACCGCGCCGCTCGCATCATCGAACAGATGGAGGCGGACGGGATCATCGGACCGGCCGACGGCGCAAAGGGGCGTCCGGTGCTCGTGAAGTTCGACGAGCCAGACCTTGGATAGCGGAAGCTCAAGACACAAAAAGACGGGCGGTGAGGAAACTCACCGCCCGTTCGTTTATTTCACTTATGAGAGCGTTGCCTCTACCGAGGCTGCCTTTTCTGCTTCCTCCCGCGCCCGGACGGTCGCCAGGCAGGTGGAGCAGTAGATCGGCTTGCCGTTACGCGGCACGAACGGAACCGTCGTGGTCTTGCCGCACTCGGCGCAGACGACTTCGGTCACGGTCTGACGCTGAAGGCCGAGCTTCTCCTTGCGATTCGATCGACATTCGACACAACGCGCAGGGATATTGATGAGCCCGCGCTCCTTGAAGAACGCTTGCTCACCAGCGGTCCACAGGAACGGCTTGTGACACTCACGGCAAGTCAGAGTCTTGTCGGAAAACTGCATGGTTCTTACCTCCGGCCCCGAGAACATGTCGTTGGAACCCGTAATGAACGAGGCGAGCGTTAGAGACCCGGCGCGTAATGATACGAGTGTATCATTAAGGGAATCAGAAGTGTCACGACTTTGTGACATCGCTATGGACGCGTCGGCGAGCCCCATGCGTCTTTACGTAATGATCCGAAACACATGATAGCGGATGTTACCATTCCTGTCTATAGGTGTTCCGGTGGCATTTTTCACTCTACGCCGACCTATCCCTGCAAGGACCCAACGATGTCATCACGATATGGCGCGGGCACTGCCGCGCCGGTCGCCCAGTTGATCGAGGAGCTCTCCAAGCTCCCCGGTATTGGACCGAAGACGGCCTCTCGCCTGGCATTCCACCTGTTGAAAACCTCCCGGGACGAGGCTGTCGCGCTGGCCGAGGCCATCATGGAAGTGAAGGAGCGCATTCGCCTCTGTTCCGTGTGCTTCAACGTGACGGAGCAGGACCCATGCGAGATCTGCTCCGATCCCAAACGAGAGAACGTGATCTGCGTCGTGGAGGATCCACTGGACGTCGTCGCGATCGAGCGGACCAGCGAGTTTCGCGGGAAATACCATGTGCTTCATGGCGCGATCTCACCCGTTGACGGAATCGGCCCCGACAAACTGCGCATCCGGGAGCTGGTGTCGCGGGTCGAGAAGGAATCACCAGACGAGGTCATCGTCTTTACGAACCTCGACCTTCCTGGCGAGGCGACGGCAACTTACCTGCACCGTGTCCTGACGCCGCTCGGCACGAACGTCACGCGGCCGGCCAGCGGATTGCCGGTTGGAGGGGATCTCGAGTATGCCGACGAGATGACCCTCGGTCGGGCACTGGCGGGGCGCCGGGTCCTCTAGCCGGGGACTTGTCCCATGTTGCGCTCGTTGTTCCTGCCTCACGGCGGGCGAACTTCGTCATGCGAGCGGTGTTGAGAAGTTTCTGATTCGTCGCTAGAATCGTGGTAATGGCTACGTTGTCTCGCCACGATGCTCGTGGCATCATTCGCATCCCGTCCTGGCACAACGACCCGACCGCGACCTTCGCACAGGAAGCGGACATGCCGGACGAGACACCAGAAACATCGACGCCACCATCGAAACCCGCTCAGGTCGGGCCGTCGATAGACGTGGAGGTCCGTCGCGCCCGGGCGTCCGATCTCTTCGCTTTCCCCCGGTTCAGCAAGGAATACCCGCTCAATTTCCCGGAAACACCGGAAGCCGAAATCGGCTCGTTCCGGTCAGTGATGATGGGTGTCCTTCCGTTTTCGCGGGACGACCATCCGACGTTCATTGCGCGAACCGCCAGCGACCATCGTGTCCTTGGCGCAGCCCATTTCCGTGCCGTCGGGCCCGACCAGCGCTGGATGGCGACCTGCATCCGGACCAATCCGGGCGTCTACGATGACGAGCCGATCGTCATCGGGATGCTGCATCACGCGATCCAGGACGCAGGGTTCAACGGGGTGAAGCGGCTCTATGCCAAGGCGGAGATGGACTCGCCGGTGCGCGGGCCGTTGCGGACGATGGGCTTCACGCCCTACATGACCGAGACCATCATGGCCGCACCGCACGTGCCGGTATTGTCATCTGGCGGTAGTGTACGTACACTAGACCAAACGGATGTCTGGGCAATTCATCAGTTGTATATCCACTCGACGCCAAGGGATGTGCAGTATGCGGAGGCGTTCACCAGCCACAACTGGGATGTCGGAACGGTTCACCGGGACCGCGGTCACGAATGCCGCGCGTGGTGCATCATCCGGGATTTCGAGGCGGTGGCATACGCCAGGGCGATTAGCCATCGTGACGCGCACGTTGTGGACCTCATGGTGGCCCGGGAATGGCGTTCACTCTTGCCAGACCTGCTGGCCGAAGTCTTCCGTCAGCTCTCTTCGATGTCGTCCCGGCGCGTATACGTGAGCGTACGGGGCTACCAACGGGAAATGATTCCGCTCCTCGAGCATTACGGATTCGCTGCCCAGGTGCAGCAGGAGCTCAGCGTCCGCTATACCACCGCTTCGATGCGGTCATCCGTCATCTCGGTTGAGTCGTACGCGCACGAACCCGCCAAGGAACCTGCAACGAGGCGCGTACCGTCCTTCTTCCGGAGACAGCCGCCCGAAGAGGCCGAAGAACGCCGCAGGCGATCGGCCAGGCCATCAGAGCCTACGCATGTGTCCGGGCATCCCGAGTGACACCCTCGCTCGAAGGCTCGACACCGAACCATTGGAGAGCATTTTGAGCAGCACGCCTCTTGCCTCACATCAACAATCCTCCCACCTGGAGCCGGAGCATGAAGTCTCCGACGACATCAGGGAGCTGCTCGACGTCCTTCCGGAAGCGATCTCCCGCCAAATCCTCCTCCTGCGCAAGCGTGACGACCTTGGCGAGCTGATCGAGATCGTCATGGACCTGGGGCGGCCACCGGCTGCCCGGTTCCAGCATGAGGAGATCGAGCTTGGCGATTACGACGTGACACGGGCCGATCTCGGCTACGTTGCGGACAGGATCGGCCAGTTTGGCGACGACAATCGCGCCGGCATCGAGCGAACACTTCATCGTATCTCGGCGATCCGTAATCGGGCCGGCGAGATCGTGGGCCTGACGTGCCGGATTGGCCGGGCCGTCTATGGAACGATCGCGATCATCAGCGACCTGATCGAGTCGGGTGAGAGTGTCCTGATCCTCGGGCGGCCGGGCGTCGGCAAGACGACCCTGCTGCGCGAGACGGCGCGCGTCCTCGCCGACGAACTGCGGAAACGCGTGATCGTCGTCGATACCAGCAACGAGATCGCCGGCGACGGCGACATCCCGCACCCGGCGATTGGCCGCGCGCGGCGGATGCAGGTGCCGACGCCGACGGACCAGCACGCCGTGATGATCGAGGCGGTGGAGAACCACATGCCCCAGGTCGTCGTGATCGACGAGATCGGAACCGAGCTCGAAGCGATGGCCGCACGGACCATTGCCGAGCGGGGCGTCCAGCTCATCGGCACGGCACACGGCAACAACCTCGAAAACCTGATGCTGAACCCGACGCTGTCTGACCTGATCGGTGGCATCCAGTCGGTCACGTTGTCCGACGAGGAGGCGAAGCGGCGCGGGACCCAGAAGTCCATCCTGGAGCGTAAGGCGCCGCCGACGTTCGGGGTGATGGTCGAGATCGTCGATCGCGACGACGTCATCGTTCACCGGGACGTCTCGGCGACGGTCGACGCGCTGCTTCGCGGCGCGCCGGTGCGATCCGAGCATCGCCAACGGACCGAGGATGGCCAGATCCTGACCAGCTCGTCGGAGGACGTCCGGCGGGACCCGACCGCGGGCCGTCGCGAACCGACGCGCGGCAACGGACGCGGCAGCTCCTCCGGTGGCGTGCCCGAACGCGGGTTCGCCAGCGGCATGGATTCGGCCCGGATGTTCGACGACATCTTCGCCAGTGCGCCCGGGCTGCCTGCCGAGACGGCAAACGCGCCCGAGATGCCGCGCGTCAATCGGCGAGCACCGCGGGTGACGGTGCCCCAGGATGCCGCGACGGTCGATGATCGCCCGGTCGCGCCGACCGTCGCTGCCTTTGCAAAGGGGCGGGGAACCGAGGAGAAGCCGCTGCGGATCTATCCGTACGGAGTCAGCCGCAACCGGCTGGACCAGTCGATCAGCCGGCTGAAGGTGCCCGCGGTGATCGTCCGGAACGAGCGCGACGCGGATATCGTCCTGACGCTGAAGAATGCGTATCGCCAGAAGGCTCAGCCGATTCGCGACGCGGAGATTCGCGGCATCCCGGTGTACGTGCTTCGGTCGAACACGAATATCCAGATGGAGAACGTCCTTCGGTCGATCTTCCCCCGCACCGCGGAGGATGACGGCGAGGAGGATGATCGCGACGAAGGCGAGCCGGGGTTGAGCCGGCGCGAGCGTCGGATGAATGATGTGACGCTCGCGCTGTCCGAAGCGGAAGATGCGATTGCCGCGGTGATGCAAGGCGCACCGGCGACCGCGCTGCGGCCGCAGACGCCGCCCATCCGGCGACTGCAGCATGAGATGGCCGAGCGCTACAACCTCGCATCCCGGAGCCGGGGGCGCGATCCGTTCCGCCACGTCGAGATCTTCCGTCCGGGTGTCCAGTAGATGAGGGGAGCACCGTTCATCACGCTGGAAGGACCGGAAGGAGGGGGGAAGTCGCGGCAGGCCGCGTTGCTTCGGGATTACCTGGAGCAGCGCGGCTGGTCCGTCGTGCTGACCCGCGAGCCGGGCGGAACCCCGCTTGGCGACGAGATTCGCCAGATCCTGCTGCATGCTGACGACCTGGCGATTCGGCCGGAGACCGAGGCGCTCTTGCTGGCGGCCGGGCGGGCGCAACATGTGCGCGATACGATCCTGCCCGCGCTGGAGGTTGGGACCGCCGTGGTTTGCGATCGCTACGTCGACTCGACGTACGCCTACCAGGGAGGCGGGCACGGGATCCCGCTGGAGCAGCTACGGCCCATCCAGGAGTTCGCGACGGGTGGTCTTGCGCCCGATCTTCGCATCCTGCTCGATGTCCCGGTCGAGATCGGACTTGCCCGACGGCATGCGGACGAAGGAAGCGTGAACCGGATCGACCTCGCGCCGGTCGCGTTTCACCAGCGCGTCCGGGAGATGTTCCTGCGCCTGGCCGAGGCGGATCCCGAGGGCTGGAGCGTTATCGATGCCCGCGAAGACGTGGCATCGGTGGCCAAGAAGGTGCACACTGACATAGAATCTCGTGTTCTCACGAGATACACACCTGTCATGAATGGTGTGTGAGGGGACGCCAGCAGGGGTCGTTGTCGATGAAACTCGTGATCGCCGTTATCCAGGGGACCGATGCCGAGCGCCTGCTCGACGCCTTGACGTCGAACGGGTTTCGGGCAACGCAGATCAACAGCGCGGGCGGTTTCCTGCGCGAAGGTAACGTGACCCTGCTGATCGGCGTCGACGATCACGACGTCAAGCGGGTCTGCGACCTCATCGACAAGAACGCGCACTCGCGTCGTCGCTTCGTCAATCCCCTGATGCCAATCGCGGCGTCCGGTGAGTTGTATACTGCTTCCCCGGTCGAGGTCACCGTTGGCGGGGCCAACATCTTCGTCGTGTCGGTCTCCCGGTACGAGCGGTTGGGCGCCTGATTCCTCACATTCTTCCCCGTCCTGCCAAAGGAGCAGTTTGTTGGAAATCGAGTCGATTATTGCCAGGTCGCTGCAGGTCCTGCTGGCCCTTGGCGGCGCCTATCTTATCGCTACGTGGTTCGTGCTGATTGTCTGGACATTCCGCGACATCGAGTCACGCAGCAAGAACGTCGTCACCCAGGTCTTCTCCACGCTGCTCGCGGTCTTCTTCTGGATCCCCGGCGTCCTCCTCTACATGATTCTCCGGCCAAAGGAAACCCTGGACGAGGCCTACCAGCGCTCGCTGGAAGAGGAGTATTTGCTCCAGGACCTGCAGGAGCTGCCGCTTTGCCCGACCTGTAATCATTTCGTTCATGATGACTGGCAGCTGTGCCCGCACTGCAATACCCAGCTGAGGGAGTCGTGCCATAACTGCGGCAAGCTGGTCGACCTGCGCTGGGACATCTGCCCGTATTGTGGCGAGGAGCAGGAAGCGCACGAGCACCATCACCACGAGGATGACGGACTCGAGGGCATCGATGGCTGGGTTGACCCGGCGAGGATCGAGAAGCGGATCCGCGCCGAGCACGAGCGGCGCAAGGCGAGCCTGCCGCTTGACGCGGCCGCTTCCGAGCGGCCCGCCGCCCGACTCTCCGCGCCGGCACAGCAGGAGACCATCACGATCTCCGCGCGGTCCGACGGTGAGCGCGAGCCAGAAGAGGCAGGGGTCGGGAATGTCCCTGTGGGCCCCGACGCGTCCGACCTCCATTCGGCCGAGGGAGAACGAGCGGACGAGGCGGCAGAGCCCGCACGGATTCCGAAGAGTTTCCGCCTGACGCCGGACAAGGACTGAGCGACTCACTCCAGTAAGAACGTAACGAGCCGCCCAACACGGGCGGCTCTGTCGCTTAAGCGATGTTTGGATGTGTGCCGGAGAAATTCACCCCTTACGAGTGACGGAGCGGATTAGCTTCTGGTGTCGTCCCCTGAGGACACCAGTTCGTGAGCGGGGCGGGCCATGCGGCTCGGGATCGCGTTCGGGCGAATCTGGAAGTTGAACTTCTCGCGGAACGCCTGGTAGAAGCTCGTGAAGTTCAACTTGACGAGCCGGAACTTGTGCTCGCCGCGGGTGACCTTGACCACATCGTTTTGCTGGAGGCGCAACGTCGGCTCCCCATCGAGCACCAGCTTTGCGGGGTGGACGTTGGCTGACACGAGCTCGATGGTGGCGTCCTCGGAGGCGATGACCGGCGTGCGAATGGGGGAGTGCGACGAGATCGGGACGATCGCGAAGCCGCGCACGCCAGGCGTCAGGATCGGACCGCCTGCCGCCATGCAGTAGGCGGTTGAGCCGCGGGGCGTCGAGACGATCAGGCCGTCGCTCGGGTACTGGTTGACAAAGTGGCCGTCGATGTAGACCTCCACCTCGATCATGCGGTTGCCGCCGCGAATGACGACGTCATTGATCGCCCATCCCTGGTTCGATTCTTCGCCATCACGGATGAGGATGGCGTCGAGGGTCGAGCTTTCGTCGAGCTCGTACTCGCCGGCGAGAAACATCTCCAGCGCCTTCTGCCAGTCATGCTGCTCGACGAGGGCGAGGAAGCCGACCTTGCCGAAGTTGATGCCGATGAGCGGGATGTCCGGAAAAGTGTTGCCCATCCGCATCATGAGGCCATCGCCACCGAGCACGACGATCGTGTCGACGTTGGCCTTCTCGCCGGCGACGATGTCGTTCTCCGGCACGACGGTGTGACCGCGCTCCTGAAGCCATGTTGTGATGGTGCCGACGAGCTCGTTCGCTTCTGGCTTGCTGATCGCCGCCACCAGTCCCAGGCGCTGGGTCATATTGCGAGTCTCCTTATCCGGGTGTGAAGTCATGTTTCCGACTGCCATGGTGGCGTCAGGTAGGCGGTGTGGTCGTCCTGTCGTGAGAAGCGGTAGAGCGCGGCTGGTCGATGACTGCCCTCGCGCCGGGTCTCGTTCGTCTTCGTGAGGATGCCGCTGGCGATCATCCGCCGGCGGAAGTTGCGCTTGTCCATCGGCTGGCCGAGGATCGCCTCGTAGGCGAGCTGGAGCTCCGTCAGCGTGAAGGTCGAGGGCACGAGGTTGAAGGCGATATTGGTATAGCCAAGCTTGGCCCGGAGGCGGATATACGCGTATTCGAGCACCATGCGGTCGATCTCGTCTGCGAGATGCGTCGATGATGCATTGGTCCACAGGAGGTTCCCGCTGTCGGCGTTGCTGAAGGTTTCCGGCGAGAAGAGCCCGAGATAGCTGATGACGATCTCCCGCTCGTCGTTCGCGGAACGGCTGAAGGTGTAGAGCTGTTCGACGTATTGGGCCGGGACCATCGCGCTGTCCCGGATGATGCGTTCGGCGGTTTGCTCGAGCGACTCGTCGGGATGTGGCTCGTCGCACGGGAGCTGCCCGTTCGGGTAGGTCGCCGTTTCGAGGGCGGTTCCGGACCATCGGAACAGCGCCGCGCAGACGCGAAGGGCGCTGCCAGAGGCAGAGCCGGTGTCCGAAACCCGGCTTTGGGTGGTGGAATCGTGGTGCTGGACCATCGTGTGACTTGACCCTCATGGCGATCCGCCGCGCCACGCAATGCTCCAGAAAGGGACACATCCTCAGGTTTGGGAACGTGGCCGGGGCCGGGTTGTGTGGCACGTCTCGGTGATTCCCGGTAGACTAGCCATGGCCGCATTGGCGGATGGTGAAATGGTATCACAAGGGCCTTTGGAGCCTTTATTCCAGGTTCGAATCCTGGTCCGCCAGCCGATTCGCGGTCGATGCCACCCGCTGCATCGTCCAGTTATGGAAGCGATGACCCCCACTGTGAAAGAACACAACAGTCCCGTTCGCGAGACGCCGCGTGTCGCGGTTGCCGTGCTGGCGGCCGGCCACGGCACGCGCATGAAATCGCGTTCGCCGAAGCACATCCATCCGGTTGGAGGCGTGCCGCTGGTCCAGCGCATCATCCGCGCCGGCATGGCCATCGACCCCGAGTGGCTCCTGACGGTGGTCAGCCCGGGCATGGTCGAGATGCCGAAGATCCTTGGCATGGAAGGCGAGTTCCAGACCGTCGTCCAGGATCCGCCGAAGGGAACCGCCGACGCTGTGCGGACCGCGCTCGATGCTGTGCCGGAGGCCGAGTACCTCGTTTCCCTGCTCGGCGACAATCCGCTGTTGACCGGCGATATGGTCCGCGACCTGCTGGACCGGGCGATCGCGACCCGGGCGCGGCTGACGCTGCTGACCTGCCACCTCGATGACGCACAGTCCTATGGCCGGATCAACCGAAACGATGTCGGACAGGTGACGAGCATCGTCGAGGCGAAGAACGATCACGCCGACAAGCGTATTGGCCGCACCGAAATCAACAGCGGCATCATGGTCCTCGAAGCGGCCTGGGCACGTGAGGCCATCGGCCGGTTGCCCCTGGACCAGGCAACGGGCGAATACCTCCTGACCGACCTCGTGGCCATGGCGGCCGCCGAGCACACGCCCGGTGAGTCCTGGCCGATCACTACGGTCGAAGCGCCGCAGACGGTCTCGATCGGGATCAACAACCGGATCCAGCAGGCGGAGGCGGATGCGATCGTCCGCGATGAGGTCCGTCGGCGCCTGATGACCGAGGGCGTCACGATGATCGGTCCCGAGACGATCTTCATCGACGAGCAGGTGCAGGTTGGCCCGGATACGGTACTGCTCCCGGGCACGATCCTGCTCGGGGAGACGGTGATCGGCTACGGGTGCCGAATCGGTCCGAACGCCGTCCTCGACAATGCGAAAATCGGGAACAATGTGACGATCCGGTCGTCGACCATCGAGTTCTCGACCATGGAAGACAACTCCGACGCCGGCCCGTACGCGCATATCCGGGGCGGTTCAGTCGTGGGTGAGAACGCGCATATCGGCAACTTCGCGGAGCTGAAGAACACACGCATGGGCGCCGGCGCCAAGAGCGGGCATTTTTCGTATCTTGGGGATGCGACGATCGGCGAGCGCGTGAACATCGGTGCCGGATCGATCACTGCCAACTATGATGGGAAACAGAAGAACGCGACGGTGGTCGAGCAGGACGCGTTCATCGGCTCGGATACGGTGCTTGTGGCGCCCGTGACCGTCGCGGAAGGCGCCAAGACCGGAGCCGGGAGCGTGGTGACCAAGGACGTTGCCGCTGGATCCGTGGTCGTTGGCATACCGGCCCGGCCGATTGCGTCGCGCAAGCCTGCCGGGGACACATAGGGAAGGGGACAGGAGCGATGGACGGACGGCTGCAGATCTTTACCGGCAACGCGAACCCAGCGTTGGCGCGGGCCATCTGCGAATCGCTCGAGGTCGACCTCGGACGGGCAATCGTTACCCAGTGGCGTAACGACGAGACGCGCGTGAAGCTCGAAGAGAACGTCCGCGGCTCGGACGTCTTTGTCGTTCAGCCGACCTGCAACCCGGTGAACCATCACCTGATGGAACTCCTCCTGATGATCGACGCGCTGCACCGGGCGTCGGCGTCACGCATCACCGCGGTCATTCCGTATTACGGCTACGCGCGGCAGGAAAAGAAGTCTTCCGGTCGCGAGCCGATCTCGGCGAAGCTGGTCTCCAACCTGCTCACCGTGGCCGGTGCGACCCGCGTCATGGCGGTTGACCTGCACTCGCCGGCGATCGAAGGGTTTTTCGATATCCCCGTTGACCACCTTCGCGCAGCACCGCTGCTCGCCCAGGCCTTCCGCCACCAGGTCGGTGGTGACATCGTCGTGGTCAGCCCGGACGCTGGAGGCGTGAGCCGTGCCCAGGACTTCCGGACGCGGGCGAAGGGCTCGCTGGCGATCATTTCCAAGCAGCATCCTTCGGCCGACACGACAGAAACGCTCGAGATGGTCGGCGATGTGGATGGCAAGACGGCAGTCATCGTCGATGACATGATCTCG
>DATGPC010000188.1:0-8272 GCA_035305265.1 Thermomicrobiales bacterium | reverse complement strand
CATCCGATTTCCCGTTCCTCGACGCCGATTTGATTAGCGAGCGCCTGTCGCAGTGCGACGGCAAGCGAGATCGCAACTACCTCGTCGTCGATGAACTTACCCGTCTCGGGATTACGGAGTTGGAGTTCGAATACATCGGTCTCCCGTGTTGTGCCGAGGTACAGGTCTTTGCGGAGGCCCCACGTATACTCGGTGGCCAGACAGAATCCATCGGAGGTCCTGTTGTGGTCCCCACCCCGCAGGGGTTTGTGCTTTTCGAGTATTTCCGGAAGTTTTCTCGCTTCCTGGTGAGATGCGACCATCCCGCACCGAAGGCAAACGGCGTAGCCCTGGCCGTGCTCACCTTTCGTGTAGGTAAACAATTGGCCTTCGGCGCTGTAGCGATACCGGCCCAGTCGGTCGCTCGCGAGCGCCTGCCAAATCTCGCCTCCGGCGCTGATCCACGGCTCCTCGACCGGAACGTAGCGCCGATGAGTCAGGTCATTTGTCGGACGGTGGAAGAAATCGACTGTGAACCCCGCCGGTTGGAGAAACTCTCTGACTTCGAGCACAGATTCGGTGCCTTTGCAGATCGGGGACGTACAGTTCGCTGGCCTGCTCAGCGAGACACCGCTCCGCCCGCAGCGCTTGCATCGCCAGGCCCATCGGAGCGCTTGGGGCTCGCGGACATAGTCGTCACCTGCGGGGATGTGCCAGTTAAGGGTAACGCCCCTCGACTCCAGCACCCGGCCATCGATGACGGTCGCTGTACCCGGAGCGTATTCACGGAGGGCGAGGTCGAGCTCACGGGAGGGGTAGCTCCGCACTCGGCGCAGGTTGTCCTCACGGTCGTTCTCCTGAGCCCGGAGCCGCTCACTCCGTTCGAGATCCTCCCTTGTGGTGGTAACGAACGGGACGACGTTCGTTGGGAAGCCGTGTGCAGGGAGGAAGTTGCGCACCGCGAGCTCTTTGAGGAGGTACTCCCGGCGGAGCCGTTCGAGCCGATACTCTATCGCGGACCGTACCACCCGGTCCTCGCCTTTGGCGTCCGAGAGCTTCTCGTAATCCTCGAGTAGTGGTGTTAATTCACGCAACCAGCTTTCGCGGACCGAGCGTACGGTTTCGGCTGTCACGGCGAGGAGCCGTTCAATCGTGGCAGCCTCGGCGGCAGAGCGTCTCACGAGTTTGTGAATCCCGTCACCGAGCCAATTGTCGTGCGGGGCGGTGGTGACGAGCCACTCCTCAAACCTTTCGCAGATCGAGCTCACCCCGGGGGCCGATTCGAAAAAGGCGCCGGCAGTCAGCCGCGGCAGCTCCTCGTCGGTAACGCACGTCGCGAAGAAGCGGTTGAGTGCCAGCGCGTTGACGTGGCGTTGGACGATCCGCTCGCTGTTGAGCGTGACCTGGGTGATCTGCGTAGGGGTCTCAAAGGGCCAGGTCGGGTGTTGGAAGACCCATTCGCCGTGCGGCGAGCTCTGGCAGAGGGTGAAGGTCACCGCGCGTGATTCCCCGCGACGGCCTGCGCGCCCCGAGCGCTGCAGGTAGTTCGCTGGGCTTGGCGGCGCGTTGTTCATTGCAACGGTCGAGAGATTCCCAATGTCGACGCCCATCTCCATCGTCGTCGAGCAGCTCAGGACGTTGACCTTCCCGTCGCGGAACCGGTCCTCGAGCTCGCGCAGGCGGATTGCGTCGATCTGCGCCGAGTGCTCGGCGGTCTGGAAATAGGGCGAAAAGGAGATGATCCGGGTACTGAGGCTGCTCCAGACCCCGAGCCGGGTCAACTCTCGGATGGTCTCCTGGGACTCGATCCACGCCACGATCTCGGGTCGCTCGTATTCGGAGCCGCCGTTGCGCCGCCAGAACGGGTCCGGGACCATCGGCATCTCGACGCGGCGGCAGAGGGCCTGGTGCTCCTCAAGCCCTTCCGTGACGTAGGGGGTGACCCCCCCGGGCGCCGTGGCGAGGAGACGACGTGTTATGGGGCAGATCCACGCCGTAGGCACCTCCCGCAGTACTGCCTGTTCTCTCAGATCGAGGGCGCGCCCCTCTTGGTGGTGGGAGAGAAGCACGGAGACCTGCTCCCAGGCCGCATAGAGGCACTCGTCGATGTCGGCGGCGCCTTCCTGGTCATCGACCCACGCTTTGAGGAGGTGCGCTAGGAGGTGGATCAGCCGGTGCCGACGTCGAGTTCTCTGGACCGTCGGCCACCGGATCACGGATCCGACAACGTCCTTGGCGTCTGGGCCGACAATCTTTTTCGGTCTAATCGGGAGCCCGAGCCAACGAAGCACCTTGCGATCGACATTGATCGCGGAGTTGGCACGCACGAAGAAGTCGACACAGGTCCTGAGGAAATCGAGCCACTCCTCCTCCGTCCGCAGACGCTGTTTCCAGGCGGGTGGCGCTTGGGCCACCTCACGAAGTCGGGGGTAGTCGAGCGCAGCGAGACCGAGTGTCTCGAGTGAGTTCTGGCGTTTCGGCCGTCGTCCGAACTCACGGACCAGGGCGAGGTGCGCGAGTTCGGTCGGCGGGAGGTCGGCAAGTGGGAGATGCCGCCAGTGTTCTGGGAGCCAGGAGCGGAGTTCGTCCTGGTCGATGAGCCGCTGCTCCATCTCGCGCCACCTCAGCTCCCCGACCGCCGGCTTCTCGGCGGCGGCGAGCATTCGTTCATGCTCAACAAGCATCCCTCTCAGGACTGGGTCGTCGTTGAGGCGAAGCGCTTCCCGGAGTGCCGCCACTTCATTTCGTAGCTGTTCCAGTTCGCTTTCCCCCTTCTCGGCCGATTTCCTCGCCGCAGCAAGCTGGTGGTAGATGAAGCTACGGATGTAGTTGCGCTCGGCGTCGAGCTGGAGATCGAGTGCGAAGCGAGCGGTGCCCTGCCGGCTGTCTGTGAAAGTTAGGAGACGCCGGCCTTCGGCCGGCTTACGCCGCTCTCTGGTCTCGGTCGGGCTCGAATACTCAAGGAGCGTGGGGATGGTAGTCCGGAGGAAGAACTCCGTACCCCGCGCCATCGAGCGGAAGAGCTGACGGCTTGAGGAATCTCGCACCTTGCAGCAGACGCAGCGGAATAGCCCGTCTGATGTCTCTGGCCGGATCTCGCCGAAGGGGAACCCGTTCTCGTCGTCTTCTGCCCCATCTTTGACAGAAATGCGGATCTCTGTCGAATTGGGCGTATCGACAGCGGTGAGGAGACGCGGGGCCGCAGCCGTACCGTTTTCAACTTTCTTCTCGGACAAGACGTCGCCGGGGGCGACGTCGTCTTCGTCGATGTCAATGAGTTCGAAGGTCTCCGTCTCCTCATCGAATCGATCGAGGGCACGCGGCCGGAGCAGGATGCGTCCTTCCTCGGAAATCCTCTCGGCCGCGAGGTATTCAGCGCCACACTCGTCGCAAATCGCGATCTCGTAGACGACGCTCCCGCACCGGTCGCAGGTCTCGCGGCGCGAGGTGAAGACCATGCCAAAGGGCCAAGCTGGGTCGTCAAGTTCAGTCCCCGCACGGCTGGGGCACCCGGGGTTCAAACACGCCCAGCCCCCAGGGAAGGTCCGGACGAACAGGTGTGCGCGGACGCGAAGGAAGGGGGCCTCGGCTTTGGTCGCCTCGGTACAGAGATCGAGTATCTCGAGAGCTCGACGTCGATCGAAGGCAGCGGTGGCGACGCTAGTTCCATCTTTGTCCATCCGGTTCAGCGTAGCGGCGAGTTCGTGCATGGGCACGGCCTTCTTTTCTAGGAACACCCGCCGCAGCTCGCGCACCGCCGCATTCGATGCCAGTGCATCGAAGAGTCCTTCGGAGTCGAGCGTCGAGAGCGTCTCAGGGTCGGGGAGCGGGTAGTTGCGAGTGTTGTACTCCGCCGGCAGGATCGGCACACTCCTCTTCCCTTCGACGATCCTGATCCGTTCCGGATCTACGCCGGCAAGGTCGGCGAGGAAGTGTCGGAGTGCTTCGCGGCTTTCCTTCCTGTCGTCGCCTATCGTGGCCGAAGTCGCAATGAAACGGACCTCCTCGGGTGAAACCCCGAAGGAGTGCAGGACGCGGCGGAGGAGAAGCGCCGTTTCTGCCGCCGCAGATCCAAGATAGGTGTGCGCCTCGTCGAGGACTATCCAGCGCAACCGACCGAGTGACTGCTGGATAATCGGGTGGTCCTCGCGCCGCACGAGCATGTACTCGAGCATCGTGGCGTTCGTCACGAGGATCGGCGGCGGCTCGGAGCGCAGGCTCTTGCGATCGATCACCTCAGCGGGGCTCGCTTGGCTGCGTTGAACCGGCGATGCGACTTCCGGCATGTCGCCTTTGTAAAGGGCAAAGCGAATCTTCCCGCCGAAGGGCTCCGACCAGGCGCGGAGTCGGTCGCGTTGACTATTGATGAGGGCGTTCAGGGGATACAGAAAGAGGGCGCGCACACCGATTAGTGGACCGCGCGTAGTGGATTCGCGCGCTAGATCGTGCAGGATAGGGATAAGAAAGCACTCAGTCTTGCCCGACCCGGTCCCGCTCGTTACGAGCACGGACCGTGGTTCAGGAGCGAGGAGCTGCTCCCATGCAGCGAGTTGGTGGGTGAATGGGCGGCGACTCGCCGGGAAACGATACTCCTTAAGCTCCCTCGCGGCCGGCGCCGTGTCGAGCGCCTTGACTAGCTCTCTGCTGAGCAGCCCCCGGTCCGCGAGCTGAGCCATTGTCTCGTCGCTCCTCTGCCAGTCGAAGATCGCCTCGAAGACCGGCTCGGCTAAGAGGCTGCTTGGGGAACCCGGCGGGGCGCTCAGGTGCTTGCGCAGGAACTCGCGTAGGGGTTCCGACCTCGGCGTGATCCCGCTAAGGAGTGCGGTGGCGGACCGCTTTGTCAACTCGTCGACAAGTGATGTAAAATACCACTGCATGGATATCGTTTTGTGAGGGTCGCCTTAGGTGGTCATCAAATCACGGATCCGCATCTGCGCGAGGAGGCCGTAGGCGCACCAGAAGGTCCGGTCGTAGACCTCGCTGAACCAGTCAGGGAGGAGTTCGGCGAGTGTCCGAAGCTGGTACACTGCTCTGGGTTCGAGGCGCTTGTCGGTTACTGCGCAGAGCGCTGCGACGACGGGCGCGTTGAAGAGCTCGAAAGCTCTTTCCCCCAGCTGACGGTTTGCTTGGATAAAAAAATCACGTGACCAGGGGAACTGCCGGAGCTCCGTCGCAAGCTCGCTCACGGTTTCGAGTCCTATGTGCCAAGGAACCCGGCTCACCTGCTCCCGCCACGCCTCGGAGCGGGAGTTCCTCTCGCGCATGAGCTCCCTGAGTGAGTCCGGGCTGAAAAGCCAGGTCACCGCCGGGTCGGGCTGTCGACCGAGGCACCGGGCTGCAACCCTTTTCAGCACTGGGTAGACACCGGCGAGCTCCCCCTCGAACCTCGCGATAGCCGTATCCACTTGTTGAGCTAGCATAGTCGCGATCTGTTCGTCACCCAAAGCGTCGCGAAGCGGCGCCAAACTCTCCCCGACGGACGAGATAAAGGCAGTTAGCGCCTCTTCCCAGGTCGAGACAGGGATTGCGCGCCACCAGAACGGGAGCGTCTCCAGAGCCCGCCATAACCGGACGAAAGCAACGTCGTTTGGCGCTCTCAAAGCGGCGAAGGCCGCCGCCCACGGGTCAGCCGCAAGCGCGGTGAGGAGGTCGAAGCTAACGGAAGGGACGTGGGCAGTCAGCTCAAGCTGGCCGTCGATGATGTTCCAACACGGGTCTCCCGCATCCGAGCGAATTCGCCGCACCAGCTCGGCGGCGGCATCACGACGTGCAGTCTCGCCTGTCCCGCGCCCCCTGAAGAGCTCGACCAGCGGGTGGTGAGCGTACCCGTCCAGATTGGTGGGTCGGATGAACCACCAAAGGGGCCTTGCCCGGCACCACTCACCCTGCCATACCAGTACTAACCATGGACCCGGCTTGAGGCAATTCGTGGGGAAATGCCAGCTTGTGTTAGAATGCCGGTCGAGTGGGATCCGATTCTCTTGAGGCGACAGAAGATAGATCGCCTCAGCGCGCAGCTCTGACACCTCCTCCGCAGTCAGCTTAATGAGTGCGTCCTCGGGGATTACGACCTTGGAGCGCTCTGCATCGAAGGCCACCTCGAAGTCATACCGGTAGACCCGGAGGGACGGTGGTTCAAATCCTCCGACGTCGTTGCTGCGGATCACAAGTCGGACGTGACCGGTTTCATCGGAGCTGAAGGCGAGGCGCGACTCGATGGTACGCCGAAGTTCCGTCAGGTCGGCCTCGTACAGTCCCGGCGCCCTCTCGATTAGCTCCTGACGGAGTAGCCGATTCCGGGACTCGACCGTCGCGGCGTCCTTCCCGCGGTAGCTCCCTTCGACATTGAAGGATACACTGGTGCCGGGCACGACCGCGACGGCCCTAACGCGTCCAAGGCGCTCCGCAGCTAGAGCCACGTTGTTCGGGATCTGCCGTCCACTCGCTGTCTCGAACCACGCGCGCTGGGCAGGAAACGGGAGCGAGAGCAGGGCCTCGCCTCGGCCGATCCATCGTACGAGGATATCGACGTCGGTCGGCACTTGGCCGGGCGCCTCGAGCGTGAGTCGCACGCCCCCATGAGCCGCCGTTTCGAGCTGGACCCCTAGCCCAGGGGGGTCGAGGACAGCGACGTCGGTAGCACCGATCCCGTGGAACACAATGGTACCGCTCCTACCATCGCGGTTCGGCTCGAAGCGGATTTCCGTCCTGGCAGGGAAAATCGTGACTCGCTGTGAAAAGATGGTATTCCCGTCGCGGACGCAGCGGATCCGGCCAGTCCCGACGCACCCTTCTGACAGGGGTTCCCAGCCCGCTCCCTTGAGGTCCGACCGCCATTCAAGTTGGCTCGACGGGATCACTTCCATGAAGCCGTCGGCACTGTAGAGGTAGACCCGGGGCGTTCCCAAGAATAGGGTTGACCCATCACGACTCAGGGAGAGCTCGCGCCCTCGTACCCGATACTCGATCTCTTCGCAGCCGCGCCCGACCGAGGTCCTGACGACAGTGAGGTTCCCATCGGCGTCGCGGAATTGGGCGACACCGCGGACTCGAACCAGCCGGCGGTCAGTTCCTGCGAGGAATCCCGCCTCCTTGATCTCTGAATCGCCTTCTCCGGTTACCACGGTCTCCGGCTTGATGGCAACAACGGCGGCGTTGGCCCGAACGGAGGTGGACCCTTCCCCAACGAAGCGCAGCTCTTCAGCCGGATCGCCTGTGTCCTCGAATACCCACGGGAGCTCGAATAATCCGACGGCGCCCGGGAAGGAGTCCGTGGTGTAGGTGGTGCCGGTGTTAGTCCGGACAAAGAGCTTACGGGCGTCGGCGGCCATCGGCCCCTGGACTATTCCGTCGTCCCCGAGGACATTTTCGAGGACGTAGTGCTCGCTTTCTCCCTCGGCGCCACGGGTCGCGAAGGCGGCGACCCGCAAGGAGTCAGCGGTCTCGATACCAATCTCAAAACGGCGTGGCGGGTTCGTGATCTCAGGCCAAAGCGCTTGAAGCTCGTCGCCGTGGAGCGTTCCGGGCAA
Source organism: Thermomicrobiales bacterium (assembly GCA_035305265.1). Classification (GTDB taxonomy): domain Bacteria; phylum Chloroflexota; class Chloroflexia; order Thermomicrobiales; family UBA6265; genus UBA6265. The sequence goes on along the minus strand of DATGPC010000188.1, from coordinate 764 downwards.
TTGGAGCCGGCCTATCAGTTGGTAGCCGTCGGGGGTCCTGTTAAGGGACCGGGCCCACTTGATCCGGCCCGTCCGGCCGCGGGCGAGGTCCACCGCGTCCAGGATTAGGTTGTTGAGGAGAGTGCGAGCGACGTTGTCGTCGACGGCAAGTGGTAAGTCATCGCGCCAATGTGGCCGAATCTCATCCAGTTTAGCGACCGGATTGGAGCTCTCCCCGACCTCGCGCTGGAGTCGCCATATGGCGGCGGCGAGGTTACCGGTCAGCTCGTAGACTACGTCGTGGCGCAGCCTCTTCGGGAGCCGGAACGCGACTCGTTCGGCGAGGTCGCGCGGTGCCACGCCCAAGTGCCCGGAAATGCGGATTTCCTCGAGAAGATCCTTAAAATAGTGGCGGAGCGCTGCGGTCTCCCTGCGGACGAGCTTGAGGGGTAACCCCCCTTCACACGCAAGGGTCACGAGGAAGGCCCGCCCGTGGGCAAATCGCAATAGCTCCCGCTGCCATTGCCGGATTCCCTCGGCCACGATCCGCTGCAACCGGAAGTAGTGCGGTCCACCCGGCGCGTGGTCCAGACAATCAATGGCGGCGAGCAGATCTTCCCATCTCCACGGCCCGCCCTCGTGATTCCGACGCCACCATTCTGCGCCCCAGAGACAGAAGGCCTGGGATACTGACGGCGGTGGGTCACCCGAGTGGGCAGCGTGGCCCAGGGATTCGGTCAGTTCCTCACCCATCCGGACGAATTCTGCGTCAGTACACCGATAGG
>DATGPC010000187.1:0-5796 GCA_035305265.1 Thermomicrobiales bacterium | reverse complement strand
CGGCGAAGCACTGCCGCGACCTGGGACATGTTCTCGGCGGGATTCAGGCGACGGCCAAGCGCCGAGGCGACATCCTGGATCGACATGTCATCCAGCAAGGTCCCGGTTCGATCCGACACCATCTTCTTCGTCACGAACACTGGCCCGTGATCCGGCTCGTCCTTGAGCTGGTTGACAATGTCCTGCCCACTGATCAGGCCCGAGACGTTGATCTCCGGGCCAAGGAAATCGTTCGTGATCGCACGGACGCGGAGCTCGGCGCCGGTGTGCGCATTGAAACGGTCGATGGCCTTCTGCATCGTCGGGGCGATCAACGTGCCCGTCGCGATCGTGCCTCCCGTACCGCGCAGGACGCCTGGACGGGCGCGGCGCAGGTAGGCATCGAGCTCGTCGAGGAAGAAGCGCGTGATGCCGATGCCGTCCTCGACCTGCGGGAAGCCAGCGTAGTGGTCACTGTCCGGCACCTCGCGACCCGTCATCAGGTAGAACTCGTCGCCCAGATGGAAGAACGTGTCGCCGCGTTCCTGCATGAACCGCTCCTGCCACACCTCGGCCTGCTCGATGACCCGCTCGGCCTCGTGAGCCTCGTAGCGGCGAACCTTGATGACCTCCTGGTTCGATCCCGGTAGCCGCCGCATGCAGGTGCGCGACAGGCGGATCTGCTTGCTCTGGCGCTCCTGACCATAGCGGCTGAGCCCCACCGGGACACCGGCGATCGACTTCAGGCGCGGGCCGAAGGTAGAGAGATCACGAAGGCTGCGGTCCATCTCCTCACCGTCATTGACGCCCGGCACGAGCACGAGCTGGGTGTGGAAGTCGATGCCGGCCGCCTCGAGCCGCCGGAGGTCGTCCATGATCTTGCCGGCGTTCGGGTTACCGACAAGAGCAACGCGAAGATCTGGATTGGTCGCGTGCACGGAAACGTGCATCGGACTGAGATGCTGCTCCTCGATCCGGCGCCAATCTTCCTCATTGAGATTCGTCAGCGTGACGAACGACCCGTACAGCATCGAGTACCGGAAGTCATCATCCATCACGTAGAGCGAGCGCCGCATGCCCTTGGGGATCTGCTTGATAAAGCAGAACGGGCAGGAGTTCTCACAGACCCGCACGCCGTCAAAGGTCGGGTCCTCGAACGTAATGCCCCAGAACTCGTCGCCTTCCAGCTCGAGGTCGTATCGAAGGATGGAGCCGTCCCGGTCGACGTCCATCACCACGTGCTCGGACTGCGCCTGGAACTGGAAGTCCAGCGCGTCGACGAGCGGGTTGCCGTTGACCCCGAGGACCCGGTCACCGGGCTCGATGCCAAGCTCCATGGCGAGCGAACCGGGCGCCACCGCGGCAACGGTTCCGGGAACGGACGGCACCAGATCAACACGACGATGTGAGATTGGGCTGACGACAGGCATTGTTCGAGGTACTTTCTGTTGAATTCGCGGGTGAGGAGTGGACGCGGGACACGCGAAAAGAGCGACGCAGGTCGCTTCAAACATGGAAGTATAACACGCGTTTTTCCCGGGATACGGGAAACACAAGAGACCGGGAGCCGACCATGGTCGGCTCCCGGTCTCTTACTTTGCACAACGGAACAGATGGGTACGCCCGCCTCATCGAATGAACGACGCGATCCACCGGAATCACACCTTAGGCGTCACGCTTTAGCACCAGCGATACCCAGTCCTCCTGGAAACGCCGATTCACGATCGTCGCGCCGGCCTTCGTGAAGGCGTCGATCACGTCCTGCTCGCGGCTTTCGATGATGCCGGCAAGGACGATCGAGCCGCCAGGCTTTGTGTGCGCGACGATCGCCTCGGACAGCTCGATCAGCACGCGAGCAATGATGTTCGCCAACACGACGTCATACTGCTCGCCCCAGAATGGCTGCCCCGGACCGACACTCCCAAGCTCGACCGCGATCTTGTCGCCGACGCCGTTGCGGTCGGCGTTCTCGCGGGTCGCATCCACGGCGACGCGTTCGACGTCGACCGTATCGGCCTTCACCGCCCCAAGCTTGACGGCCGCAATGGCGAGGATCCCTGAGCCGGTCCCGACATCCAGCACCGTGCAGCCGGGTGTAACCACCTCTTCAGTCCCGAGCATGGAAAGTTTCGTCGAGGGATGCAGGCCCGTCCCGAACGCCATGCCGGGGTCCATTTCGACGACGACGTCATCAGCCTGTGGCTCGTAGTCGCGCCACGGAGGACGGATCACCACCCGCTCGCCGATCCGGTGTACCTGGAAATGCTCCTTCCAGGCGTTGGCCCAGTCCTCCTCCGCCAGGGAGGTGACGCGAACATCGCTCACACCGCGAAGCTGGCCAAGGAAGTACAGCGCCTGGCGCAGCTCTTCGATGATCTCCGGCCGGAAGTCAGCCTCCGCGACGTAGGTGTGGATCGTGAACGGCTTGTCGAGCCGGATCTCCAGGTTGTCGCCATCCTCTTCCTGGACGTACGGCTCCTCGATCGCGACACCTTCGTTGAAGCCGTAGCGCCCGAAGAGCTCGGAGACCGCCTCGACAGCCTCAGCGTCGACGTCCACCGACAACTGGTACCAGACCTTATCCGGATTGTTCGTGGAGGCGTTTACCGACTCGCTGTGTGGCGCGTTCTCTTCTGTCACAGGGCGACCTTCCCGTTCTCACCGACACTGATCGACCGCGCGCTACCCTGGATGACGGACTTCGAGCCAATCACCGACCGCTGCAGGATCGCATCGACGATCTCGGCGTCTTCTTCGACGATGGAGTCGCGCACCACCGAATTCCGGATGACGGTCCCCTTCCCGATGCTGGCATAGGGCCCGACGACGGCATCCTCGAGTTTCGCTTCGCGGTGAACGAACGACGGGGGAACAATCAGGGAGCCCGTGCGCTGTGCCGGCGACGGCGGCTCGGAGGAAAGCAGGTACTGGTTCGTGTCCAGCAGAGCCTCCGCGTTCCCCGCATCTTCCCAGATGTCGATCTGCTCGATTTCGAAGCGCGCTCCCCGGTCGATCATGATCTGGATGGCGTCGGCGATGAAATACTCGCCCTTGAGCTGGATGTTGCGCTCCATCTGCTCCTCGATCGCCGAGTAAAGCTCCTTCATGTCCTTGAAGTAGTAGATACCGATGACGGCTTCGTGGGAAACCGGCTCCTGAGGCTTCTCGATCAGCTTCGTGATCTTCCCGTCGTCATCGAGGAGCGCCACGCCATACGCGGACGGATCCTCCACGTGCTTCGTGAAGGCAACGCCGTCGACGGCTCGGTCAGCAAGGCCGGTGAAATCCGCCTCGAAAAGCGCGTCCGGAAAGAGCATCAGCGCATCGCCGTTGACATGCTCCCGTGTCCGGTAGATCGCATCGGACTGTCCGAGCATCTCCGGCTGTTCGACGAAGACCAGCTCGACGTCCGGATAGTTCTCCCGGGCCCACTCCTCGATCATCTCACCGAGATAGCCGGTGATGAACACGAGCTTCTCGGGCTTGACGGGCATGACGCGATCGAGCACGTGCGCCAGCATCGCCTTGCCGGCAACCGTCACCAGCGGCTTCGGCTTGCTCCACGTGTGTGGTCTCAGTCGGGTTCCAAGCCCGGCAACGGGAAGAATGATGTCCACTGTTGTCCTCCAGCTAGGTCATGCCAGCGCATCGAGCGCAGGTGTCATCCTCCGGCCACGTCCCCATGACCGGACTATCTACGTTTCATTATGGCTGAGGAGCCAGGAAGGCGCGAACGCGAGCCGCGACCTGTGGTTCAAACACCTCGATGTCGTCCGCCGTCGCAAGCTCGAAGCCGTCAATGTGGAAACCCGGCGCCATCGTCGTCCCGAGCAGTGCCCAGGAGCCTCCGGGCGCAAGGCGCGCTCCCTGCCATGAGCGCGCGGGAACGACGTGCTGCACCTGCATCCCGGCCATGATGTCCTGACCGAGGGTCAACTCGGTCAGTCGCCCGTCCGGGTCCACCGAGACGGCCTCACACGGATCGCCCAGGTAGAAATGGAAGATCTCGTCATGTTCCAGGCGGTGCAGTGCGGAGAAGGAATCAGGCGTGACGAGGTACAGGATGCACGTCCCGATCGGTGGGCCCGTGGTGTCACTTTCCCGGATCCACGTCTGGCGAAAATACCCGCCCTCCCCTTCCAGTGGAGCGAGATCAAGCTTCGCGATCACCTCATCCGCCGTCAGTCCACGCATGCTGGTTCTCTCCTCCGGGGCAGCAAAAGAGCCGTGACCACAGTGGTCACGGCTCGATGGTACCCCCAGCGGGATTCGAACCCGCGATCTTCACCTTGAAAGGGTGACGTCCTGGGCCGCTAGACTATGGGGGCGCGGCGCAACGGAAGATACGCTTTTTGCCGGCTTCTTGTCAAGGATGACGCGGCGTTCCCGCGCTTTCCCATGCGCGCCCGATCAGTCGAATCCAACGCTCACCGTCCCGGCTCATCGCCAGCAATAGCGCGAGGCAGGGGATCGCGATCATCACGACGCCAGCGGGACCCGCTCCGTCCAGATGAACCTGCGGCGCGATCGACGCCATCCGCTCCACGATGGAGATCGCCAGGTCCAGTCCGATACCGGGCATCCACGCGACGAACGACGCCCATGGCCCGGGCAACAAGGCGATCGGCGTGAAGAGATACGTTGCGCCAAAAAGCACGGTCATGAGCGGGCTGAGGATCGCATTGGCGAACGGGGCGACCGGTGACCAGTCATGGAATGTCGCAATCAGGATCGGCAAGGTGGCGATGGACGCCACTAGAGGGCCGAGAAGGATGTTGGCTACCTTGCGTCGAAGTCCTTTGGGAGCCTGAGGCTGTACAACGGTGCAGAGCGCCCAGGACGCCGAAGCGGAGAGCCAGAAGCCGACCAAGCGGGGCGCGTCCGGGTCGATCATCGCCATCCCGCCAAGCGTCAGCGCAAGGAGGGTCAGCGGATCGGGTCGACGCCCGGTGTACGCGCCGAGAATCGTCAGCGACGCGACGGTGGCCGCACGAAGCGCGGGAGGCTCGAGGCCAACCATGACGGCATACGACCACACCGTTGCAAGCAACAAACCGTGAACGGCCAGTCGCTGTATGCCATTCCCCGGACGCATCCATAACGAGAGGAACCCGACAAGAAGCGCGACATTTTGGCCACTCACGGCTGTGATGTGCGCGGTGCCTGTCACCTGGAACGCATCTTCGGTGCTTGCCGACAACGAGCTGTCGTTCCCGGTGACGATCCCGGATGCCAACGCACCGGCGTCCCCGGGAAGTGCGGACTCGAGCGCCGTCGAGATTGACCGTTGACCGTTCGCCAGCCTTTCGAAGACCTCCGGACCATGGTCATCGATCTCGTAGCCCTGTACACGGGCGGACGCAAATGCGCCCTGGGAACGCACGAACGAAGCGTATCCCGGTGGCAACCGATCCACGTCTGTCAGGCGCCACCTGACCGTGACCCGGTCGTACAGGCTGAGTCCGTCGCGCTGGTCCGACATGTACGCGAGCACTGTGCCTGAGACGTCGAGCCACGCGCCATGAGCATCCCGGATTTGCTCGACACGAACCAGCACCCGCTCTGACTCCGTGGACGCGACCGGAAACGAAACGACGACCCCGGTCGCCACGACGGTTCCCTGCATCCCACTCGTCGGTAGAGGCGGAGAAACAGATTCGGATCGCAACGACCCGGCGCCCAGGCAGATCAGGACAACGAGCAGGGTTCTCCGCACATGGCGCGCGCGGACAAGTGCGAGCAGGAACGCGAGCGGAAGCACCATGAGCGCCGCCTGACCGCCGAGCGCCACACCGGCCAGCAGTGAGAGCCCGATCG
>DATGPC010000186.1:0-22889 GCA_035305265.1 Thermomicrobiales bacterium | reverse complement strand
GTGGAACGGGACAAGATGATCCGGGCCCTGCTCCACGAGCTCCTCGAAAGCGAGGGGTATGTGCCGATCACGGCCCACCGGTGCCAGGTCCTGAACGATGTGCGCGACCATCGGCCGGCGGCGATCCTGATCGATCCGTTCGGATCGGCCGGCGACAGCGGCTGGGAGGTGCTCCGGCTTCTCCGCAGCGCGCCCGAGACCGCCAGCATCCCGATCATCGTCTGCACGGCGGACGCAATGCGGCTTCGCGACATGCCGGAGGACGACCTGACGCTGGCCAATCGCATCATCCTCAAGCCATTCGACCTCGATGAGCTGCTGGATGCGCTCGGGACGGTGACCCGCAGGAGGTCGCTCCCGCCACCATGCCATCACTGGTCCGACAGCCGGGCACACCGGCCCGCTGACGGCCCTCGCTGACACCGTACAGGCCGGGCGAACGCAGGCTCACGGCGGGAAAGCGTTACTCGCCGGGCTCCTTCTCCGGGCACAGGCGGACGGTGAAGACGCCGAGCCGGAGGGGCCCGGAGACGGCCACCGGCCGGCCGATCGCCTCGTAGAGCGGAATGGTATCGTCCTGCCTTTGCAGCCGGAACGTCATCGAGAACGTGTCGCCCCGGGCAGCGCGGGTGATGGGCGTATGGTCGGAAGCGATTGGCTCGCCATCTTGGTCGAGGAACGCTCCCGCGTCGATCCCCGGGCCGAAGATGCTCGTCGCCATGCTGTTCTGGAGCATGATCGCGCCGTTGCCGTCCACCACGACCACGCCGTCGTCCAGAGCGTCGAGAATGCCGCGGAGCTGTCTGCGCGCCGCCTCGTCGTTGACGGCGATGGTCTGGAGTTCGAGTGACCGCGCTTCCAGGTCATCGTTGGTGGTGTTCAGCTCCTCGACGGTGGCCTGGAGCTCTTCGTTGAGGGTCTCCAGCTCCTCGTTGCTCGCCTGCAGCTCCTCATTGAGGGTTTCGACCTCTTCGGTCGCGGCCTGGATCTCCGCGCTCGCGACCTGCAGCTGCTCGTTCTCGTCGCGAAGACGTTGGAGCGCCTGGTTGAGCTGGTGATTCGTGAGCAGGACCTCCTCGTTCGCGCTGGCGAGGCGAGCGGCGGATTCCTCTGCGGCGGCAAGCCGGCGGCGCATCTGTTCCCGTTCGGTGACGTTCACGATGGTGACGGCGATGTTGGGATCCTGCTCATCGCGGCCGTCGATCGGAACCCCGACCAACTCGATGCTCTGCAAGGCGTCGCCCGCCTGTTCCCCGGCGGTAAGGATCTCGCTTGCCCGATCCTTCGTCTGGACGACGGTGTCGATGAGGCGTCGTACCTGTAAAGGATCGAACCGCTGGATGAGGTGGATCAGGTCCTGCTCCATGGCGGTGGTATGAATCCCGAGCAGGCTCCGGGCCTGGTTGTTGATGTACTGGATGTCGTACGACCGGTTCACGATCACGAGCCCGTACGGTAAGGAATAGAGGATATGCTCGCGATCCCACGAGGGTCGCGGCGGATCTGGCTGCCGCCGCTCCGTTCCGGCGCGAGCAAGTGGTGCCGATCCGTGCGGGCGCTGGATCAATGCCTTGCTTGGCGGCAGGAGCATGGCGTCGTGAAGGTTGGACCGCAGGATCTGCCGTCGTTCACCCACGCGCCGGAACACCTTGAGGCGGCCCTGGTCGAGCGCAAAATGCTCGCCCAACGGACGGGCCGTTTCGGACTTGCCGAGCACGAGGTAGCCGCCATTGCGCAATGAAAAGGCGAAGAGCTCCAGCGCGCGTCGTTGCAGCGGCGGTGTGAAGTAGATCAGGACGTTGCGGCAGAGGATCAGGTCGATCCTCGGGAACGGCGCCCGGCGCGAGAGGTCGTGCTCACCGAAGACGAGCATGCTCCGGATATGTTTCCGGACCTCATACTCATCGCCAATCGGCGTGAAGTACCGCTCGACAACGTCGTCGGGCATTTCGTCCAGCGCACGTGCCGGGTACACACCGCGCCGCGCAAAGGCGACGGCTTCCTCGTCCAGGTCGGTGGCGAAGATGCGAACCGTCACGTCCACCTGGAGCTGATCCAGCAACTCGTCCACGATCATCGCCAGCGAGAAGGCTTCTTCCCCGGTCGAGCAGCCGGCCGACCAGATCCGCAGCTCGTCGTTGCGCAGCCTGGCCTCGCGGAGCAGCTCCGGCAGGATTTGCTCGCGCAGGTATTCGAACAGCTCCGGATCGCGGAAGAACTTCGTGACATTGATGAGGAAGCTCTTGGCCAGCCGTTGTCGCTCTTCGGGGTCTTCCCGCATGTAGCGCACGTAGTCCTGGAACGACGTCTGGCTGGTCGCCGCCATCCGGCGCTGGATGCGACGCTGGATCGTGCCATGACGGTAGTTCGTGAAGTCGACGCCCGTCTCCTCGCGCAATTCCTCGAGGAACGCCCGGAGTTGGGACGGGTCCGATGGAGTGGGCACGGCATAGGAACCGCTGACGAACTCGACCAACAGGCTCCCGATACGGTCGAGATCGGCCGTCACATCGACGTCGGAGAGCGAAAGCGACAGGGGCATTCCCGGGTAGGCGGCGTTTTCCGGATCCTGGACAATGACGGTGCCGCCGGCGCTCTTGACTTCACGAGCGCCCAACGCGCCATCCGAGCCTGTGCCGGAAAGGACGACGGCGATCAGGTCCTCACCATACGCCTCCGCCGCGCTTCGGAACATGAGATCGACCGACGGATGCGGACCTCCTCCGACCTCTTCCAACTCCGCGTGCCCGTCGACGATCCTCACATTGCGGTTTGCCGGAACCACATAGATCCGGCCGGGTTCGAGCGGCGTGCGCCCTTCGATAGTCGAGACCGGCAGCGGCCCTCTTCGGCCCAGGATCTCGGCGAGCGACGACCTACGGCTGGGGCTCACATGCATGCCAATGACGACCGGCGCCTGGAAATCGGCCGGCAGCCTGGAGACGACCGCGGTCAGGCTCTCGAGGCCGCCCGCTGAGGCGCCCATGACGACCAAAAAAGACGATGTTTGAGGTTCGTTGCCTGCGTCCACCTGATATCTCTCACACTAGAAATCGCGGTCGCCTCACCGGCACTACGGCGCCGGTATTACCTTCACGCCGTATCGGCCGCAGGTCGCCGGACCTCGGGAGCATTCAGACGCTTCATACTGTAACGGAGATCACCCTACCAACGTCGTGGCGATGCCGGTCCAACGCACTTCCGGCACGGGTCGTCGCCAGGACCAAGAGGCCCCTCACGACGCCGCCTATTCCCCGTTCGTAACGTCATAGTCGGCGAGTTGGAGGGCAGTGTTGAGCGGTGTGTTGAGCAGCTCACGAATCGCATCTGCCCGTCGCTCGTCCAGCTTTGCCTGCTCGTGAATGTCATCGGCGCGTTGGCGGTCGTCCGTCGTATCGCGAACGCGCCGGGCCAGCTGGCGGCTGAGCGTGGCCCGCTCCTCCAGCAGGCGAACGCTGGACCAGAGCGCGGCCTCGAGCTCCTCGGACTTGTTGCCCAGGAGGGTCTCGGCTCCCCAGGTGTGACCGACATGACAGCGGAACGAGCCGTTGCGCGATGCCGATTGCCACAAGGTTCCACCGCAGTCGGGGCAGGTAAACATCGTCAACTCACCCGCCCGCCGGTTGGCTTCCTGCTCCCGGAAATCCTGGGAGATCATCTCACGGTCGCGATCTTCGGAATCTGCCACGGACTGCTCCTCCTGCGTCGATGGCGAGGTGAACGACAGGCTCGCCAGGTGACGGCCAATCTCGCGGGCCCGGAGCACCTTGTCGGCGTCAACACTCCGCAGCGCGCTCAGCGGCATGCCACCAATGAGCGCCTCTTCAGGATCCTGCACGATTACGGTACCGCCTCGCGCCTTGATGACCTGAAGCCCGACACTCCCGTCGCTCAGTGCGCCCGACAGGACGATCCCGATAACGCCTGGTCCCGCCGAGGAGGCCGCCGAGCGAAACAGTGGGTCGATCGCGGGCCGGCTGTGGTTCTCCCTTGGACCATGGGAGAGTGCGATCCGGTCGCCACGCAGGAGCATGTGGAAGTCCGGCGGCGCGACATGGATGTGTCCGGACCGCACCCGGTCGCCATCGCGGGCATGGGTTGCGGGGAGCACCCCCGCCCGCTCGATCAGCTTCGGCAGCACACTTCGGGATCGGCCGATATGGACGACAACGAGGACCGGAGCACCGAAGTCAGCCGGAAGCTCGGAAACGAGGTCCAGCAGAGCCTGGATACCTCCCGCAGACGCACCGATAACGATGGCCGGCATCTGCCGTTTGTGATCCATGAAGAGCCCCTGACGCGCGGTGAGCGGGTATCAACCCACGTCCGGCGCGGCTTGGCGAGCCAACATGCGGCATCGCTGAGAATCATCGATGCCGACGTCCCGCAGGGCTCGGGCCAGCGCTGATCCGACGTGGTCTCCGCTGTGCGCCCATCACTCGTCAAGGTGCGTGACGGCGCCTGGTGGGAGCGGGGAAAGCGCCCGTTATTCCGGCTCCCCGGACTCGCGCAGGCGTCGTCCGGAAAGCGCCTGTGACGATGCCTGGATGAGCTCGCTGGTGCGTCGACTAACCTCATACGCCCGCGAGATGGCGGCCCGCAGGTCCGATGTAGCAGGCAAGGATGTCGTTTCGACCGTCACGTCGAGGTCGGTGGCCTCCGCCTCCGGCGTATCGGAACGATCGTCCGTTTCGCGGAAACCTGCGGGCTTCTCGGCTGATTCTGCTTCTCCGAACCAGTTCGAGCGCAGGAGCAGGAACCCGGGCGTCACATCGAGTGCAGCGGCGATGGCTTCGAGACGATCGCGGCGGGGCAGCCCGATACCGCCCCGCTCGAGACGAGAGATGTCCGACTGCCGGACGTTGCCGCCAATGCGTTCAGCGAGTTCTTCCTGAGTCAGGCCCAATTCTCGCCGCCGCTGGCGAACAACCCCGCCCAGCGTCGCTTTGTCATGATTGGTTGAATCGCTCAAAACGGCCAACTGACACCTCCCACCAACCAGCGCGCTCAATTATGTAGTTTCGCGCCTATTCACAACGATGGGTGGAAAACGCTGTATGCAAAGTGCAGCATGGACGAACAGGTCGGCCCCGTTTGCATACGTCGTGTCTATAAGGACCCTACATGGATGTTCCTGGCACCCATTCTACTACGCATCCAGCGCTCAAGAGCATCCAGGTTGCACGTCTTCATGCAGTGCCAGCTGTCCGTAACCCCGTGCCCTCATGGGTACCGCCCGGCTTCTCTCCATATGCGGCACGAGGAAGGCCCGCCATGCCCGGAATCGCTTTCACCAATTGGCGCGAGTCCGCACGTGAGGTGTCAACCAGGCACATCGTCGTCATGGAGACGAACGTCGACGTGCTCGCGATCCTCGGGCAACTGCTTTCCGACGAGGCGTACGACGTCACTCTCATGGCCTACCTGCCTGACTGGCGCGACATCCTGGAGATGACACCGGATCTCATCATGGTGAACCCGGAGATCTTCCCCGTGTCGCCATGCTCGTTTCCGATGCCGGATATCGTGGCGCTGAGCATCGTGGAGCCAATCCCCCTCATCTACTGCACGATCGACCCGGATATCGCCGCGGAGCTCAGCCGGGCGGGTTGCACCACACTGCTCGAACCGTTCGACCTCGACGATGTGCTCACCGCCGTCTCGGGAGCACTCTCGACCGGACGGTGATGCCGACCGCCGCGGCGATATGCGGGTAGATACACAAAGAGAGAACCGGCCGGGCGTCGTGCCCGGCCGGTTCCTTGACGTTCGTGATGAGCCTGTCCGCCTGATTTCGACCTTGGGCCGGTGAGCGAGGAGCGTTTGGTTATTCGCCCCTCGATAGAGACTGGACCGCTATTTGTCGTCGCCGGAATGGTCAACGATCACGCGGGCGTTGCGGTTGTATCCGAAGTAATCCCACGTCCACTGCCAGAAGACGAAGAGACGGTTGCGGAACGAGATCAGCTGCAGGATATGGACAACGGCCCAGAGCCACCAGGCGATGAAGCCCGTGAAGCGCAATCCCTTGATCTGGGCGACGGCGCGGTTGCGGCCGATGGTCGCCATGCTGCCCTTGTCGTTGTAAACGAAGCGAGCATAGGCCTCGCCGCGAAGGGCGCGCTTGATGTTCTTCGCGACGTGCTCGCCGCCCTGCATGGCGGTCGGGGCAACGGCGGGCAGCGGCTTGCCGTCCGGTCCCTTGATGACGGCGGCATCGCCGATCACGAAGATCTCCGGATGCCCGGGCACGAAGAGCTCCGGCGTCACCGGCACACGCTTCGCGCGATCCAGATCGACGACCCCGGCCAGCTCCGGCGTCAGGGACGCCGCCTGGATACCGGCCGCCCAGATGATGGTATCGGCGTTGATCCGCTCGGAGCCGCCGATGGTGACCCCCTTCTCATCGACGTCGGTGACCATCGCCCCGGTCCGCACCTCGACGCCGAGCTTCTTGAGGTCCTCGGCCGCCGCCTTCGACAGATCCGGATGGAACATCGGGAAGATGCGGTCCATGCCTTCGAGCAGGACAATCCGGGTCGAGCGGGAATCGAAGTTGTCGTACTCGTGCAGGACGGTGAAGTTAGCGATCTCGGCGATGGCGCCCGCCATCTCCACGCCGGTCGGGCCACCGCCGACAAGCACGTAGGTCAGCAGCTCCTTGCGGCGTTCCGGATCGGTCTCGCGGTTCGCCTTCTCGAAGTTGATGAGGATGCGCTGCCGGATGCGCTCGGCGTCCTCGAGGGATTTCAGGCCCCAGGCGCGTTCCGCCCAGTGGTCGTTGCCGAAGTAGGAGTCCTTCGCGCCGACAGCGATGATCAGGTAGTCGTACTTCATCGAGTCGCCAGCCGCGAACCGGAGCGTCTTGTTCTCGATGTCGATCCCGGTCGCCTCGTCCAAATGGACCTTGACGTTCTTCTGGCGCTTCAGGATGCGACGGATCGGCTGGGCGATATGCTCCTGCGTCAGCTGAGCGGTCGCCACCTGGTACAGGAGCGGCACGAAGAGGTGATGGTTCCGCCGATCGACGACCGTGATGTCGACATCGGCATCCTCCAGCGCCTTGACGGCGGAGAGGCCGCCGAAGCCGGCGCCCACGATCACCACATGGGGTCGCCCCTTGGTCTCGAGCGTCGGCGTCATCGACTCGCCGACGGAGACAAACTGATCGACCGAGACGCCGTTGACGTGCTCGGAACTCTCGATGACTGGTTCCTGGGAGTTGGTGGCCACGCTGTTCTCCGCCGCTGGTTTCATGGGACAGATGACGATGTATCGGGCCGGATGATTCACACCACCCGCCCGCGCAACGATACTCCCGCCTGCAAGCCAGTGTCCACTGGCGTTCACGATCCGCACAGACGTGACGAGGCCCTGGCGACGCATCGCCAGGGCCTCGTCTCCCCCTTCCCCAAGGTGGTTGGCAGATTATGCGGCGCGGACCTCCGCGATCAGCTTCTGGAGCGACTCCTTCGCATCGCCGAACAGCATCGAGGTGTTCGGCAGGTGGAAGAGTTCGTTCTCGACGCCGGAGAAGCCCGGGCTCATGCCGCGCTTGAGAACGATGACGCGCTCGGCTTCGTTCACGGCAAGGACCGGCATGCCGTAGATCGGGCTGGACGGATCGTCCTTCGCCGCCGGGTTCGTCACGTCGTTCGCGCCGATCACGAGCGCGACGTCGGTCTTGGAGAACTCGCCATTGATGTCGTCCATCTCGTAGAGGTCGTCGTACGGCACGTTCGCCTCGGCCAGCAGGACGTTCATGTGTCCAGGCATGCGGCCGGCGACGGGATGGATCGCGTAGCGAACATCCACGCCGCGCTCCTGCAGCAGGGCCGCGAGCTCCTGGACCGCGTGCTGCGCCTGGGCGACGGCGAGGCCGTAGCCCGGCACCACGATGACACGCTGGGCGTAGGCGAGCGAGATCGCCGCGTCGTCCGGAGTCGTCTCGCGGATCGGCTTCGCCTCGACCGCCTCGTCACCACCCTTGGCGGCGGCTGGATCGACGCCGAAGGCGCCGAAGAGGACGTTCGTCAGCGAGCGGTTCATCGCGCGAGCCATCAGCAGCGACAGGTACATACCCGACGCGCCGACGAGCGTGCCGGCGATGATCATGAGCTGGTTATCCAGCGCGAAGCCGGTGAAGACGGCCGCGACACCGGAGAACGCGTTCAGGATCGCGATGACGACGGGCATATCCGCGCCACCGATCGGGATGACCAGCAGTACGCCGGCCACCAGCGCGAGCAGGAAGGTCAGCACCAGCACCGTCTGGGCCGCTGCGCCGTCCCGCAGGACGATCGTCAACACGGTCAGGACGGCAAGGCCGACCAGCAGGCCGCCGGTAATCGCCTGGCGGTTGCCGAAGATGATCGGGCGGCCGGAGATCAGCCCCTGGAGCTTGGCGTAGGCCACGCCGCTCCCCGTGAGGGCGACGGAGCCGATGATGCAGCCAAGCGCAACCGAGGTAACCGTCGCCCGGGTCATGTCCGGCACGGCGAGGAACTCCGCCACCGCGACAAAGCCGGAAGCGGCGCCGCCGAGACCGTTGAAGATCGCGACCATCTGCGGCATCGCGGTCATCTGGACGCGCATCGCCATGTAGTAGCCGGGAACCGCGCCGATGAGGATCGCCAGGAAGATCAGGAAGTAATTCTGGTCGATCCGGTCGGTGAAGAAGGTCGCGATAACGGCCAGCACCATGCCGCCGGCGGCCATCTGGTTGCCGCTTCGAGCCGTCTTCGGGTTCCCGAGGCGGTTGATCGAGACGACCAGCAGGACCGCCGCGATGAGATACGTCAGGTCGATAAATGCGTCTCGCCAGTTGTCGATCATCGGGCCTGCTCCGCATCATCCTTCGCAGCGGCTACCGGTCGCTGCCTGAACATCGCCAGCATGCGGTCCGTGACGAAGTAGCCGCCGACGACATTGGCCGTCGCGCAGGCGACCGCGATGAACGCCAAGACCTGGATCCACCAGTCATCGACCGAGCCGAGCACCATCATCGCGCCAAGCAGGACGATACCGGAAATCATGTTCGTCGCCGACATGAGCGGCGTGTGCAGTGTGGGCGGGACGCGCATGATCAACACCGCGCCAAGGAAGATGGCGAGGATGAGGATATACGCGCCCTGGATTACGCTCGTTTCCAACTGATCTGCCTCCCTCTGGTCCCGTCAGGCGGCTTCGCGTCGGCTCCCGGATACCGGGCTCGATGACGCTACGCCGTGCTCCCTCCGCTACCCTCGCGATCGGTCGCGTCTTCGTCGGTCGGCTCGCTCACCTCCTCGAGCCGGACCTCTTCCTCCCCGGGGACATAATCGTCCTCGGCACGCGTCGTGGTCTCTTCGAGCCGGGAATCGTGCGCCCCTTCCCCGGTCGGACGTTGCTCGACGTCCGTCAACGTCTCGTCCGTGGTCGAATCGGCGGTTTCCCCCGACGGCATTTCGATCGGCGTGTCATCGTCGTCAGGTGACGACGGCATGGCGATCGGCTTGTGCTCGACGGATTCGGCACTCTCCTCCAGCGCGCCGGCGACGTCCGTCTCGCCCGACTCCAGCTGGCCGGTCTCCTCATCGGTCCCGGCTACCGCCTCGTCGACGATGTCGACGTCAACACCGTCCTCGACGGGATCGGACTTCTCTTCGGCGACACCGGCCTCGACGGATTCAGCCTCCGATCCGGGTTCGGATTCAGGTTCCGGAGCCGGAGGCGGTGCTGCGGCCTCGCCCAGGCCCATGACCTTGCGCGTCTGTTCCTGGATGATTTCGCCGTGGCGCGTGATGCACATGCCGCGGATGATCTCGTCATCCAGGTTGAGATTGATCGCGCCGTCCTGGATCAGCAGCCCGAGGAAGTTCTGCACCACCCGGGCGTACATCTGGCTGGCGTGCACCGGGAGTGACGCCGGCAGGTTCAGCAAGCCGATGATGGTGACGCCCTCGCGTTCGACCACCTCGCCGGGCACGGTCAGCTCGCAGTTGCCACCGGTCTCGGCGGCGAGGTCCACGATGACGCTGCCGGTCCGCATTTTCTGGACGGCAACCTCGGGGACCATCTTCGGCGCCGGGCGTCCCGGCACCAGCGCGGTCGTGATCACGACATCGAAGCGGGCGATGTGCTCGTTCAATGCTTCCTGCTGGCGTCGCAGCTCGTCCGGTGTCATCTCGCGGGCATAGCCGCCGGCGGTCTGGAGGTTGTCGCCGCCGATATCGATCTCGATGAACTTCGCGCCGAGGCTCTCGACCTGCTCCTTGACGACCGGGCGGACGTCGTACGCCTCGACGACAGCGCCGAGGCGGCGGGCCGTGGCGATCGCCTGCAAGCCCGCGACACCCGCGCCAAGCACGAGCACCTTCGCCGGCGCGATCGTGCCGGCGGCGGTCATGAGCAACGGAAAGAACTTCGGCAGCGCATTGGCTGCGAGGAGGACGGCCTTGTAGCCGCCGATCGTGCTCATCGCCGAGAGCGCGTCCATCGACTGGGCGCGGGTGATGCGCGGCACGGCGTCCATCGCCAGCGCCGTGACGCCCTGGTCCGCCAGTGAGCGCACGAGGTCGTGGTTCGACAGCGGCGCGAGCAGGCTGATCAGCGTTTGCCCCTGGCGGAGCTGCCGGACTTCGTCCTGTGACGGCGCCTGGACGCGGGCGATAATGTCCGCCCGCTCGATGACGCTCGCCGCGTCAGGCACGACGGTCGCGCCTGCTGCGGTGTACTCGTCGTCGTGGATGGACGACCCTTCGCCGGCGCCCGCCTGGACGACGACATCGATCCCTTTCGGTGCCAGACTCCGGACGGTATCCGGGATCATGGCGACCCGCGTCTCACCGGCGACCGATTCCGTCAGCACGCCGATCGTTACGCGACCAGACGGCTCCGAATCCTGCGTATCACGGTGACCCATACGGTGTCCTCCCCTCCCCTGTTGCGATGCACTCGTCTACGGTTCGGTCGATCACTCGATTTTCGCCGGTGCTGTCTTCACCGGGTGGAAGATGTCATGTTCATGGCTTTTGTGAATTTTGTCTATACGATACCAATTCGACAAGCGCAACGATGCACCGACACCCGTGCGGTGACGGCGCCTGGCCATGAACTACCCGAAGGGGCGGGACACGACGAAAGCGCGGCATCCGGCGGGGAGCCGCGCTTCATCATCGACCCATCTTCCGGACGCCACGTCAGCGATCCGGGTCAGGCAGATGCTATGGAGCTCACTCGTCGCGGGCCAACGCGCGATCGTAGGCGATCCGCGCGACGCTCGCCGCGATCGTGTCTTGCCTCGCGGCCTCGAGCTCAGGCGGCAGCGTGGCGCGAAGCTCGTTCGGCACGGCGTCGGTCATCAGCAGGTCGTACATCTCCCTGAACTGCTGGTTCTGGACGCCCGCCGAATTCACCAGCTCCAGCCGACCCTCTTCAGTGGTGTAGTCGTAGAATTCCACCTCCTGCCCCTGCTCAAGAATCTCGTCGGAGTCCTCCGCCCAGTTCGCGTAGACGCCGATCTTCGCATCCTTCGTGACGAGCCCCATGACGTGGAAAGGCGCGTCTTGCAGGAACCGGAAGAGTCGCGGCCCGAACTCGAAGCCGTCCTCGTCGGTCGCATGCAAGGCATACGGCCGCCCCGGCGCCCCGGCATCCGCGAGCAGCGTCGTCATGTCGAATCGATCGGCCAAGTGCGCGTGCTCCGGCGAATTCCGCCAGTCGTTCCCGCCGGTCGCGAACGACAGGAGCAGCGGGACGAGGTCGACGCTGGAGGTGACCTCGTCGCGGACGGTTTCGGGCTGCGCGGCGAAGCGGCCGGTCGGGTCCTTCACCCAGAGCGGCACCCGGATGCCCTCCTCGTAGAGGCCCGCGCCCTTGCCCCGCATGCCGTGCGACCCGGCGTATTCACCATGATCGGAGGTGAACACGATGATCGTATTCGCCGCGACCTCCGGGTTCGCCTCCAGCGCATCGAGCAGGCGGCCGATCTCGGCGTCGACGTCGCCATGCAGCTGGTAGTAGAGGTCCAGCATCTTCAGCCAGCCGCGCTCGAAGTTCGGGCCGTAATGCGGAATCTCGCCGAAGACTTGCGGCAGCGCCATCTCGGAGACAAGCTGCAGGCGCGGCTTGTTCTGGTCGATGAGCTGATCCGGCGTCTCGTAGTTCGGCGGCAGCTCATCGAAGACCGGTTCGGGATTGCGCTGGCCGGGCACATGCCGAGTCTGACGCGGGTACCACTGGATGTCGTGCGGATTGACGAAGCTCACCGTCGTGCACCATGGACCGCGGTCCCCCTGCCCCTGGAGCCAGCTGATCGCCTGGTCGGCGATGTCCGGGTCCACCTCCGTGCCCTCGCCCGGCGCGCCGTTCGGCGAGGGACAGGTGCCGCCGGAAAACCCGTACTGCTCCAGGTCGCACGAGTCATCGTTGACGTGCCACTTGCCCCACCAGTACGTCTCGTAGCCCTGCTGGCGAAGCAGCGTGCCCCATGTCGGGAAGCGCGGGTCCAGCGGTGGCCACGGTGGCGGCTCGGCCTCCGGCGACGCGTCGCTTTCGACGGAGCCCGGACGGCCCTGAAGGGTCGCGGCGTTGCTCCCCTGCGTCAGCACGAAGCCGGTCTGGTGCGAGTAGAGCCCGGTCAACAGGCTCCCGCGCGAGGGGCTGCACATGTTCGAGGCCGTGTAGTGGCGACCGAAGCGGACCGCGCCCTGTTGCAGGCGCGCCATGTTCGGGAACCGCTCGTTCAGGATGTCCTGGTCCGGGAACCACATCCAGTCCCGCATCTCATCGACGATGATCACCAGGATGTTCGGCTGATCGGAGCCGACGGCGGATGATCCCGGCGTGGCCGGGGTCGCGACCTGCGTTGCGCCCGCAATCTCGCCCGTCGCGGCCAGCGCCATGCCCGCCCCGCCAATGCCTCGCAACGTCTCGCGCCGCGTGAGGCGATGACTGGCGACGGTTCCGGCCGGGTTGTCGTCTCGTCTGGAACGCATCTCGCCTCCTTTACGGGGTGGTCATGTTCTCGATCATGTTGCGGATGCGATCCACCCGCTCGCCGGCCGTGCGCGGCGGGAATGGGATGAAGGTCCGGACGAACTCCTGGATCGTGTCGCGGGCACCCGTGAAGAGGAAGAGCCGCTCCAGCATCCAGATGTCGTAGTTCGCGCTCTCGAGCGGTGCGCGCTCGAACGGATCCCCGAGCAGGTCGACCAGCCTCGGCGTCCGCAATTCCTCGAACGGCTCGAACCATACGTCGAGGCCCAGAGCGCGCTGCTCCATCAGGATGAACTTCCAGCGGCCGTCCCGCATGCTGACCAGGTCGCCGTCGTCACTAAAGTAGAAAAAGGTCTCCCGGGCCGATTCGGCGCCGTCGAGGTGGTCGAGCTGGTTGTAGCCGTCGAGATGGACGTTGTAGGTCTTCTCGCCGACCTCGTACCCCATGAGCAGCTGCTCCTTGATATGGGGCATCCCGGCCGCGGCCATGAGGGTCGGCAGCAGGTCCTGCAACGAGATGATCCCGTTCGAGACGGTGCCCGCCGGGATCATGGCCGGCCAGCGGATCATCATCGGGATCCGGTACGCGCCCTCCCAATTGCTGTTCTTCTCGCCCCGGAACGGCGTCATGTTGCCGTCTGGCCAGGAGAAGACCTGCGCGCCGTTATCGGTCGTGAAGATCACGATCGTGTTCTCGGCGATACCGCGCTCCTCCAGCCATTGCAGCAGCTGGCCGACGTATCCGTCCAGCTCGACCATGCCGTCAGCCTGGGAGCCAAGGCCGGTTGAGCCCTCGGTTTCCGGCTTGAGGTGCGTCCAGATGTGCATGCGGGTCGGGCAGAACCAGTTGAAGAAGGGCTTGCCCTCGTTCACCGACCGGTCCATGAAGTCCAGCGATGCGGCGAGCAGCTCCTCGTCGATCGTCTCCATGCGCTCGGTGGTCAGGGGACCGGTGTCCTCGATCACCTGCCGCCCGACCGGGCCGAAGCGCGGATCCTCCGTGGGATCGTCGACGTCCGAGGCCCATGAATGGAGCACGCCTCGCGGACCGTAGCGGGCGCGGAATTCGGGATCGTCCGGGTAATCCGGGTTCTCCGGCTCTTCCTCGGCATTCAGGTGATAGAGGTTGCCGAAAAACTCGTCGAAGCCTCGCACCGTCGGCAGGTACTTGTTCATGTCGCCGAGGTGGTTCTTGCCGAATTGGCCGGTGGCGTAGCCGAGCGGCTTGAGCAGCTCCGCCAACGTCGGGTCATCCTCATGGAGTCCCCGGTCCTCGCCGGGAAGGCCGATGCTGAGCATCCCGGTCCGGAAAGGATGCTGACCAGTGATGAACGCCGAGCGGCCCGCCGTGCACGATTGCTCACCGTAGGCGTCGGTGAACATGGCGCCCTCGTGCGCGATCCGGTCGATATTCGGGGTGCGATACCCCATCATGCCCATGTTGTAGGCGCTCGTGTTCCAGTAGCCGATGTCATCCCCCATGATGACCAGGATGTTCGGCTGCTGCCCGTTGCCTCCCGGCGAGATGACTTCGGGAGACGCCGGCTGCTCCTGCGCCAGCGCGCCACTCCTGACCATCCCCGTGGCCGCGCCGGCGGCTGCGCCGGCCACGGCTGCTTTCATCACTGTCCGCCTCGTCATCGAGGCCGGACCCGGCATTCCCGTCTCCGTCGCTCCCCGATCGTCTTGCCCGGATGTTTCCTGTCGACCTGTACCCATCGAAGGTTCCCTCTTTCCGGTTGAGCTCTTTTGCACATGCAAGCGCGTGAGATCTTTCGGCCCCACACCGGCCCTGGCCGGTGATCAAACGTCGACACCTCCTTTCGATGTGGGTGACAGCACCGGCCAGAGCGACAGGCACGGATTTGGCGTCCGCTCCCGCCATTTCGGCTCCCTGCGAGGCGCGCAGGTGCATCCGGCGCACACGCAGGGCGTGTTGCAACGTCGTTCTTCGGTCGGTCGGAACTAGCTATAACGGTAATATCCGATGTGTGAGAAGATGTCAACGATAAAATACGATGCGATTGCTCCGCGGCGGGACCGGGACTACCATTGGGCAACCATCGGATCTTTCCCATACGAGTGACACCGCACGACGGGCCTCGCCGACGGTCCTTCGGGGATACGCCACGCACCTGGAGCCGCACTGATGACGCAGACAGACACGGAACGCCGCGCGTACCGCGACCCCGTCGACCGCATGGTCTGGCTGGACGGAGGCACGTTCGTCATGGGGTCGGATCATCACTATGCGGAGGAGAAACCGGCGCGGCGGGTTCGGGTCGACGGGTTCTGGATCAGCCCGCATCCGGTCACGAACGCCGAGTTCGCGCGATTCCAGGCGGCCACGGGCTACGTCACCGTCGCCGAGCGACCGCTCGACCCGGCGGATTTCCCGGGCGTCCCGCCGGATCAGCTGGCTCCGGGCTCCCTGGTCTTCGTACCGCCCGCGCGGCCGGTGCCGCTCGACAGCACCGCGAACTGGTGGGCGTGGGTGCCTGGCGCAAGCTGGCGCTCCCCGCTGGGGCCGGGAAGCAGCATCGCAAACCTGATGGATCACCCGGTGGTGCACATCGCGTTGGAGGATGCCGAAGCGTACTGCGCGTGGGCAGGTGTGTCATTGCCGACCGAGGCGGAATGGGAATACGCGGCGCGAGGTGGCCTGGACGGCGCCGAGTTCACATGGGGCGAGGGCGATTTCCAGGAAACCGAGCCACGCGCGAACACGTGGCAGGGCGCGTTCCCCTGGCAGAACCTGAAGACCGACGGCTGGGCCCGGACGTCCCCGGTTGGGTCCTTCCCCGCCAACGGCTACGGGCTCTTCGACATGGCCGGGAATGTGTGGGAATGGACGTCGGATTGGTACAGCGCCACGCCCGGCGGCGATGTCCCGTCGTGCTGCGTGGCAAAGAACCCGCGCGGCGGCGACCGTGAAAGCAGCCACGATCCGCGACAGCCGCAATTCCCCATTCCCCGCAAGGTCGTGAAGGGCGGGTCGCATCTCTGCGCGAGGTCCTATTGCTTCCGGTACCGACCTGCCGCCCGACAACCGCAGATGATCGACACCGGCATGAGCCACCTCGGATTCCGCTGCATCGTCCGTCCGGCCTGATCTGGCCCGTCCGGCAACTTAGGCGGATATCCACGGATGGCCCATGCCGTCAAGGCGGATTAATTCGCCGTCGATCGCTTCATGGTCAGCGAGCCGAGGAACACGAGCGCGACCGGGATCAGGAGCGTGACCGCGAGGCTCCCGGCAAGGTCCGACGTCCACATCGAGCGGCCTTGCAGCATCACGCCGACCAGCACCTCGAAGCTGTAGCGAAGCGGGATCACCGTCGAGATCCACTCCAGCGCCGTCGCCATCGCCTCGGTCGGTACCAGCAGGCCCGAGAGGAAGATCTGCGGCAGCAGGAAGAGCGGCATGAACTGAACGGCCTGGAACTCGGTCTGCGCGAAGGCGCTCAACGTCAATCCGAGCATCGTCCCGTACATCGCAAGGGCCAGCACGACGACCAGCACCTGCCACAGGCTGCCCTGGATCGGCATGTCCAGCACCCAGCGCGAGAACCCGAGCGCGAGCGCGCTCTGCACCGTCGCGAGGACGAGGAAGGCGAGCGCGTAACCGGCCATGATGTCGCCCCGGCCGATCGGCGAGACCATCGCCCGGTCGAGCGTGCCCTGGTTTCGCTCGCGCAGCATCGTGATTGAGGTGACGAGGAACATCGTCGTGAACGGGAAGGTGCCGAGCAGCATCGGCCCGACGCGCTCGAACACGCCCGGGGCGCCTTCGAACGTCAGTTGCAGGACCCAGAGCAGGAACAGCGGCGCGATGAGGACCATCGCGATGGATCTCCGGTCATGCCTGAGCTGGTGGAGGACGCGGCACGCGACCGCGAAGGTTCCATCACGCGACATGTCGAACCTCCTCGATATCGCCCGAGAGCGCCAGGATCGCGTTCTCGAGATCGTGTTGGCCTGTCTCGCGGCGAATCTCGTCCGGGGAGCCGGCCGTGACCAGTGCCCCGTTGTTGATGAAGCCGATCCTGTGGCTCCGGTTCGCCTCGTCCATGACGTGCGTGGAGACGACCAGCGTGGTCCCCTCCTCCGCCCATCGGTGGAACTGGCCCCAGAGCGTGCGCCGGATTCGCGGGTCGAGCCCGACCGTCGGTTCGTCGAGGACAAGAAGCTCGGGCCGGTGCATGAGCGCCATCCCGAGACCGACGCGCTGGGCCTGGCCGCCGGAATACGTCGCAACCGGGCGATCGGCGATCCCGGCCAGGTTCATCAGCTCCAGCATCTCGTCGACGCGTTGACGCGGGGCGTGATAGACGGAAGCGAAGAACTCGAGATTCTGGCGCCCGGTGAGATCCGGGTAGACGCCGGAGCCCTGCGGCATGTAACCGATGCGCGGGCGAAGCGACGAATCGCCCGCCGGCTTGCCGAGAACTGTCGCCGAACCACCGGCAAGCCGGGTGAGGCCGAGGATGGCGCGGATGATCGTCGTCTTGCCGGAGCCGCTGGGCCCGACCATGCCGAAGACGGTGCCTTTGGGAATGTCCAGCGTCAGCGCCGGGACGATCTCTACGCTGCCGCGAACGATCCGCGCGTTGCGCAGGGAAACCGCGCTGTCATGAGTCATCATCCTGTCTTTCCTTTCTCGCCGTGTTGGACCACGGCGGCGCAATAGAGGTCGGCGAAGATGGCGCAGGCGGCATCACGCTCGGGAAGCGGCGCAACCCTCGCCGACTGAACGAGTGGCCGGGTGGCCAGATGCATGACCATCGGCGCGACGAATTGCTGCCCGAGGATGAGGGGCGGCAGGTCACGCACGATGCCGTTCGCAGCCTGCCGGGCGAGCCAGGGCAGGAGCCTGTTGAAGACCTGGGGAAGGTAATGCTGTTCGACGAAACGGCGAACGTCACCGTCCGGGTCGTTGAGCAGCTCCAGGACCATCGCTGCGATCAGCCCGTGCTCCGCCATGAAGACGTCCCACAGCTCGCCATAGGCTCCCCGTATGCACGCCTGAAAGCCGTCGACATCGCCATACTCCAGGTCGCGAAGGTGATGGGCGATGCGAGGAACGGGCCCATGGCGCTCGAACACCTGGGCGAGGAGCCCCGTCCGGTTCCCGAAGAGCGCGAAGATCGTGGGAAGGGCGACGTTGGCCCGGCTGGCAACGGACTCCATTGTCATTGCCGGGAGCCCGCCTTCGCGAATCAGGGCTGCCGCCGCCTCGATCACCCGCTCGGGCGCCTTCGGCCGCTCACCCGTATCGACGCCGGCGGCTCTCATGGCCGCATTGAGCACCTGGCGGGTCCCGATGCGCCGGTACAGGGTCGAGCGCGATATCCCGAGCGCGTCCGCCAATTCGTCGGTGGAGAGCTCGGCGACGGGCACGCCACGCGCCGTCGCGATGTCGACGATCTGGTCGATCAGTTTGTCGTCGATGTCCCCTAACCCCGCCATATCGCCTCCTGGTACAATACACAACATGATGTCATGCCTTGTATCGTATCACTTCTGTAGCATCTGTCAAGTTCGGCCGGAGAATTCGGTGCGGTCGTATCAAAACCCCGCTACAATGGAGCCAGGCGAACAACATCAGCTCGCGCCGTTTAACGGTTCGATGATCCGCGCAAGGTCTGTCTTGCGTATGCTCGTTTGGGTCCTGCCCCGCCGTTGGGGCTCGCGTTGGCGAGACCGGTGAATGACGGTCATCTCACCGGAGGATCACGGACATTTCGTAGAGGAGCAGTACACGATGGCTCGCGATCGCCGATTCTCTCCCGTCTCCCTGTCCCGACGCTCGCTGGTGCAGCGAGGTACCGCGCTTGGCGCGGGCGCCGCGCTCGGCCGCTTCGCGTTCGCAGGGGCGCAGACCCCATCCGCCTCACCTGCCGCCCAGATGGATCCTGAATTCGCGGCCGCGCAGGAGGAGTTCCTGGCGCAGTTCCCGCTCGAGGGCAAGTCGCTCCGTATCCTGAGCGCCGTCGTCGGCGGCAAGACGCCGGAAGAGGACGAGCTCTTCGCTCAGGAGATCACCCGCCTGACCGGCATCGAGGTGGAGCTGGTTCACCCGACGGCGGACTACGGCGAGAAGATGCTTGCCGACCTCGCGGCCGGTGTGCAGTACGACCTCATCTACACGAACCAGGACACGGTGGACGTCCTCGTCAATGACGAGGTCCTTACGGAGCTTTCCGGCCAGATCCAGGAATCCGCCATCCTCAGCAACCCGACCGTGATCCCGACCGAAGAGTGGGACATGGTGACCTACGACGACGGCAGCATCTACTCCGTCTTCCAGAAGTTCGAGGGCGCGCGCATGCTGACCGTCCGCCAGGACTGGCTGGACAAGCTGGGCCTCGAGACGCCGCGCACGCTGGAAGAGGTCTATGACGTGATGGTCGCCTTCCGCGATGGCGACCCGGTCGGCGACGGCAGCCGTCCGCTCG
This sequence comes from Thermomicrobiales bacterium, assembly GCA_035305265.1. Lineage (GTDB taxonomy): Bacteria > Chloroflexota > Chloroflexia > Thermomicrobiales > UBA6265 > UBA6265. Next base: position 3,453 of record DATGPC010000186.1, on the reverse strand, counting down.
GCCTCGGTACCGCCGGCACCTACGACATCCAGCCCTTCATGAGCTCCGTCGGCCTCATGTACGGCTATGTCATGGACGGAGACCGCCGCACGATCCCCTACGCGACCGAGGAAGCGATCCCGGTCTACGAGTGGCTGGCGAACCTGTACGCCGAGGGCCTGTACGACCCGAACTTCGCCACCGCGACGACGGCCGACTTCCGCAACCTGTTCATGACCGACCGCGTCGGCTTCGTGACCTACTGGGACACCTGGGTTGGCCTCTTCAACCAGGCTGTCCAGACCGAGAACCCGGATTCCCCGTTCGAAGCGAAGGGCATCGCGGCATGCGAGGGCCCGAACGGCGAGATCCTGCTCAACCGCGGCCAGCCGAGCGTCTGGACGATCCCGGTCAACGCGCAGGATCCGGAAACGGCCTTCACGTTCATGGAGTGGTGGCACACCTTCCCGGGCATCACGCTCGGCTCCCTGGGTATCCTGGACCACGACTACACGGTCGACGGCGATACCTACGCCCTGACCGAGGTCGGCACCGAGCATGGCATGGACCACGGACAGCCGACGCCGTACAACAGCAACTACACCAACCCGATCGGCGAGCTCCCCGGCCTTGCCGAGGCGCAGGAGATCTCGAAGCAATACGGGCAGCTCGCGGTCGCCGGCCCGCAGTGGAGCCCGGAGGTCCAGCCGATCCTGGACGAGCACGTCATCCAGATGATCCTCGGCGACCTGCCGCCGGCCGACGGCGTTGCAGCGCTGCGCGAGGCGCTACTGGCCGAGGACCTGATCGACGAGTAAGAATTGAGAGGGCACCGGGGTCCCGGTGACCTCGTTATTGGCTGAACAGACCCGCACCATGGGTGCGGGTCCTGCCTATCAGGCAGGTATCAACGGGCTGCCGGGCATCACGATATCGATCGACGATCGATATCTCGCACACCGGGTGCAGGACGATGGGAACCGCAGCCCATAAGGACATCCGCGCATGACAGGGCGCACCCTTCGCCAAATGAGGAGCCATGCCTGGCTCTACGTGATGATCCTCCCGGTCATCGTCTACTTCTCCGTCTTTGTCTACTACCCGCTGGTCCAGGGCGTCCTTTCGAGCTTCCAGGAGTTCCGGCTCCTTGGCGGCGGCGAGTGGGTCGGCACCCAGAACTACGTCGACGTCTGGGAGACCTCGAAGTTCTGGCAGGTCGTCCGCAACACCCTCCTCATCGGCGGCGGCACCCTGATCTTCGGCTTCCTGCCACCGATCATCGTTGCCCTCGCCCTCAACGAGGTCCGCCTCCTCGTGTTCAAGAAGCTGGCCCAAACGACCGTCTACCTGCCACACCTCTTCTCATGGGTGGTCATCGGCGGTATGTGGATCTATCTCCTCTCGCCGTCCGGCGGGCTCGTCAACGAGCTCCTGGCCCTGCTCGATGTCGGCCCCGTCCGCTTCCTGACGAACACCAACTGGGCGCGGACGATGATGATCGGCCTGCCGATCTGGAAGGACATGGGCTACGCCGCGATCATCTATCTCGCGGCGATCACGAGCATCAGCCCGACGCTCTACGAAGCGGCGCGGATCGACGGCGCGAGCCGGTTCCAGCAGGTCTACCAGATCACCGTGCCCCTGCTGACCGGGACGATGAAAGTCGTCTTCATGCTCAATATCCTTGGCCTGCTCCGCATCTTCGACCAGATCTTCGTGATGCGGAACCCGGTCATCCAGCGCGGCATCGACGTGATCATGACCTACGTCTACGACATGGGTATCCAGCGGTATGAGCTCGGCTTCGCCAGCGCGATCTCCGTCCTCGTCCTGATCGCGACGCTCGGCATGACCGCGATCGTCTGGAAGATCACGGGATTCGGGAGGGCCGACTAACATGCAAGACGTGCAGAAACTCCAGGCACCTGTCACCCACGAGACGACGGAGTCCCCATCGAAGGCGAAGGGTGTCGTCCGGCACAGCATGGGTGACCGGCTTTTCTCATGGGGCGTGATCGCGTTCCTCGTCATCCTGATGCTGATGATGATCGTGCCGTTCATCAACGTGCTGGCGGTCGCCTTCTCCGCGCCGCTGGCATCGATGGAGCCGGGAATCATCCTCTGGCCGCGCGAGTTCAGCGTCGAGGGCTTCAAGACCGTCTGGATCAACCTCGACCTGCAACGCGCGTTCCTGAACAGCGTCATCGTAACGAGCGTCGGGACCGTCGCCCACGTTACTCTCTGCTGCATTGCCGCCTATGTGCTGATCCAGAAGGACCTGCCCGGCCGGAGCCTGATGCTGCTGTTCATCCTCGCGACCATGGCGATCCCGGGCGAGCTCATCATGATCCCGCTCTACATCGTCAACCGCGATCTCGGGTTGCTGAACACGCTGTGGGCGCTGATCTTCTCCGGCATGGTCTCCGGCTTCAGCATCCTGCTGCTCCGGAACTTCTTCGCGGGTGTCCCGTACGACCTCGCGGAGTCCGCAAAGATCGATGGCGCCAGCGACTTCCACATCTTCCGGACGATCTACCTGCCACTCTCGCAGGCGGGTATCGCGACGATCGCGCTCTTCGAGCTGGTCAGTCGCTGGAACCAGTTCATGCCGGTGATCCTCTACATCAACGACAGCAGCAAATACACGCTGCAGGTCGCGCTGAACGCGCTCGTGACCGAGAACCTCGGCACCTCGGGCATGTCGATGGTGACGCCGAACGTTCGCATGGCCGGTATCGTCATCGCGATCCTGCCGCTGGTGGTCATCTACCCGTTCATGCAGCGCTACTTCGTGCAGGGCATCACGCTTGGGTCGGTGAAGGAGTAATTCGTGCCGGAAGCATTGACGCTACGAACGCGCTTCGAGCCGGGGGAGGCGGAGACGTTCCGGCATATCCCGTTCGAGATCCCGGAAGGCATCCACCAGCTTCACATCTCAGTTACATATAACGACCGGATCGGATCGGACCCGATGATCGTCGGCGGGAACACGCTCGACATCGGCGTTTTCGACAACAACGGAACGAACAGCAACGGAACCGGGCTGCGCGGCTGGAGCGGCAGCGTCCGCACCGAGATCACGATCGACGAGGACTGGGCCACGCCGCCGTACCGCGCCGGCGCGATCGGCGCCGGTACATGGCACATGCTGCTCGGGGCCTACAAGGTCGGTCCGCAGGGCCTCGACGCCGAGGTGACCGTCACGCTCAATTCCTCGATCTCCGATCCGGGGAAACCGCCCGTCGCGAACCTCGCTGATCTCAAACGCGCGGCGTTGCCCCCGGCCGCCGAGCCGGGATGGTATCGCGGCGACCTGCACATGCACACCGTTTATTCCGACGGCGATAGCTACCCACACGAGGTCGCCGCATTCGCCTACCAAACCGGGCTGGACTTCTACGGCATCACGGACCACAACCGCGCCCAGTCGCCCAGGAAGCTCGTCCCGACCGGCGACGGATGGCCGGTGCTGGT
>DATGPC010000185.1:0-6660 GCA_035305265.1 Thermomicrobiales bacterium | reverse complement strand
ACCGCATCAGCGGCTTCATCGATGAGCTGGGGCAGGGCTTGTTGCTCTTCGGGCGAGAATTTCGACAGGACGTGGTTGACGGCTTCGCGGCCACTGCGCCCGATGCCGACGCGGAGACGGGGAATCTCCTGCGTGCCGGTTTCCTTGAAGATGGACTTCAGGCCGTTGTGGCCGCCGGCGCTGCCGCGGGCCCGGAGGCGAAGCTGGCCAAACGGGAGATCGAGGTCATCGACGACGATGAGGACATCTTCGGGCTTTACCTTGTACCAGCGCATAATCTCGCGGACGGCAATGCCGCTGGCATTCATATAGGTCTGCGGCATGACGAGGACCAGACGGTCGTCGCCGTAGCGGGTTTCCGAGATCTCGGCGTTCATCCGCTTGCGGGATGTGGGCGCGGAGGTCCGCTGCGCCAGCTCATCGATCACGAAAAACCCGAAGTTGTGGCGCGTTTGCGCGTACTGGCGACCCGGATTCCCGAGACCCACCACGACCTTTACCTGGCCGCGTTCAAACATATCGTCCGTGTCCTCTGGTGTGTTGTCGGCGACGTCATCGGCCCTGATCCAGGCGAGAAATCGCTCGATAATCGACATCTTCGCTCCCTTTCGCCCGAAACCGTGTTGCAGGGACCGCGCGATCTGCCGGATACTCGACAGGAACACGTATCCCCGGCGTCACGGGATCGCCCCTTGCCCGCATTCACCCGGAATCCGGGACGCTGGCGTTTAGTGGAACGACGAAGGAGTCCCCATCATGTTCGGCGTTGGTTACCAGGAAATGCTCCTGATCGGGCTGGCCGCCCTCCTGCTGTTCGGGCCGGGCAAGCTGCCCGAGGTCATGTCCCAGGCAGGTAAATGGTACAAGCAGTTCCGGGATGTGACCGCCGGACTGACAGATGAGTTCAACAAGACGGTTGCGGAGGCCAAGACCGAGCTCGACGGCATGGGTATCGACCTCGGGCCGATGCAGAAGCAGGTCGACTCGATCTCGAAGAGCGTCCAGAAGGACCTTGGCGGGGCCAAGAAGACGACGTCGACTGGCAAGCGAACGACCGGTACGGCGAAGTCGTCCACGTCGTCGAAGTCAACAACATCGAAGTCGGCGTCCTCGAAGAGCACGACTGCCAAGAAGACCTCGACCTCGACCAAGGCGGCTTCGGGCACCGGCGCGCGGACGAATACGACGACGGCCAAGCCGAATATGACGACCGGTCGAAAGGTGGAAACGGCCAGCAAGGAAGATCCGTACGCCAGCCTTTCGCTGTTCGAGCAACCGGAGCGCCCGACGAAGCGGCGCGCCCGCTCGGCGACACCTTCGGCGCTGACCGACCTGACACCGCGCATCGGCGAGGAGTCCACGGCCAATGCGGGTGCCGAGAAGGCCGCGGATCCGGTCGCCGAGGTATTCGACGCGGACGACCCGATCTCGCGCGCGCGCCAGCGACGCCTTCGCGCCGGTTACGCCCAGCTTTCAGCCTAGCGGATATTCATGACCAGCCATTCCAACGACCGAGCAGCCACCGGGCCCCTGGCGATGAGCCAGGCGCTCGGTGGACGTTTTGAATTCAGCCTTCTCGCCGAGGACGCAACGACGATGGCGCGTCGCGGGCGGATCAGCACGACCCGGGGCGAGATCGAGACCCCGGTGTTCATGCCGGTTGGCACGCAGGCGACGGTGAAGACCCTTCACCCGCGGGAGGTGCGAGAGACCGGCGCCCAGATCATCCTCGCGAACACGTATCACCTGATGCTGCGGCCCGGCGTCGGGATCATCGAGGAAGCCGGCGGCCTGCACCAGTTCATGCGGTGGGACGGGCCGATCCTGACGGATAGCGGCGGATTCCAGGTGTTCAGCCTGGCGACGAACGCGAAAGTGACTGAAGAGGGCGTCCGCTTCGCGTCGCATATCGACGGATCGAAGTGGGAGATGACGCCCGAGTCGGTGGTTGACCTGCAGATGGCGTACGGCTCCGACATCATGATGCAGCTCGATCATCTCGTCGGGTTGCCGGCGGAGCGTTCGGCGATCATGGCCTCGACCGAGCGCTCCGCGCGCTGGCTCGAACGCGCGATCCGTCATTACCGGGAGCGTGACGGCGACGCCTCGCGGTCGGTGCTGTTCGGGATCCAGCAGGGGGGCATGGAAGCCGATCTTCGCCGGGATGCTGCGCGGCGCCTGGCCGAGCTGGATGTCGCCGGCTGCGCCATCGGCGGGCTGAGCGTCGGCGAGCCGAAGCCGGTCATGGCCGAGATGCTGGAAGCGAGCACGCCGGAGCTCCCACGTGAGAAGCCTCGCTACCTGATGGGCGTGGGCTCTCCGGAGGACCTCTGGGAGGGTGTTGCGCGCGGGGTCGACATGTTCGACTGCGTGCTGCCGACGCGCGCGGCCCGCAACGGCGCCCTTTATACGCCCGATGGCCGGATCAATATCAAGAATGCGTCGTGGAAGCACGAGCACCGTCCCGTCGACGAGACGTGCGACTGCGAGGCGTGCACGGAATTTACCGCCGCTTACATTCATCACCTTTTCCGCGCCGACGAAGTGCTGGGGTTGCGCCTGGCGAGCGTCCACAACGTGCGGTTCCTCGTTCGCCAGATGGAGGAGATGCGGGCCGCGATCGAGGCCGGCACGTTTGCCGAGGCGTATCGCCGGTTCCATGACCGATATGTGCCTGTCGCAAACCCGACGCCGGTTGGCGCGGCGCAGGCGCCGAAAGGACGAAAGCGATGAGCTCGAGAGAACGATGGCGGAACTACCGCGAGCCGGAGCTCGAAGAGCGGGACGGCGACGGATGGTATGTCCCGGTATTCGATCCGGATCGCGAGGGCGGGACCGCTGTCGGGACCGACATCATCGAGATCGCCCGGATCCAGCGCACGCTGGACGATTTCGGCGAGCGCTTCCTGAAGCGCGTCTACACCGAGCGGGAGCGCTACTGGTATGGAAACCGGGTGGACGAGCTGGCGGCGCGCTTCGCGGCGAAGGAGGCGACGTCCAAGGCGCTCGGGACCGGCATCGTCGGGATCCGGTGGCGCGAGATGGAAGTGCTGCCGAACCGGCGCGGCAAGCCGGTCCTCATCCTTCACGGGCGCGCGGCCGAGCGGGCACGGCAGTTGGGACTGACGAGCTTTAGCGTATCCTTGACGCATTCGCGAACCGACGCGATGGCCTTCGTGGTGGCGACCGGCAGCGGTCGGCCCGGGCCGTCGACGTCCGATGCAGACTAGGGTGTTGGAGATGGGCATGGCAGAGAGCACAGCATCGTCCCGACCGAAGTTGGAGAAGGGCGCGACGTGGGCGGATAGTGACTACGCGCGCGGCGTCATGCCGACCCGCGAAGTCGGGACCCATAAATGGGAGGTCGGTGGCGTCCTCGTCGTTGCGGGATCGCCGCCATACACCGGCGCGGCATGGCTCACCTGCCGGGCGGCTGGCCGGGCCGGGGCAGGGATCGTCCGACTCGCATCCGGCCAAAGCGTCATCAACCGGCTCGCCGGTGCACTGCCCGAGGTTGCGTTCGTGACCTTGCCGGAAACGGACGCTCCGGGCGCTGCACGGCGTGCCATCGAACGGCTGGAGCCCTCCCTGGAGAAGGTCAAGGCGGTCGTGATTGGTCCTGGACTGGACGATGACGAAACGACCGATCACCTGCTCAGCGGTCTCTTCGCGTTCGGGAAGAAGGCCGCGGCCAAGTCGGCACACATGGGCTTCGGCGCCGGCGTTGTTGATGACGGATCCATGGCGGACGATGAGTCACCGCTGTTCATGAACGAGTACATTCGTGTCGTGGTCGACGCCGACGGGCTGAAGTGGCTGTCGCATCAGGAGAGATGGTGGGAGCATATCCCGGCCGGGCGACTCGTGTTGACTCCGCATGTGGGCGAGATGTCCCGGCTTACCGGGCTGGACGCGGCCGATATCGTTGCGGATCCTCAGGGTATCGCGCGTGAGTACGCGGCCAAATGGGGCCAGGTCGTCGCGCTCAAGACCGGTCACGGCGCGATCTCGGACGGGACGTCCATCATCGTCGGGGACGATGCGCCGGCATCGCTGGCGACCGCCGGAAGCGGAGACGTCCTGGCCGGCATGATCGGTGCGTTCGTCGCGCAGGGACTCTCGCTGCTCGACGCTGCCGGGCTCGCGTTCCATGTCGGGGCGAAGGCCGCGCGCACCTGCGAGGCGATCTACGGCGAGCTGGGTGTGATCGCGACGGATCTGCCGGACGTGGTTGCGTCCGAGATGCGCCAGACTTCCCAGGACTAGTCATTCTCGCAACGAAGGGAGAAGGGGACATGAGTGACGCAGGCGGGCTGGTGCCCGATCAACTGGAATCGACGGTCGAGCTGACAGCGGCTGACATCATGCCATCGGGCGTGCCTCCGGTATCGCCGGACACCAGCGTGGCGCAGGTTCTCCGGTTGCTGGTCGACTATGACGTCGCCGGCGTGGCGGTCGTCGAGAATGATGAGATCGTCGGCATCATCACCGAAAGCGATGTGATCCAGCGCCAGGCTGACCTGGACGCTCCCACTCCCGTTCCCTTCCTCGACGCGATTTTCGTCGCGGATGCCGGCCGGCCGTACGAGGAGGAGCTCCGGCGCGCACTCGCGCTGAATGCGCGGATGCTGATGAGCTCGCCCGTGACGAGCATTCGCTCCGACGCGACGATCGACGAGACGGCGACCGTGATGATCGACCTCGACCGGCATGTATTGCCGGTGGTCGGGCCGGACGGGCGTTATATGGGAATCGTCTCGCGGCGCGATCTGGTACGTGTCATCGCGGAGCTGGAGAACCGGGTGTCATGAGGATTCGTGAGATCGCGGAAGGGTGGCAGGGCCGCCCGACGTTCGCGGTGATCGACCTCGATGCGTTGGCGACAAACGTCCAGACGCTGAAGAAGCATATCGGGCCGGACGTCCGGATGACGGTCGTCGTGAAGGCGAACGGATACGGGCACGGTGCCGTCCCGGTGTCGGAGACGGCACTCGCGAACGGCGCGACCGGCGTGGCCGTTGCGACGGTGGATGAAGGCGCGCAGCTCCGAAAGGCGGGGATCAACGCGCCGATCCTCGTGATGGGCCCGATGGGCGCGGCGGAGCGCGACCGCGCGGTTGGCATGGGCATGTCGATCGTCGTGAGCGACGTCGGGTTCGCGAAGGGGCTGGCGTCGGTCGTCCGGATGCACCAGCGGAAGGAGCCGATCAACGTCCACCTGAAGATCGACACCGGCATGCGCCGGTTCGGCGTTGCCGCGGACGAGGTCGTCGAGGTTGCTCGGGCGTTGCAGGGGATTCCCGAGCTGCGGCTGGAGGGCCTGATGACGCACCTGGCGTGCGCGGACGAGCAGGACACCAGCTCGGCACACCGGCAGGTGGCGATCTTCGACGCCTGCGTGGCGGAATTGCAGGCGGCCGGGATCGATATTCCGATCCACCATGTCTGCAACAGCGCCGCGACGGTGCAGTTCCCGCAATATCACAAGCAGATGGTCCGGCCAGGGCTGGCGATGTACGGGGTGCGACCGGCGCCGCATATCCCGCTGCCGGGCGAGCCGGGCGTGATGAAGCAGGTGCTCACGGTCCACAGCATGGTCTCGCGCATCACGCCGCTGCAGCCGGGCGACCGGGTTGGCTACGGCGGAACGTGGGAGGCGACGGCCGAGACGCGGGCCGCGCTGGTGCCGATTGGCTACGCGGATGGCTATTCCCGGTCACTGTCCAACGCCGGGTGGATGACGATCGGCGATCGGCGGGCCGAGGTGATCGGGCGGGTCTGCATGGACCAGACGATCCTGCATCTTCCCGAAGGGTTGCCGGCGGAGACGCGGCAGAAGGTCGTCATCATCGGGAACGGGACGGACGAGACCCCGAACGCGCCGGACCTGCATGACCTGGCGGCTGTCGGGAACACGATTCCGCATGAGTTCATGACGACGATGGCGCCGCGGCTGCCGAAGCTCTATGTGCGGAACGGCAAGGTGGTGGCCGTCGCGGATATCGAGGGCTACCGGCGGATCTGATCGGCGCACTTCAATGCATTGAGCTTGGAAGCGCTGCAGGTTGCCTGCGGCGCTTCTGTGTTGAGGGCGCTGCGAGTAGCAGCGGTACTGGGCGAGAGATCAGTCACATCTGTCGTTTGGATCAATGCCCTGCTCGAACGCTGGACAGCAAAAGGGCTGGCACATTGTGCCAGCCCTTTTGCTCCATCCGACATTGCCTGTGCGTTTGCTCCGTGAACCCTTTTCCCCTTGTCACGGACGCATCCGGCAGGTTCGGCTAGAGCTGTCCCTCAAATTCCTGCGCAACGCGCTTGAGGTGCTCGATGTCACGGCGAACGACGAAGGTTCGGCCGCTCATGTCGTCTCGTACGTAGTTGAGCGTGCGATCGTCCATCCATCGGTAGATGGTGGGGCGAGTGACGCCCAGCTGCTGCGCGGCGTTGCCGATGCTGACGAGCTCGTTCGGCTCGTAGGCACGGTACTTGGCAAGCGCGAGCATTCGGCCCAGATCCGTATCCCAGAAGGAGCGGGGAACCGTATAGTCCTCGGCCGCGGCCGGCCAGAACAGGAGCTGCAGGACGGAATCGATCGCGTCCAGTACCTGTTCCTTAGGTTCGCGAATCTGGCCCCCTGCCAGACGTGCCAGTCGAAGAAGG
>DATGPC010000184.1:0-5609 GCA_035305265.1 Thermomicrobiales bacterium | reverse complement strand
ATCGCGCCTCCAGGCGGGACCTCCTCGGCCGGCTGGAAGAGGACCTTGACCGCGCCCTTGAACTCGTCGCGGCGGTCCATGAGGATGCGGGCAACGCCGAGCAGCATGGCCGTGTGGGCATCATGGCCGCAGGCGTGCATCTTGCCGTCGACCTTGCTCTTGTACTCGGCATCGACCTCCTCGAGGATCGGCAGCGCATCCATATCGGCGCGGAGCATGATGACCTTGCCGTCACCCTTCGTGCCCCGGATGACACCGGTCACGCCGGTCTTGCCGACGCCGGTCTTGATGTCCTCGACGCCCAGCTGCTTCAGGCGCTCGGCAACGAACTTCGACGTCTCGTACTCCTCGAATGCCAGCTCCGGATTCTCGTGGAAATGCCGCCGGTCGGCGACGACGCCTGGCAGGATCTCGTCGATTGCGTCACGCAGTGTTGTTGCTGTTGCCATGATTTTCATCCCTCACGTCGAGTACAGTCGGCCCTTGTGGCCGGCTCGTGCGCCGAGTGCGCCGGCCACAAGGGCCGGCTGTACGCCAGGTAGCTATCGATTCAGGTACTTCAGCACCGTGTTGGTCATCACCGACACGCCGTGGCCGAGCGATTCTTCATCCACGTCGAATCTGGGATGATGGTGGCCCCAGACGATGCCGCGCTCCTCGTTCCGGCAACCGACATTGAAGAAGCAGCCGGGCTTCTCGAGCAGGAAGTACGAAAAGTCCTCGGCGCCCATTGCCGGCGGCCGATCCTTCACGTTCTCCGCGCCCATTACCTCGGCAGCGGCCTCGCGCACGAGGTCGGCCATCTCCGCGTCGTTCACCGTCGCCGGATAGCCCCGGTCGTAGGTGACCGTTGACTCGCCGCCCATCATCTTCGCCGTGCTGGTGGCGATCTCGGTGAGGCGCTCCTCGGCAAGATCACGCATCTCGGGCGTGAAGGTGCGGACGGTGCCCTCCATGTACGCGGTGTCCGGGATGATGTTCCCGGCGTCCCCCGCCTTGAAGATGCAGTTGCTGATGACCAGCGAGTCCATCGGGTCGGCGTTGCGCGACACGATCGTCTGCAGCGCGACACCGATATGCATCCCGATCAGGACCGGGTCGATCGCCATCTGCGGCCGCGCGGCATGCCCTCCTCGCCCCTGGATGCGGATCTTGTAGGAGTCGGCAGCCGCCATGATCGGGCCAGTCCCGACACGGATCTCACCGGTCGGGTTGCCGGCGGCCATATGGAGACCGAAGACGGCGTCGATGGGCGGATCGTTCAGCACACCCGCTTCGATCATCGGCTTGGCGCCGCCGCTGTTGGCTTCTTCAGACGGCTGGAACAGGACCTTGACCGCCCCGGAGAACTGGTCCCGCCGCTCCATCAGCACGCGGGCAACGCCCAGCAGGATCGCCGTGTGCGCGTCGTGACCGCACGAGTGCATGACACCGTCGGTCTTCGACTTGTATTCGACGTCGTTCTCCTCCTGCATCGGGAGGGCATCCATATCGGCGCGCAGGAGCACATTCCGGCCCGGGCCCTTCCCGGTGCCCCGGATGACGCCGGTGACGCCGGTCACGGCAATGCCGGTCTGGATGTCCTCGACGCCGAGCGTCTCCAGCCGCTGGCGGACGAACTCGGCCGTCTTGAACTCCTGGAAACCAAGCTCAGGGTTCTCATGGAGCCAGCGCCGGTCGGCGATGATGCCGGGCAGGATCTCGTCGACTTCCGGGCGGATTGTTGTCGTGTCTACCACAGTGATTCCTCGATTCCTTTATTCGGGGCGCGAGAGATAGTTCATGACGGTCTGGTACATCGTCGCCACTCCGTGCCCGAGCGCCTCCTCGTCGACGTCGAATCGCGGGTGGTGGTGCGGCCAGGTGATCCCCCGCTCCTCGTTCCGGTGGCCAACGTTGAAGAAGGCTCCCGGCTTCTCGATCAGGAAGTAGGAGAAGTCCTCGGCGCCCATCATGGGCTCGCCGATGTTGACGTTCTCCTCGCCGACAACCTGGGCGGCGGCCTCCCGCACCAGCGCGGCCATCTCCGGGTCGTTGATGGTCGCCGGGTAGCCTCGCTTGTACGTGATGGTCACTTCACCACCCATGGCGACCGCGATGCCGTTGGCGATCTCCTTGATCCGCTCCTCGGCGAGGTCGCGCATCTCCGGCGTGAAGGTGCGAACGGTGCCGCCGAGCTCTGCCGTATCGGGGATCACGTTATCGGCGTGACCCGCGTGGAAGTTGCAGACGCTGACGACGAGCTGGTCCATCGGGTCGGCATTGCGCGAGACGACCGTCTGCAATGCCGCCGCGATCTGGACGCCGATGGCCACGGGATCGACGGTCTGGTGCGGGCTGGCACCATGGCCACCCCTGCCCTGGACGCGGATCTTGAAGGAGTCGGCCGCGGCTCCCACCGCTCCCGGCGCCACCTCGATCTGGCCGACTGGGATCTCCGCCGCCATGTGGAGCCCGAAGACGACATCGATCGGCGGGTCGTTCAACACGCCCGCCTCGATCATCGGCTTGGCACCACCGGTCCCCTGCTCCTCCGACGGCTGGAAGAGGACCTTCACCGTTCCCGAAAACTGGTCCCGTCGCTCCACGAGCAAACGCGCCACCGCCAACTGGATCGCCGTGTGGGCGTCATGGCCGCAGGCATGCATGACGCCATCGGTTTGGGACCTGTACTCGACATCGTTCTCTTCGTGGATCGGCAGCGCGTCCATATCCGCGCGAATCAGCACATTGCGTCCCGGACCCGGCTTCGTGCCGCGGATGACCCCAGTGACGCCGGTGATCGCGATGCCCGTCTGGATGTCCTCGACGCCGAGCGTTTCGAGGCGCTGGCGGACAAACTCCGCCGTCTTGAACTCCTGGAAGCCCAGCTCCGGGTTCTCGTGCAGCCATCTGCGATCGGCGATGACGCCGGGGAGGATCTCGTCCACAGCGGGACGAATGGCCTGTGTATCAACCATTGGTGGTGCCTGTCTCAGTGGATCCGAGGTAATCGAGTACCGTCTGGACCATCGTTGCGACGCCGAACTGGAAGGCGTCTTCATCGATATCGAATCGCGGATGGTGATGAGGCCAGACGATGCCCTTCTCCTCGTTCCCGCAACCGGTCATGAAATAGGTGCCCGGCCGCTCCTCGAGGAAGTACGAGAAGTCCTCGGCCGGCATCATCGGTGTCATCTTGTGGACATTCTCTTCACCGACGACCTTCACCGCTGCGTCCCAGACGAGATCGGCCATCGCGTCGTCGTTGACCGTCGGCGGGTAGCCCCGCGTGTACCGGACTTCGGCCGAACCGCCCATTGACGCGGCGATGCCAGTGGCGATTTCTTTCATCCGGCGTTCGGCGAGATCCCGGTTCTCCGGCGTGAACGTGCGAACGGTGCCGCCAAGCTCGGCCGTATCGGGGATGACATTGTCCGCCTTGCCCGCGTGGATGTTGCAGACGCTGACGACGACCTGCTCCATCGGATCGACGTTCCGGGAGACGATCGTCTGGAGCGCCGTCCCGATCTGCATCGCGATCTGGATCGGGTCGACGGTGCCGTGAGGCATCGCGCCGTGACCGCCCTTGCCCTGGATCCGGATCTTGAACATGTCCGCCGACGCCTGGACCGGGCCGCCGGTAATCCAGATCGTGCCGACCGGCATGTGGGACAGCAGGTGCTGACCGAAGACCGCGTCAACGTGCGGATCCTCCAGCACGCCCGCCTCGATCATCGGCTTCGCGCCACCGCCGTACGCCTCTTCCGAGGGCTGGAAGAGCAGTTTGACGTTGCCCGAGAACTGGTCCCGCCGCTCCATCAGCAGCCGCGCGACGCCCAGGAGCATCGCCGTGTGCCCGTCATGCCCGCAGGCGTGCATGACGCCCTCGGTTTGCGACTTGTAGTCGACGTCGTTCTCTTCGTCGATCGGCAACGCGTCCATGTCAGCGCGGAGCAGGACGGTCTTGCCGGGGCCATCCGCCGTCCCGCGAACCAGCCCCGTCACGCCAGTCTTCGCGATGCCGGTGCGGATGTCTTCGACGCCAAGCGATTCCAACCGCTGGCGGACGAACTCGGCCGTCTTCGTTTCCTCGAAACCCAGTTCCGGGTTCTCATGCAACCACCGCCGGTCAGCGATGATGCCGGGCAGGATCTCGTCGACCTCCGCCCGGATCTGTCTCGAAACCGCCATCAGAGACCCTCCTTGAGGTAGTGCAGGACGCTGGACGTCATGACGCGCATGCCGGTCCCGAGCGCTTCCTCGTCAATTTCGAAACGCGGGTGATGATGCCCGTAGGTGATGCCGCGCGCTTCATTCCGGTGCCCAACGTTGAAGTAGGCGCCTGGTCGATGCCGCAGGAAGTGCGAAAAATCCTCGCCGCCCATCTTCGGGTCGGCCGGGAGGACGTTCTCTTCCCCGATCTCGGCGACGGCGGCGCTTCGGACGAGCTCCGCCATGGCATCGTCGTTCACCGTCGGTGGGTACCCGCGCATGATCTCCACCTCGGCACTCCCGCCCATCGACGACGCGATGCCGCTCGCCAGCTCGCCGATCCGCCGGTTCGTGCGGTCGAGGAGGTCCATGTCGAACGCGCGAACGGTGCCGCCGAACGTCACCGTATCCGGGATGACGTTGAAGGCGTCGCCGCCGTTGAACATGCCGACGGTGACGACTACGGTCGCCATCGGGTCGGTCTCGCGGGAAACGAGCGTCTGTAATGCGGTCACGATCTGCGCACCGATCGCGATCGGGTCGACCACCAGATGCGGTGAGGCGGCATGCCCACCCTTCCCTTTGACCGTGATTCGGAACAGGTCACCACCCGCCATGACCGGTCCGCCGCCGACGCGGACGGTACCGGTCGGGTCGGACGACGACATGTGCAACCCGACGGCCGCGTCGACCGCCGGCTCATCCAGGACGCCTTCCTCGATCATCCGGATCGCCCCGCCCGGAGGGGTCTCTTCGGCGGGCTGGAAGCACAGCTTCACGGTACCCGCGAACTCGCTCCGCCGCTCCATGAGCAAACGTGCAACACCAAGCAAGATCGCCGTGTGCGCATCATGGCCGCAGGCATGCATCACGCCATCGGTTCGGGACCTGTACTCGACATTGTTCTCTTCATGGATCGGCAGCGCGTCCATGTCCGCGCGAACGAGGATCGTCCGCGCTTCGCCAGGTCCGGTACCACGGATCAGGCCCGTGACACCGGTGACCGCGATCCCGGTCTGGACCTCCTCGACTCCCAGCGTTTCGAGACGCTGGCGGACGAACTCAGCCGTCTTGAATTCCTGGAAGCCCAGCTCAGGGTTCTCGTGGAGGTGGCGACGGTCGGCAATGACGCCGGGCAAGATCTCGTCTATGTCATGTTGCAGGGTTTGGGTGATCATCCGCACCTAGTCCCGCGTCAGGTAGGTCAGGACGCTCTCCGCCATCGTCGCCAGTCCGACGCCGAGGGATTCCTCGTCGACGTCGAAGCGCGGGTGGTGGTGTCCCCAGGTGATGCCCCGTTCCTCGTTGCGATGGCCGACGAAGAAGTACGAGCCCGGCTTCTGCTCCAGGAAGTAGGAGAAGTCCTCGGCGCCCATCCTCGGCGTGCCCTCGATCACGTTCTCCGGACCGACGAC
>DATGPC010000183.1:0-18159 GCA_035305265.1 Thermomicrobiales bacterium | reverse complement strand
TGCTCCTAATTCGAGCCAACCTCGCTGCCGAGAAGCTGGTGGAGCAGTGCCATCCGCACGAACACACCGTTGTGGGCTTGGCGGAAATAGGCCGCACGCGGGTCACTGTCCACGTCCGGATGAATTTCGTCGACGCGCGGTAGCGGGTGCATCACGATCGCGTGTTCAGGCAACGCCTGCATATTGTCCGGCGTGATGATGTAGATGCCTTTGGCTGAGGCGTATTCCTCGGGTGTGGCGAACCGCTCGCGCTGGATGCGCGTCTGGTAGACGACATCGACGCTTTCCATCGCCGTCGCGAGGTCGGGTTCCTCGTGCCATCGCACTCCGGCATCGTCCAGGGCGTCCTTGATGTCGTCGCCCATCGGCACGGCGTCGGGGGCAACGAAGACCAACTCGACGTTTCGTGCCTGACGGAGCAGGAGTGCAAGCGAGCGCGCCGCGCGACCGAAGCGAAGATCGCCGACCAACGCGACCTTGAGATCGTCGAATCGTCCCAGCTCGTTGTGGATGGTGTAGAGGTCCAGCAGTGCCTGCGTTGGATGCTCGCCGGGGCCGTCCCCACCATTGATGATCGGGACCGGAGAGGCTTTCGCCGCTCGCGCGGCAGCGCCTTGCTCGTAGTGCCGGATCACGATGCCGTCCGCGTACCCTGAGAGGATGCGGACCGTATCCTCAACCGTTTCGCCCTTGATCGCAGATGAGAACTCACGGGCGTTTTCCGTGGAGATCACATTTCCGCCCAGCCGCATCATCGCCGACTCGAAGCTTAGCCGGGTACGGGTTGACGGCTCGTAGAAGAGCGTCGCCAGGATCTTCCCGCGAAGCAGGTCGCTTGTGGCCCGATCGCTCCGGAGACGATCTGCCTCGGCGAAAATCGATTCGAGCCAGGCCCGGTCGAACTGGTCGACTGCGACGATATGTTTCACGGGAGGTCCTTTCGTGCGCGTGCGTGCTGATTGCCGCGACGATTATAGTTCCATCATCAACGGCCAAGGGGAGGGCAGAGATGGAGAAACTGACGGAGCGCGTCTATGTCGCGCCGGGCGGCACGAACATCGGAGTCATCATCTCCGACGACGGTCGTGCGGTCCTGATCGACTCCGGTCTGAACGATACGCCGGCGCGTAAGGTGTTGCGGGCGGTCCAGGATGAGCTGAAGACGGAGATCCGGGCGATCCTCACGACCCACGGGCACGCCGATCACTTTGGCGGCAACGGCTTCCTGGTGAAGCGAACCGGCGCGAAGGTCTACGCCCCGGATATCGACGAGCTGACGCTGCGGCACCCGATCATGCAGACCGTCATGCTGTACGGCGGGGCGGACCCGGTGGACACGATTCGGACGCGGTTCCTCGTCGCGGACGACGGGCCGGTCGATGGCATCCTCGAACCCGGCGAGCAAATCATCGAGGGCGTCGAGCTGGAAATCGTGTCGCTCCCCGGGCATTCCATCAACCAGATGGGAATCGTCGTCGATGGCGTCTTTTTCTGTGCGGATGTCGTCTTCCCGGAAGCGACCCTCCAGAAGTACCCGATACCGTACCTCTATGGACTGACCGATCATCTGGATGCGCTGGACTACGCGACAACCATCGAATGCAACCGGGTCGTCCCGGGGCACGGCCCAACCGCTCCTGCGATTGGCGATCTGGTCGAGCGGAACCGGCATGCTATCGATACGGTGATCGAGGCGCTGCTCGACGGGCTGGACGAGCCAAAGAGCGCAGACGACGTTTGCCGGGACCTGTTCACGCGACTCAACGCGCCGGTCGAAGACGAGCAGGCGTACTACCTGCTGCGCCCAACGGTGAGCGCGTACCTCTCGCATCTCCAGAGAGTGGGGCAGGTCGAGGTGGCGACGGTCGATCGCGGCGCTGTTTGGAGACGCGTGTAGCGCCGGCAGGCTGGTCCCGGCGGTTACGAGCTCCGGATGTACGAATTAGCCCTGCTGGATGTCTTCCAGGATCATCTTCGCGATATCCTCGCCGAGTCGCACGGCGTAATTCGTCCCGCGATCTTCCGGGTAGATCTGGGTCGTGTTCGCGAGATAGAGGTTCTTCAGCGGTGTCCGGTGTTCGGGGATCATCTCCGAATACCGGAGCGGCGTGATCGGCTGCGCGGCGCGCTCGCGGAAGACCCACGTCCGCTTAATCCATGACGGTTCGAATTCCGGGTTGATCTTCTTCAAATGCGGCAGGTACTCGGCGATGATCTCGTCGTCGCTGAGGGCGAAGTAGGGGTGGTCCTGCTCGATGTATTTGCTGAGGTAAACCAGGCGCTTGCCGCCGTAGTGCTCCGGTCCCATGAAGTTGGTGTGCTCGATCACGGCAGTGAACGGCAGGTCGCCGTCGGCGATGTTGAGCCAGTAGATGTCGGTCAGCGACCGATCCATCTCGATGAGTGCGACGATGGCCGCCTCGTAGTCGAGTGCGTTCAGCTTCGTGACGTAGTTCTCCGGCAGGTTCTTCACCAGCTTCTGGAAGATGTTCGACGGCGTCGTCGCCAGCATTGTGTCGAACGTCTCCGGCCCGTCGCCGGCATCCGTCTCCACCAGCCATGAGTCGTTATTGACTTGCTCCAGGCGTGAGATCCCGACACCACCTCGCATCTTCACGCCGGCGTCCTCGCACGCCTTGACGAGTGCGTCCACGACGACCTGGAAGCTGCCCTTGAAGTAGCCCAGCTTTTCCTGATCCAGCGGAGAGCGCCGCGATGTGGTCCGGAGCCAGATCTTGCCCCAGAACCAGACCATCGAGACCTTGTCGTAGTACGTGCCGAACTTGGCCTTCAGTTGGGCGCCGAGCGTCTTGCGATAGGCGTTCTCACCGAGCGCCTTGCGAAGCCATTCGTGGGCGGTGACGCCCTCGAACTTCTTCCAGTTCTTGACCCGTTGCAGATAGAGGGTGACCAACCCGACGCGCACCCGGTCGTGGAACGGCAGGATGTTCAGGCGCAGCAGGTCCAGCGCTCCATTGAGGGGAAGGATCCGGCCATCAGCGAAGTAGCCGACATTCGAGGGAAGCCAGACCAGTTTGTCGCCGATGCCCAGCTCATGGGCGAGGCTCGCGATAGACGAGTCGCTCTGGAACAGGTGGTGGTAGAAGATCTCGATCCGCGTGTCGTCGAGCGGGATGGTTGCCGCCTGACCGCCGAACCGCCCCTTTTCCCACAACGTCACGTCGTGACCCGCCTGTGCGAGGCGAAGCGCCGCCGTCAGGCCGGCAAAGCCTCCACCGATGACTCCAATACGCTGGCGGGCCTGTGACATGTTGTTCGCGATCCTTCCCGGTACAGCGCGATGCGGAGATGAACCATCTCCGCATCGCCCGATTCGTTTTCCGTTGTCAGTTGTACTACTAGATGAACAGTGGGGCGAGGACGAGGGTGATCGTCGCCAGGAGCTTCACGAGCACGTGTAGCGACGGACCGGCCGTGTCCTTCCACGGGTCACCGACGGTGTCCCCGACGACCGCGGCGGCATGGGCGTCACTGCCCTTGCCAAGCACGACGCCATTCTCCGTCAACTGACCGGCTTCGATAGTCTTTTTCGCGTTATCCCAAGCGCCGCCGCCATTGTTCATGACGAGAGCCATGAGGACGCCGACGATCGTTCCGACCATGAGCATGCCGGCGGCTGCCTCCCAGCGGAGGATGACGCCAACCAGGATCGGGACGACCACCGCGAGCGAACCCGGCAGGATCATCTCGCGCAGGGCGCTTCGAACCGAGATGTCGACGCACGCCCGGTAGTCTGGCTTGCTCGTCCCGGCCATGATGCCGGGATCCTCGTGAAATTGACGCCGGACTTCCTCGATCATGTCGGTCGCCGCGCGGCCGACGGCGCTCATCGCGAACGAAGAGAAAACGTAGACGAGGGCGGCTCCTATCAGCGCGCCGACGAAGACGCGCGGCTCGGCAAGGTTCACGACGCGGCTGATCGTCTCGTCCGCGAACCGCTGGACCTCGTCCAGGTACGCGGAGAAGAGCAGGAAGGCGGCGAGTGAGGCGCTGGCGACCGCATAACCCTTGGTCAGCGCCTTCGTGGTATTCCCGACGGAATCCAGCGAATCGGTGACGTCGCGGATCTCTTCGGGGGCGTCGCTCATCTCGACGATGCCGCCGGCGTTGTCCGTGATGGGACCGAATGTGTCCATCGCGAGGATGTAGGCCGCCGTCATCAGCATACCCATCGTCGCGACAGCCGTGCCGAAGATGCCCGAGGAGATGGCGATGTCGGACTCGAAGCCGTCAACCGAGCGGCCGAGGTAGTAGGAGCTCAGCAGTGCGGCACCGACGACGAGGGCCGAGAGTCCGGTTGTCTCGAAGCCGACCGAGATACCGGAGATGATGTTCGTGGCGGGCCCGGTCTTGGACGCCTCGGAGATGCCCTTTACCGGCCGGTAGTTCCCTTCGGTGTAGTACTGGGTGATGAAGAGGAACGCGAAGGCCGTGATCAGGCCGATCAGGCCGCAGAGCGCGAACTGCCACTTGCCGTAGGGCAGGAACATGCAGAGGATCACGAGCAGGATCGCCGATGCTCCTGCTGCGACGTAGAAGCCCCGGTTGAGCTCGTTCATCGGGTTCTTCGTGTGCTTCTCGGGTCGTACGGCCATCACGCCGAGGATCGACGCGATCAGGCCGAAGGCGGCGATGATCAACGGGAAGAAGATCCAGATGATGTCGCTGCTTTCGGTGTCACCGCCCGAAGCATGGAACAGGGCGACACCAAGGATCATGGCGCCGATCATTTCCGCAGCCGATGACTCGAAGATATCGGCACCGCGGCCGGCGCAGTCACCGACGTTGTCGCCGACGAGATCTGCAATCACGGCCGGGTTTCGCGGGTCATCTTCAGGGATGCCCGCCTCGACCTTGCCGACGAGGTCAGCGCCGACGTCCGCGGCCTTGGTGTAGATACCGCCGCCGAGCTGCGCGAAAAGCGCGACGAAGCTGGCGCCGAAGGCATAGCCAACGATCCAGAACGGGGTCTCGGCAACGGCCGGATTGCCATCCCCGTCCGCGAACTGGTAAACGACGCCGTAGACCGCGAGCACGCCGACCAGTCCGAGCGCGATGACGAGGAAGCCGGAGACGGCACCACCCCGGAGCGCAATTGTCATGGCCGGGCCGGTGCCCTCCCGTGCGGCAGCAGCCGTGCGGACGTTGCTCTTGACGGCCACGTACATACCGATGAAGCCGGAGATACCGGAAAGGATGGCTCCGACCAGGAATGCGATCGCGGTAATGACCCCGCGCGTTGCCTTGTGGTCATGCTCGAAAATCGCAACGAGCACACCGATAACGATCGCGACGATGATCGCGATCGAGTAAATCGTGCGGTACTGGCGGTTCAGGTAGGCGTTTGCGCCCTCGAAGATGCGGCCGGAGATGTCCTGCATTGCTGCAGTTCCCTGGTCTCGCGAAAGCACGTCCCGTGCGAGCCAGATCGCGTAGCCAATGGCCACGAGGCCAAAGACCACGACTGGCAGAAGATAGAGAACCAGATTATCCACGCATTTCCCTCCCAACCCAGAAACGTGAGATTCCAGCGCGCCAGCCGCCGCATGCTACGACGGGTATTGGATTTCCGGTATGTTCTCATATTTTCGCGCGGTGTCACGATATCTTGCAAGGTGGGTTTCGCGTCGGGATATTTCCCGATTAGGTGAGGGAGGTGCCGTAGAGGCCGTTTTCGTAGATATATCGCTCCACCGCGGGCGGTACCAGCCATGTGATAGAGCGGTCACGAGCCGCACGATCGCGGATCTCGGTCGACGATATCTCGATCAATGGTGAGTCGAAGAGGGCAACTCGTTGGCGTAGACCTGGCAATGCGTCGAGCATGGCCGCGTCGACCACGACACCGGGTCGCCTGGCGACGGCAAGTCTCGCGAGCCGGATGATTGCGTCAGGACGATGCCATGACGGGAAATCGCGCAGGGAGTCGGCACCGATGATGAAAAAGACGTCCGCGCAGGACGTTTCCTCCCGCACGCGTTCGAGGAGGTCGACGGTGTACGACGGGCCGGCACGGAGCATATCCATGTCGGAGAAGGCGAGGCGAGGGTCATCCGCGATCGCAACGCGGACCATGGCGGCGCGATGTGCGGCTTCGATGATCTCTGTATCCGGTTTGTGTGGCGGCGTCTGGGCTGGCATGAGCAAGACACGATCCAGCTCGAGCTCATCCGCTGCATAGCTTGCGATGATCAGGTGCCCGAGATGAATAGGGTTGAAGGTTCCACCAAGGATGCCCAGCCGCTCCGTCACAGCTCCACCTCGATGCTCGCGCCCTCGAGTACCTTGCCGAGCTCGGCGACGATGTCATGCTCGACCGCGTCGTTCGCCTGGACGAGGAGCGAGTAGCGGAGCTTCAGTCCTTCCGGGGAGATCGAAACGATCGTCGGCTCGGGAACCGGCTTGCGGACGTCGGACATCGCAGCCAGCTTCGTCCGAACGATGGCTTCGATCTCTTCCATGGGTCTCGAACTGTCCGTGATGAGGAACCGGATCCGCCTCGTACGGAAATGCGATCGGTTCACGAGGATCTCACCGAACATGATCGAGTTCGGCACATAGACCAGCGCGCCGTCGCTGTTCCGGATGAGCGTAGTGCGGATGTCGATGCCCTGGATCTCTCCTTCCCAATCCCGGATCTTGACCCGATCGCCGACCGAGAACGGCCGCTCGAGCAGCATCAGGATTCCCGAGAAGAAGTTCTTGAGCACGTCCTGGAGCGACAGGCCGATGGCGACGGTGAACGCGGATAGCAGCGTGAGCAATCCCGTCCATTCGACTCCGAGCTGGTTCATGACGGAGATGAACGCCAGGATGTACGCGAAGATCGCGATGAGCCGGGAGACCAGGATCGCGCCATCCCGGCCAAAGCGCTGGCGGGAGAGGTGCGGCTCCAGCCACCGGTTGGCAAGGCGGGCGATACCCCAGGCGACAACGAACGTGACCGCCGCCCGAAGCAGGGCGGCTCCGATCAGGAGGAGTTGGTCACCGATTTCGGCAGCAATTTTCAGAATCGTACTCATCAATCCGGACCGTTTCGTTGCTCCGTACGTTCATCCGTCCGTACGCACCAATCATGATTCTCGCCCTGTCTGTCGTGTCTGTACAGGGCTTCGAATTGGGCCAAAATCCTTGAAATGGCGCTGGAAATCGCGCTGTATCGCCTCTACACTGAGCCACGGAGGGGAGCAAACATGGCCCTCGCGACGACACCTCCGGTAGTCCGTTGATGTGTTCGCGAGCAGCCCATACCTGCCAGACGTCGAACGTCTCCTCTCGTGTCACGATCGTCACGCACGCATCTGGGATAGAAGTGTACGTGGTCGGTCGCGCAGGCACGAAACCGGTTCGCAGGGCTTGACGCTCTTCGAAATGGTCTGGGCCCGGGACGTGATGGCGCCCCGGGAGTCGCGAGAAACCTACCCGCAAGGAGCCACGACCAGGTGTCTTCCCGCACGCCCGCACCCGACGACCTTCCGTCAATGGCCATGCCCGATTTGCCGACGGATCTCTTCGATGATGATGAACCCCTTTACGGCTATAGTGCCGACACCCGATACACCCGGGAGCCGGAACCGTGGGACGATCCCTATATCCCTGAAGCCGGATTCCCCGGGTATGACGATCTGGACGACGGATACATCGACGAGCGGCCCCGGAGGCGAACCCGCCGACCCGTGGACACCGATGTCGAAGTAGACGGGCCCTCCCGCCGGCGCCGACGGCGTCGCCGGGACGACGAATACCTGGACGACGACATCGAGCTGCCGAAGAGGAAGCCACGACGGAGTCCGCGTCTGGATGACCTGGAGGAGCGACGCCCTCGGCGGCGTCAGCAGCCGGTCGACGACGATATCTACATGAGCAGCGTCCCTGTCGAGACTGGCATCGAGGCGCCCGCTCGTCCCTCTTCGAGTCAATCGCCCCAACGACGTCGGGATCCGCGACAACGGCGTCGACAGCCAGGCAGGCAATCCCCACAGCGGCAGGATCGGGTCATCGAGCAGCCGCGGATGCGGATGGAATCGATCACCGCGGACATCGTGACCAGCGAGCAACCTGCGTTACGACCGACCCCGCAGCGTCGCGCGCGACGGCCGAGGAACCCGGCGTGGGAGTGGAAGCCGATCGTCATGCCTCAGTGGCGTCAGATGCTGGAACAGGCGCTTCCTTCGCTCCTGATGGCCGCCTCGTTGTTCGGGACGCTTGGAATTCTCGGGTTCATGCCGGGCGGCTTGCCCCTGTGGGCGCCACTCATCCTGATCCCGACAGCGTTGCTCCTGTTTCGTTCCGATCGCAACGTTCACCCTATGTGGAAGCGGAGCGCGATGATCAACCTCGTGGTCGTCGGCGCCTTCTTCCCGATGATGATCGTTCGCCAGAGCTTCCTTCGCGTCCCGTTCGTCGAGTTCGGTAACGGCACGCTGGTGATGCCCATCCTGTCGACATTGATGGTTGTCGTTGCCATGCTCGCGATCGCGCTTCTCGGCGCGTACCTGAGCCAGGACGACCCGGAATATGCCGGGATGCTCTTCCTGCCGGCGGCGCTCCTGGTGCCGTTCTTTGCAGGCGCGACGGAGATCACGAGCCTGCGGACGGCCCTGGCAATCATCGGCTCCATTTACCTGGCGACCGCGGTGCTGACGATCATTGCGTCGATGCTCCCGGGCGCGTACCCCACGCTGGTGGCGCCGATCGCATTGGCGCTCGAGTTCTTCGTGCTGCCGGTGTCAGAGAGCGTGCCGATCTTCCCCGTGGGTGCCGGCATGTCCGCGAAGATGCTCTTCTTTGTGGTGCTGGCAATGGGCGTGGGACTCACCGTAGCGGTGCCGATGTTGGCGGTGTGGGTACGCCAGGTGCGCAGAATCGTCTCGGACACGTTGCGCAGTGCCTGCACCCTGGCGCCCGCCGCCTGACCCACGGGCGTTTCTCCGATACGTCGAAAACTGGGTCAGCAGACAGCTATCCCTTCGAACCTGAGAAACAGGAAAGCTCCCGGCGATCCACAGTGACCGCCGGGAGCTTTCTCGTTGTCTCTATGGGGCGGAGACGCTATTCAGTCGTGCCGCTGGCTTCCTCTTCGAGAGAGTTCAGGCGGGCCTCCGCGGTTGGGTCCCTGGGCTCGATGACGGTCATGGATCGGACCGTTTGTCCTTCCTGCAGCTTCATCAGGTGGACACCCTGCGTTGCGCGGCCGATGCGGGAGATGTCCCCGGCGGCAATCTTTATAAGGATGCCGTCACTGTTCATCAGCATGACGTTGTCATCCACGTGGACCATGCCGGCCGCCATGATCTTGCCGGTGCGGTTGGTCACCTTCATCGCCTGGATGCCCTTGCCGCCACGTCCCTGGGCCCTGTATTGCTCGATGTCGGTCCGCTTGCCGAGGCCCTTCTCTGAGACCACGAGCAGGTCGTGGTCCGGCTCGATGACCTCGAAGGCGATGACGAAGTCTCCTTCATCAAGGCGGATACCGATCACGCCCGCGGCGGGCCGGCCCATCGGTCTCGCGTCGCTTTCCTTGAAGCGAATTGCCATGCCCTCGTGGGTGACGAGGATGACGTCGCTGTTCCCATCGGTTTGGCGCACCCAAACCAGCTCGTCGTTGTCGTCGAGCCCGATGGCGATCAGGCCGTTGGAACGCACCGACTTGAACTGATCGAGGCTGACGCGCTTGACGCGCCCGAGCTTCGTCGCGAAGAAGAGGTAGTTCTCCGGGTCGAATTCCTTGATGTTCAGGAGCGCCGTCACCGACTCGTCAGGCTGCATGTTGATGACATTGACGATCGGCAGACCCTTGGAGGTGCGTCCGGCGTCTGGCAGCTCGTGAACCTTGATCTGGTACACGCGACCCCGGTTCGTGAACACGAGGAGGGAGTCCATCGTGTTCGCGCTCAGGATGTGATGGACCTGGTCCTCCTCGCGGGCGGTGACGCCGCGCTTGCCACGTCCGCCTCGGCCCTGGAGCTGGTACACCTCATCGGCGACGCGCTTGACGTAGCCCTTCTGGGTAACCGTGACGAGAACGTCAACCTCGGGAATCAGGTCCTCCTCGGAGAGAATGCCCGAGACATCCTGGATGCGGGTGCGGCGGGCGTCGCCGAAGCGCTCCTTGAGGTCGGCGAGGTCGTCCTTGATGAGGCCGAGGATCTTCTCCGAATCCGCAAGCAGGCTCTCGAGGTACTCGATTTCCTTGAGGACTTCCTTGTACTCGTTCTCGATCTTCTGGCGCTCGAGAGCAGCCAGGCGAGCGAGACGCATGTCCAGGATGGCCTGGGCCTGCGCGTCGGACAGCTTGAAGCCCGACATCAGGTTCTTCTTCGCCGTGTCCTGCGTCCGGGAGCGCCGGATGGTGTTGATGATCTCGTCGATGTTGTCGAGCGCGATCTTCAGGCCTTCGAGGATGTGGGCGCGACGGCGAGCACGGTCGAGCTCGAATTCCGTGCGTCGGGTAATGACCTCGACCCGGTGGTCGATGTATTCCTGCAGCGCGCGCTTCAGCGTCAGGACACGCGGCTGCGAGCCCTTCTCGACGAGCGCGAGCATGTTGACGCCGAATGTCTGCTGGAGGGCAGTGTGCTTGAAGAGGTTGTTGAGCACCTTCATCGGCTGCGCGTCGCGCTTGAGCTCGATGACAATGCGCATGCCCGAGCGGTCCGATTCGTCGCGCAGGCCGCTAATGCCGTCCAGCTTGCCCTCACGGACCATGTCGGCGATTCGCTCCAGCAGCGTCGCCTTGTTAACCTGGTACGGCAGCTCGGTCACGACAATCTGGTAGCGATTGCCGCGCTCGGCCTCTTCAGCGAATGCCTTGGCGCGCATCACGACCCGGCCGCGACCCGTGGCGTACGCGGCCTTGATGCCCTCGCGCCCGAGAATGGTCCCGGCGGTCGGGAAGTCCGGCCCGGGGATGACTTCGAGCAGGTCTTCGAGGGTCGCGTCGGGATTGTCGATCAGCAGCGCGACTGCGTCGCAGACCTCGTTGAGGTTGTGCGGCGGGATATTCGTCGCCATACCGACCGCGATGCCGGCGCTACCGTTGATGAGCAGCTGCGGCACGCGAGCGGGCAGGACGACCGGCTCCTGCATCGATGCGTCGTAGTTCGGACGCATGTCGACGGTGTTCTTGTTGATGTCGACCATCATCTCGTCGGCGATGGCCGTTAGCTTCGCCTCGGTGTACCGCATGGCGGCAGCGCTGTCACCATCGATCGAGCCGAAGTTCCCCTGGCCGTCGACGAGCGGGTAGCGAAGGCTGAAATCCTGCGCCATTCGGACGAGCGTATCGTAGGCGGCCTGGTCGCCGTGCGGGTGATAGCTCTTGATCACCTCACCGACGATACCGGCGCTCTTGCGATAGCGGGTGTTGGCGTGCAGACCCATCTGGTTCATGGCGTACAGCACGCGGCGGTGGACGGGCTTCAACCCGTCGCGGGCGTCCGGCAGCGCACGCTGCACGATGACGCTCATTGCATAGTCGAGATAGGACTGCCGCATCTCGGATTCGATGCTGGCTATCCGTACGTTTCCGATGTTATCCACAGGCGGTGGCTCCCTGAAAAACGAGTCATGAATGACACGAGCCTAACGCCTGATTTTACCATGATTTCCTTGTCAATTCAATGAATTAGGCCTCAGGGGATGCTCCCCGGAGGGCCTGAAAGATGCAAGAAAAACGGGAGTCCATGTGTACGGACCCCCGTTTTCATCGGTTCCTCGTCGTGCTTGCGTCAGGACCGAAGCGCCTCTCCACAATTGTTGCAGAATTTGGCGCCCGGCTGGTTCTGCGCCTGGCACTTCGGACAGGTGACGCCTTGCAGGTTCGTGCCGCATTCCGGGCAGAAACGGGAGTTGGCAGGGATCGTGGCCTGGCAGCTCGGGCAGCTCTGCGTGGCCGCCTGCTGCTGTCCCTGGCCTTGGGCCTGGCCTTGCTGGTTGCCGCGGAAGGCGTCGCCGATCGCGCCGGCCATTGCCGCGCCCATGCCCATGCCGGCACCGAGGCCAAGGCCCTCGCCAGTACCGCCGGGGTTGTTTGCGGCGTCGCCGATACCCTCGGCCGTGCGGAACTTGATGTACTGGTCCATGTCGCCGAGCGCCGCCATGCCGGAGCGCTCGTCGATGCGACGCTGAACCTCTTCCGGCGGCGTAATCGCCTGCACCTGGAAGCTCGTCAGGTCGAACCCGTAGCGTTTGAAGTCGTCGGCCAGCGCGGCGCGTGTCGCGTCACCGACCTCCTTCGCCATCGACGCGAGGTCGAGGATCGACGTCTGCACGTCGGCCAGGATGTCGGTGAACTCCTGGATGATGACGCTGCGCAGGAAGTCCTCGATCGACGCGGTCGTGTAGCTTCCGCGCGCGCCGACAACCTGCGAGACGAGCAGCTGCGGGTCGGACACGCGCATGGAGTAGGTGCCGAAGGCACGGAGCCGGATCATGCCCAGCTCGGTGTCACGAAAGACGATCGGTTGCGCCGATCCCCATTTCATGTCGGTGAATTCGCGCATCGACACGAAATACACTTCGGCCGTGAACGGCGAGCGACCGCCGAATGGCAGGCCGATGAGACCGGTCAGCAACGGGATATTGTTGGTCGAGAGGGTGTGGCGACCCGGTCCGAAGACGTCAAGCGCCTTGCCGTCACGGAAGAAAACGGCGCGCTGGCTTTCGCGGACCACCAGCTGGGAGCCGAGGCGGAATTCGCCGGAGCCAACTTCAGGGACGCGGCGGACAATATCGCCGGTACCCTCATTCGGGAACTCGATCAGGTCGATGATAGCCATCGATAGCGCTCCTTACGTGAGGATGCGGCCGCCACGTTGACGACCGCACCCCGGAACCCTGGCGTGCAGGCAGGCGGACGTTACGACTCGGCGCCGCTCTCGAGTTCGCCGGCCGTCGACCCGGAGCCGCCCTTGAGCGCCTCCAGTTCCTTCTCGATCTCGAGATCGTAATCGAGCTCGGCGAACTGGGCGTCGAACGAGGTGTCGTGCATCTCGCCGATTGCGGCCGCCTCGGCCTCGGTCGACCGGATCTTGCGCTCCATGCGATCCAGCTCGGAGCTGGCATCCAGCGGAGAGAGGGAGACGCTGGTGAACTCGGCGACCTGTTTGCTGGCCACCGCGCGCTTCTGGCGGGCGATCAGCGAGTCGCGCTGGCTCATGGTCTGCTGGTACTTGGACTCCAACTGGGCGAGCTGGGCCTTGAGCTTCTCGACCGTCTGCCGCTGCACCTGGTGCTGCTGCTCGTAGACGTTCGCGTTCTCCTCGTTGTCGCGACGGCGGCGGAGCGCCTCACGGGCAAGGTCATCCTTGCCGGCGTCGACGGCCCGCTTCGCCTTGGCGCCCCACTCGGCGGCGAGCTGCTTCGTCTCGTTAAGGTCCGCCTCGAGCTCCTTCTCCTGCGCGATCATCGCAGCGACCTGTGAACGGGCGGTGCGGATGTTCGATTCCATATCGCGGAGGATCTGGTCGATCATCTTCTCCGGGTCTTCTGCGCGGTCGATCATGTCGTTGATATTCGCGCGGATGAGTCGGGACATTCGGTCAAAGATACCCATATTCGTGTTTCTCCTTGTGCGTGACAGGACCGGGACTGCTAGTCGGCGGCCCCGTAAACTTCGATATCCATGTCGCTAATTTCGTTCCCCCGGTAGGCCCGGGCAGAATCGCCAATAGAGACAACGATCTCGACACCCTCAGGTCCAGCAGAGCGGATGGCGTACTGCGCCGCGATGCCTTCCTGCTTGCCGTTCTCGCTGTCGACGGTGGCCGATGCGCGGCTCATCGTCTGGTAGCCAGGGATGTCGCTTGCGGATTCGGTCAGGCGAGCTGATGGAACACCGCTAATCTCCGAACCCATCAACCAGGTTGCGCCGTCCTTATCTTCCGTGACGCGGACGAGCTTGATCGTTCCATCATCGGTGGAGAGGGTGATCGTCGCATTGGCGATGTAGTTGTCACCGAGGACGGAAAGCGTTTCGTTCTTGCTGACGGAGAGGAGAGGGGATGGCTTCTTCTCCTCGGTGATCTCCAACAGCGCGAGGACCTGTTCGTCACGGGAGGGCTTGCCTTCGTCGATCACGCTCGTGCGCGCGTCGGAGAGGCGACCCAGCCGATTGACCTCGTCGTTCAGTGCCCGGACGGCATCGTCGGCCGGAGGCATGGTCGACGTCACGCCAGAGACTGCCCGGACAAGGCTGGCAATCTCTCGCTCCATCGACTTGTCGAATTGGCGAAGCTGGTCCAGCGCCGTCGCGTCGACTTCCCGCTCCGTGAAGATGCCGCCATAGCCATAGCTCGCCGTCCGGATGCGATCTCCGAGAAGCCGGACCTGGCCGATGAGCGATTCCATGCGGGAGAGGTGGCTCAACTCGCGAGCCGCCGAGAGGTCGGCGTTGTACTGGTTGAGCTGGTCTACCTGTGCGGTGATTTCGTTCGCGATCGCCTCGCGGATCCGCTTGTCCTCGTCTCGCCGATTCTCCTTGTCGCGGTACCCGGTGTAACCCGGGACGCGGTGGAGAAGGTTCTTTATTCGATCCATGAGCGGTTCATCCTTTCGCCTGGTGAGCCTATTCCGGTGTGTTCGCCTAGAGGAAAATCTCGGCGCCGCAATACGGGCACTTGATCATGCCCTTGCCGGCAAGCTCGAGCTGACCGCCACAGTTCGGACAACTTCCCCGGCCGGAGAGCTGTGATGCCTCGACCGAGTACAGCTGACCACGGTCCCAATCAACGTAGCCGGAAAAGAGGCCGCGCCCAACGAGATCGTAGATGTCGTTCTTGACCTTTTCCGTCGTTGCGTTGGTTTCCAGCACCAGATCGCTGATCTGGACCTGACCCCGTGTCTTGACGATGTCCAGCAGCTTTCGCTGCTCCTGAACCCTGGCGAGATTCTTCGCCTCGGCGTTTCCTCGAACGATGAAGAAGATGCCGGCTCCAATAAGCGGCAGCACCAGCACACCCGCAAAGAGCGCACCGCCGAATGCAGCGCCCGATGCCTCCAGGGTGCCTTCCTGATAGCCGAAGAACAGCCACAGGCCGATCGCGACGCCGAGCACGATGCCAGCACCGGTCAGGATGATCCCGATGGTGCGACCGGATGGATTCAACCCTTACTCCTTCTTCGAGGGGCTCATCGCCCGGCTTCAATCAAATATGTCTCAATGACATGACGCGTTTTCTGTGCCGCGTGTTCCCATGTAAACCCGTCAGACCAGGCAATTCCACGGTCGCGAAGCGAGGTCGAAACGCCGGAGTCCTCGAGAACGGAACGGATGACCTCGGCAAGGTCGTCCTCGTCGTCTTGTTCGAAGAACGCCGCCGCGTCGCCGGCAATCTCCGCAAGGGATGAGCCCCGGGAGGTGACAACCGGCGTGCCCGACGCCATTGCCTCGAGAACCGGCATCCCGAAGCCCTCGAACCGTGACGGCTGGACCAGGACCAGAGCGTGCTGGTACAGCGCCGGGAGATCGGCGTCCGGCACGTAATCCAGGATGCGGAGTCGTCGACCAAGCCCCACTGATTCCAGCTCGGCGAGGACATCGTCAGCCATCCAACCTCGTTTACCGGCGATCACGAGGTCGTAATCCCGTGGAAGGCGCTTCATCGCCCTCGCGAGCAAAGGCAGGTTCTTCCTCGGCTGGATCGTGCCGACGGCCAGGACGTACGGATTCGTCAGCCCGTACCGCTCGCGAAAGGAAGGATCCTCGGTTCCTCGCATGTGGGCGAACCGCGGATGCACGCCATGATGAACGACGGTGATCCTCTCCGCTGGCACGCGATAGCGCTGGACGAGATCATCACGGGTCTGTGTGGACGGCACGATGATGTGCCGGGCGACCTTAGCGCTCCACCGCGTCGTCAGGTCCAGCATCCGGCGCTGCGCGGTCGGGTGTGCCTCGGGAACGTGCAGGTAACCAAGGTCATGGATCGTGACGACGCTCGGCGGATGGACCAGCGGAATCACATGCGCCGGGACGAAGAGCCCGGCCGGTCGATTCGCCAGCATTTCCCGGGAAAGGCGAGTGTGCGTCCACAGCCGGCGCGCCGGAATATCCCGAACTCTCGCGTTCCCGGCCTCCTCGATGCCTGCTGCGCCAGCGTTGCCGTTGAAATACAGCGTCCACGACCAGGGTGTAGCTTCCGCGATAAGCGCACGGATGATCTGGTCCGAATAGTTCTCGGTCCCCGTTCTTTCCGCGGTCATCATGCGGCTGGCGTCGATCCCTATCGTGGGCCGCGAATCACCCGCCAAGGCCTCAGCCCTGGCTCTGCATCGGGTCGGGAACGAGCGCGAACATCAACTCGCCCCGGCACGCCAGATCACCGTCCACCGTGGCTGTTGCGGTTCCGGTGCCGATTCCCCGGCGAATGGCGCCGAGCTCGACTTCCATGCGAAGGGTGTCGCCCGGCTTGACCTGCCGCTTGAACCGGACCTTGTCGATGCCGGCAAAGAGTGCCAGCTTCCCCTTGTGCTCTTCGAGCACGAGCATCGCCACACCGCCGACTTGCGCCATCGCTTCGACGATCAGCACGCCGGGCATGACCGGGTACTCCGGGAAGTGCCCCTGGAAGAACGGTTCGTTGGCGGTAACGTTCTTGATGCCGACCGCGCGCTCGCCGGGAGTGAGCTCGATCACCCGGTCAACGAGCAGGAAGGGATACCGGTGGGGGATGATCTCGCGGATTGCGAGGGAATCCATCGGCAGGCTGATATCCATCGAATGGCTCCTGGATTGGTTCGGCTCGTGCGGATCGTCGTACTGTAGCCGAATCATCGGTTTCTCAATGACGTTGAGTCTACGATAGCCTACTTGGAGCGCGTCAATGCAGGAATTCCCGAGCAATGGAGGCACATCGCGCGTCACTGTCGTTGGAAGCGGGGCATGGGGCACGACATTGGCTATGGTCGGTGCACGTGCTGGAACCCCGGTCACCCTCCTCACGCGACATGAGGAACACGCCAGGATCATGCGCGACGAGCGGAGGCATCCCCGCTCGCTCAGCGGCATCAGGCTGCCTGAGAGTATCGACATCACGACGTATCCAGGGGATGCACTTGATCGGGCCGATGTCGTGCTTCTCGCGATCCCGACGCAGAAGCTCCGGAGTGGCGTCATGGCATTAGGTGACGCGCTGCGGGGGAAGGTGGTCGTGTCGGCCGCCAAGGGAATCGAGGTGGGCACACAGATGCTTCCCACGGCGATCATCAAGGACGTGTTGGGTGAGCTCCCGGACACGCCGATCTGCGCGCTGTCCGGGCCGAACCTGGCCTCGGAGATCGCCCGGAACAAGCCGGGGACGACAGTCGTTGCGTCCGCCGACGTCGATGCCGCTACCCGTGTCCAGTCGGCCCTGATGGGGCAAACCTTTCGCGTCTATACAAGCCGGGATGTTGTCGGTGTGCAGATGGGCGGCGCGTTGAAGAACATCATCGCGATCGGCGCGGGTATTGGCGACGGGCTGGATGCGGGCGACAACGCGAAGGCGGCGTTCATGACGCGAGGCATCGTGGAGATCAGCCGACTTGGCGTCGCTCACGGCGCCGAGATCATGACGTTTGCGGGCTTGTCCGGTATTGGGGACCTGATCGCGACCTGCTCGAGCAAACTCTCGCGCAACAACCAGGTGGGCCGTGGATTGGCTTCCGGTGCGTCACTCGAGGAGGTGCTCGCCGGAATGTCCGAGGTCGCTGAGGGGGTCGACACGACACGGGCCGCGATGGCACTTGCCCGGCAGAGCGGCGTCGAGATGCCGATTACCGAGCAAATGCATCAGGTGCTCTTTGAAGGGAAATCACCGGTCGAGGCTGTCCGCGACCTGATGGCTCGAGAGCCGCGGATGGAGCACTACGACGTCGATTTCGCCAGTTAGGCGTTGCGGTCGATCAGTTGCTCGCGGGCGGGGCCCACGCCGACATAGCGAACCGGTGCGCCGATTTGCTGCTGCAGGCGATCCAGGTATTTGATAGCCGCGTCGGGAAGCTCGCCCCACGAGCGGGCAGACGTCGTGTCGCTGTTCCAGCCCGGAAGCGACTCCCAAACGGCTGTTGCATCTTCCAGGCGATCGAGCAAGGCGGGGACGTGTGTCAGGTCGCCTGACGGTGTCTTGTACCCGGTAGCGATCTTGATCTCGTCGAATG
>DATGPC010000182.1:0-22068 GCA_035305265.1 Thermomicrobiales bacterium | reverse complement strand
GCCCATGGAAGACGAGCTGCCACCGCTCGTCCTCACCCAACACGGCGTCCGGCACCCCGAGCGGGATGCGATACCACCACTCCTTCTCTTCCATCCAGGCGACGTCCCGCTCCAGCTGGTCCCAGAACGGGTCGGGAATCTCCCCGGCGTCGATCAGTGTGCGATGGACATCACCCGGGATGGCGATATCCCACCACCCGGTATGATCGACGTCGCGGCTCGCCGCGCCAGCCTCGATCCCTGCCCCCGGCTCGAAATGAGCCAGCTTGCCGCTGGTGAGGAATATGGACGGTGTTCCGGTGCTGGTCGTCGTCGACACAGTGATCTCCCCTGCTCGCGATGGATGGCCTCGATCGTCTGCAGGGGAGTGTAGCAAGGGAATCCTGACGTCACTCAGCGTGGCCTCAGTATGGTTGCGGCGCCCTCGGAAGGGGTACCGGCAATGCGCCTGTCTCCTTCGGCGTATCCGGGTGCTCGCCCCATTCCAGCCAGGAGCCGGTATAGAGCGCGACGTTGTCATACCCGAGCAGGTACAGCACGAACGCGGTCACGGCCGATCGCACGCCGGACGCGCAATAGGGAATCACCAATTTGTCCCCGCTCACGCCGATCTCGTCGTACATCGCCCGAAGTTCATCAGCCCGTTTGAAGAGCTTCGGCGGCTCCGGAGCCGCGTTCAGCGGGAAGTTGAGGTTCGCCGCGCCCGGGATATGCCCCTCGGCGAACTCCTCCGGAGTGCGCGCATCGAGCACCACGACGTCCGGAGCCTCGAACATCGCCAGCACCTCGTCGCGCTGCGCCAGCAGGTCGGCATTCGGCGTTCCCGCGTACGCGGATCCTCCAGAGGGCGCCTCGAACGCGCCCGACTCCTCTTCTCCATCCATCGCCTGCCACGCCGGGAGGCCACCATCGAGGATATGGACGTTCTCATGCCCGAAGTAGTGCAGGATCCACCACAACCGGGCGGAGAGCAACGTCCCGTTATCGTAGGCGACCACTGTGCTGCCCACCGCGATGCCGAGGCCGCCCAGAAGCTGTTGCACATCTTGCTGCCAGCTCTCGATCGAGGCATCCGACGTATCGATCACCTCCAGCTCCGGCCAGTCGACCTGAACCGAGCCGGGAATCCGGCCCGATTCGAGCTCCTCCGCCGGCATGAAACCGACGAGCACGAGATCGGGATCATTCAGGCGCATCCTGAGCCAGTCGACCGAAACCAACGCCTCAGGGTGCGCGAAATCGAAACCGCCAGGCGGGGACCCGGTATCATCAGCCGGCGGCATATGGGCCCGGATCGCAAGCGGGCTCATGGCGAAACCCGCGCCAAGGGTCAATCCAACGGCACGACGACGAGTCATCGCAGGCCCCGGTCCTCGTTGGCGCTCGCTCATCTCGGAGCTCCCTTCTGGATACCGACCATCAATGATGCTGTCCGGCTCCACGGTGGCCAGAGGAGCCCCTCGTCGACATGAGGGATTTCCCCGTATTCGTCAGGGCACCGTCCCTGTATCGTCCCGGGGCCCGGATGACGATACGAGCCCCTGCTCGACCGCCCAGACGGCGAGCCGGGCGCGCGACGGGAACCCGAGCTTGGCGAGGCAGCCGCCGACGTGCATCTCGACGGTCTTCCCGGAGATCGAGAGCTCCTGCGCGATCTCCTTGTTGCTCATTCCCATCGCCACGCAAGTGGCAACCTCCATCTCGCGGGCCGTCAGGCCCCCCGGAGAGGAGGTCATGCGCGTGCGCTGGCGACCTGCGGGCGCGATCCATGGCTGGACGGACGGGGCACCGAGGAACCGAGCCCGCCATGTGTCATCCGGGATCGTAGCCGCCATCGCCTCGATCTGGGCCTTCGCGGACCCGGCCTCGAACCCCGCGACCCAGGAATCGACGTCGCTCCACAACAGCGAGCGGCCGGCCGCGATCCGCCACAACAACACTCGCGGGCCGACCCCAAGGACCAGCCGACGCGCGTCCTCGAACGCGGCGTCCGCCTCATCGCGACGCTCCATGCCGGCAAGCGCCATGGCGTGCAGCAGCGCCGGCTCCGCCGCCGGGAACGCGCCATCCCTGGACCGGAAGCGCCCGGTGAGGCCATGCGCCTCCTCCCACCGGCCATGCTCGAGCGCATGCTCGATCCGCGTCAGCAGCCTTCGTCGCTGGC
This sequence comes from Thermomicrobiales bacterium, assembly GCA_035305265.1. Lineage (GTDB taxonomy): Bacteria > Chloroflexota > Chloroflexia > Thermomicrobiales > UBA6265 > UBA6265. The sequence continues at coordinate 19,904 of DATGPC010000182.1, read as the reverse complement.
CAATCGTCGAAAGCGGTCCATCCCGGACGTGCGTCCCGATCGCGACAGGGGCATTCGGGTCGCAGCGCGCGATCCACGCGTCCAGCCGCTCGGTCCACTGGATGGACCCGATCTCCTTCGCGATCTCCCGGGCGCGGGTAAGGTGACCCAGCGCCTGCTCGTCATCGAGCGTCCATGCGTGGAGCATCCCCCGCAGGAACAGGCCGATAACCATCCACTGCGGATGATCGATATCCCGGGCGATCGCGACCGCGGCGTCGACATGGCGCTGCGCGTCGTCGATCCGGCCTTCACCGAGATCACCGGACGCGAGGGCGACGAGCGCGTACGCCTCTCCCGCGCGCCAGCCAATGTCGCGACACGTCTGCAAGCCGCGTTCGGCATCCAGGCGGGCGGCAGCCGGCGGCGCATCGGTGACGCAGGCCCCGTCGAGCACGGCAAGGTACAACCCCCGGCTCGTCAGCGCGGACGCGGCCCGCTCGAGGTCGCCCACCTGCAAGAAAGTCGTGGCGGCCCGGCCAAACGCGGACCGCGCCTCGTGAACGTTCCCCGAGAGATAGTGGGACATCCCGATATGGTCGAGCGCGTCCGCGCTTCCCCAGTCGTCATGCGCGCCTTCGACGATCCCCAACGCTTCTTCATGAAGCGCGCGCCCCTCGGCGAACTGCATCTGGTTGGTCAGCACGTTCCCGAGCCGGTTCAGCGCCCGGGCTTCCCACATCGGGTCCGATCCCGCCCGGGCAAGCTCCACCGCGCGTTCGGCGTACGAGCGTGCCATGGCGTAATCGCGGCTGGCGAAGAGTCCGGCAAGGGCATTGGTCGCTTCCAATGCCGCAACCATGTCCCCCACCTGCCCGGCGCGCTCCAGGCCCTGCTCCAGGTGGTGCAGCGCGGAGTCGAAATCGCCCAGCAGCGCGAACCCCTCCCCACACCTGATCTCCAGGCTGGCGCGGTCCGCATGATCCAGCGCGATCGCCGCGTCCAGCGCCCGCTGGAAATGCGCCAGGGCTTCCGCGTTGGCATGCACATCCAGCGCGGCCTGTCCGGCCCGCGTGGCGTACTTCAGCGCTTTGACCCACTCCCCGGAATCGTGGAAGTGATGCCCCAGCATGCCCAGCACCCCGGGCGGAGGATCTCGGCTCGCCTCCTCCTCGAGCGTATCCGCCACCAGGCGATGCAGCTCCTGGCGTTCCGGAAGGAGCAGGCGATCGAGCACGGCATCACGCGTCAGGGCATGCCGGAACTGGATCGTTGGCCAGGCGTCGTCACGACCTTCGACGAGGATGCCCCGGTCCACCAGTTGGCGCAGGCGTGACAGGAGCGCATCGCGATCGAGCCCGCTCAGCCGGATCAGATGATCGAACCTCACGCGCTCTCCGGCGACAGCCGCCAGGTTGATAACGCGGAGCGTATCCTGGTCCAGCCCCTCCAGTTGCTGGTGAACGATGTCGCGGATCGGGCTCGGCACCGGGAACCGCAGCTTCAGCCACGCGCCGGCCGTATAGCCGGAGGCGACCAGCTCTTCCACCAGGAACGGATTGCCGCCGGTGCGCGCGGACACCGCCACGACAAGCTCGTGAGGCGGGGACGCGGGGAGCATGGCGCGCAGGACATCTCCCACGCCCTCCCGTGACAGGGGGAACAGCGCGATCTCCTGCAACGAGCGTCTCCGGTGAAGGCTCGTCAGGCTCCGCTTTCCCTCGGGTGAGAGTTCGGCGCTTCGGCACGTCCCCAGGATCAACAGGCGCTCGCCAGCCAATCGGAGAGGGAGCAGCTCGAGCAGCTCGAAGCTCGTCGCATCCGCCCAGTGCAGATCCTCCAGCACCAGCATCTGCGGCGTCCTGGCCGTGCGCCGTCGAAGGAACGCGACCATCGCTTCGAACAACCGGCGTTTCCGTTGTTCCGGAGAGATGTTCCCGGGAGAGCCGCCGAGCGTGCCCGCGGCATCGTACTCGGGCAGCAGCTCGAGAAGCCCCTGCGCCTGCGGGCCGAGGAATGTGAGGGGATCGGTCACCGGGACAAGCGACTGCCGGAGCGCATCCACGAACGGCGCGAAAGGAAAGTCCTGGTCGTGTTCGGAGCACTGTCCGGCAAGGACCTCGAAATCCAGCTCGCTGCCGCATTGCACGCTCGCGCGCGCAAGCCGGCTCTTGCCGACGCCAGGATCACCACTGAGAAGCAGGATCTGGCAGGATCCCCGGGCGACCTCCGACAGCACGCCCTCGATCACCTGCAACTCGGCGTCGCGCTCGACCAGGAGGGGGCTGGTCCGCATGGGCTGGATCGGCATCGCGCACCTCGCTAGCGGTAGCGCCCAACGGGCGATACACGTGGTGGCACTGGCCTCCATCAGTGATGCGGCGTTGCTCCGCACGTTATGTGCGCAGAGCTTGACCCCCATACTATCAACGCGCGGGCCAAAATCACTTGCCCACGATCAGTTGCATGCGATGATCCCGTCACCAAACATCACGCTGGTCGCAGACTGACCGGCACGCCATCCCCCGGTGTCACGCATCCCCGGCGGTATCCGTCGCGACGCACCGTCTCCGTCATCGGAAGCTCGATCTCGCGCTCGCGATACGTGTGGGTCTGCTACCGGTCTTGCCGATGTTCAAAAGGGTTCCCCATCGGTATCCATGGCAAACAACCTGCTATATCAGCGTGGCCAACGTCCCTGTGGACATGTATGGCCGATGCCACAACGACGTCGAGGCAACCCGCAGCCGTCCATAAACCACCCCAAAGGAGAGGGTAATCCCGTCACCGGGCAGTCATCCTGTGTATGGGGCTTATCAAACGGCATTCACACGGGCCACGAGGACCATCGGTCCATCTGGACAAGAAGGTGAGGGACATCATGATGGATCGACGTCGTTCCGAAACAGACTGGCGAGAGCAGTCCGTCTTCCTGACGATCCTGACTGAGCAGCTCGAGATCCGGAAGCGCGAGCATGGCTACGCATACGTCACGCCCAGCGAAGAGGCGTGGTTGCGGGCCCACGGCATGGAGCTGACGGATCGCCATGCGATTGTTGGCAGGGGCGGAAAGAAACCGGCGCCGCGACAAACCAGCTCTACACGCACAGGCGCCTAGGCGCTCACAGCGCCTGGCGATGCAGGATCGTGCGCGTGACAAGGCATCGGCCATAGCGCTTGCCACGCGTATCATCGACGGTCAAGAAACACGGATGCGGCGGGGAGAGATGCGTTCTCCCCGCCGCATCCGTGTTCCCGGCCTCAAGGCCAACGAGGCGCCTATCGCTTCTGGTCGAAGGTCGCGCCAAAACCGGCACCCAACGCGATCCCGGCGCCCATCGCCAGCACCCACATGATCTCCCCCGTCAACACCAGCATGAGCAGGAACACAATCGCTCCGATGCCCATGCCGTAGACCAAGCCCAGCTCCATCTTCGTGTAGTCGCCCGTCTTCATGACTCCACCTCCGGCGGTCTCACGATCCCCGTCCCTGGCTCCATCCTGCCAGGAATGCCGTGACATCCGCGTCACCGCGTGCCAGGAAAACGTGACAAGGTCAACACAACGATCCCGATAGGGCCCGGGATATTGCCCACATCGACATCCTCCGATACGATGACGTCCGGGTTATGTCTAGAATCGATTCGTTTATGAGGGAGTGGACACGTATGGCCCCGATTTCCCGGATACTCGGCGTGCTGGTCCTGCTGGCGGTCACGCTGGCGAGCGGAGCCGGCATCGCGCTTGCCGCGCAGGATGCCTCGCCGGAAGCAACGCCAACCGTGACGCGCGAGGTGATCAACGAAGGGCTCCCGGACGCCGCGACCGGCCAGGTCCTCCAGCTCGTCCGCTACACCATCCCGGGGAACATCGCCCTCGATGCACACACGCATCCGGGCATGCAGGTGAACGTCGTCGAGTCCGGCACGCTCACCTACACCGTTGTCGAAGGCGAGATGGAGATCACGCGCGCGGACGGGACGACCGAAACGCTCCGTTCTGGTGAGACGACCGACCTGAAGCCAGGCGATGTGTTCACCGAACCGGAGGGAATGGTCCATTTCGGGGAGAACCGGTCAGACGAGCCGATCGTCCTGCTGACAGCCTCGCTCCTCGATGCCGACGAGCCGCCCAGCAGCCCCGCGCCGTAACCAGCACGAGAAAGTCATCGCATCATCCACCGTTTTCAGGCAGGCGTCACCGCATCGGGATCGATCCCCGATGACACGGGCCGGGCAATTCTGTATGCTGCCCCGGTACGCCAGTGAGAGCGTGCTGGGGGAGAAAACTGTGAGCAAGATTGTCCGTATCGACACCGAATTCGGCTCCATCCGCCTCGAGCTGGATGACCAGGCCGCACCGATCACCGTCACCAATTTCCTGCACTACGTGGAGGAAGGCCTCTACGACGGCGGCTTCTTCCATCGAACCGTCCGCATGGACAACCAGTCGAACGAGAACCTCCGCAAGGGCAGCCAACACGACGACGACCACAACCTGCCCAACGACCAGGTCAAGATCGAGGTCATCCAGGCGGGTGTGAATCCCGACCGCGCGTCTGAGCTTGGCGACCCGATCCCGCTGGAGCGAACCTCTGAAACCGGCCTACGCCACCTCGATGGCACCATCTCGATGGCGCGCTTCACGCCGGACTCCGCCGTGTCCGACTTCTTCATCTGCATCAACGACCAGCCAGCCCTCGACTTCGGCGGCATGCGCAACCCGGACGGCCAGGGCTTCGCCGCCTTCGGCCGCGTCATCGAGGGGATGGACATCGTCCGCAGGATCCACGAGCAGCCGGCCGACGGCCAGAGCCTCAATCCGCCAATCACGATCTCCCGTATCGTCATCGAGGACAACTAGCGACGTCCGGAGCGCGCCCGTACACCCGCCCCTTGTGGGCGGGTGTACGGATCGTCTCGCCGCCGGGTCGTACAATAGGAAGCGTCGGCCCGCTCACCGTAGGGGCCGTCCTTGCGAAGCAATGCCGGCCCGATCATGCCCGGGAGGCTCTGGGTCCAACCACACCGCAACACGTCACGTTCGCCATCAGGGTTGTTCATGGGTCACGAGCCAGACTACGTTCCACCTCCACCATCCGGAAACGCCTCGCCGAAGCAGGTCGGCCTGATCTTCGGCCTCGCGCTTGTCCTGGTGGTCTTCGTCCTCGTCGCGTTCTACCAGAGCCCCGACGCCATCATGCAGGTCGGCGCCTTCCTGATCTTCCTCGGCCTCGTCTTCGGCGCCGGGCTGGTCTCCCGGAACGAAACCGTCCAGCTCATCACCGCCGGCATCATGATGCTCGGCGTCGGCGGCGCGGTCAGCCTCGGTATCAACAGCGGTGACGCGTTTTGGTACGTCGGCGCCGTCCTCTTCGTCCTCTGCGCCGCCATCATCGTCGGCAAGGACCGCTTCCTCACCGAATCCTGACGCCCGGAAGCCAATTGGCCGCTGTAAGGGCCGGGCTTGCGAACCAATGCCGGCCCGATTCCGCCTGGAGGCGATATCCGTAGGGGCGGACCCCGTGTCCGCCCGATCGACCGCAGGGCGATTCTGGCAGAACGACGGATCACTCAAGCCCCGCCCCCAAATCTCCTCGTCATCCTGAGCGAACGCGAAGGACCCTACGCGAAGCGTTTCGGTGTGCACCCCTCTTCGCCTTCTCCGCGATTCGCCGTACGGGACGACTTGCGGCGGCTGCACACCCCTGGATCCGCGCGCACGCGCCGCAATGTCGTCCCTCTGACTGCCCCTCCTCGTCATCCTGAGCGAACGCGAAGGACCCTACGCGAAGCGGTCCAGCAGGCAAACCCTCCCGCCACCATCTCAAGCCCCCATACGGAACGACGTGCGGCGGCTGCATACCCTTGGCCCCGCACCGCCGCCGCAATCGCCCGCCCTGAGCAACGTCGAAGGGTCGATATCCGGGTCCCGGTTCCCTAAGCAGCCCGCCGCTCGCTCATCTGCCGACCCTGCGAGTACAGCCCCGCCGCTGCCATCCCGTAAACGACCCCGCCGATAATCCACCTCGCCACCGACACCGGCAGCGCCTCCATCGACGGCACGCCCTCCAGCGCGATCTCCGCGACCACCAGCAAAACCGCCGCGATCACCATCGCCGCGACGCCCGCGAAGCGCGCCGGCAAACCGTTCGCCTTCGCGATCTCGACCAGCGCCGGCGTCACCACCATCACCGGCACCCCGGCCACCAGCTCCACCGAATCCCGAATCTCCATAAGGGAACAATATCCTTGCCGTAGGGGCGGACACGGGGTCCGCCCTGGTGCGCGAAAAAGGCAGACATCAGAATCTGCCCCGACACATCACGATCTGTACGGGCGTCTGACCCGCGCATCGCCCGAAGGAGCGATGTCACGGCGACACCGCCAGCCTCAGCACATCCCTACCCGCCAAATCCGTCCCGCCGGTCCACACCCGCCACTGCAGGTCCGACTTCTGTCCCTTCCCGGTGATCCACCACACCGGGTTGCCATCCACCGCCTCCCCGATGATCCAGCCCCGCGCCCAGAACTTCCGCCCGGACTTCCAGACGCCCTTGATCGGCTGATCCGTCTCCGCCCATTGACGCGCGTTCAACGCATCGACCGTCACCATCACCAGGCGTGGCTCCGCCAGCCGCCCCGACGTCCCGAACGCCGGGAACGCGACCGGTGAAGCGACCACCCCACCGACGGCCAGCGCCCGGGAGATTCCCTCGACAACCCCGGCGGCCACCTTCTGCGCAAATCCCGGTGACTCGATGATCGCCGCATCGCTACGGATGTTCCCGCACTCCAGCACCAGCCGGACCATCCGCTCCCGCGCCGGAGCCGTGTACCCGAACATCGCCAGCCGCCACCCCAGGTCCGCGCCGACATACGTCCGCCGTTCGCTCATCACCCCCGGCTCGACCACATTCGACGCCCGTAGCGGCAACCCGGTCGTTCGCGCGATCCCCCGGGCAATCTCCCGCGCCGTCGCGTGGTCCAGCGTGTTGACCCCGATCGCGTCCGACCCCGCATACGGCGTCAACGTCTGCAGCCCGTCGCCGTCTGGCACGATCGCGAAGACACCCCGCGTGTTCGCCGCGTCACCCTCGAAATGCACATCCAGCATCAGGTCGACCGGCTCCCTCCGGTGCCGGTTCATCACCTCCCGCGCGACCCCATCCAGCGTTCCCGGGAACCAGTCCGTCCCATCCTGCAGGCACTCCGCCCGGTGCCCCGCCGCGTTCAGCGCCGCCACGATCGCCCGCGCCACACCCGGCGTCTTCGCCATCTCCCGCGGGTCCCCACCCGACGTATTCCGGTGCCCCTGCACCACAACCACCCGCAAAGACCGATTCGGCGTCGTCAAATGCGTTTCCCTTTCATCGATGCGAACCGGTACTGGTAGGGGCCGATTTCATATCGGCCCCTACCAAACACTTCGGCACCACCCCCTACACCTCCACCAACTGCAACGCCACCACCGCATCACCCCACCTCCCCGCGTCCCCCGGATTCGCCACCGTCTCGCTGATCCCGACGATCCGCACGCGCCGCTCAGTCGGGTCCGCGTCGAAATCCTGGTCCCGGAACGAAAACGGAACGCCCTGCTGCCACGAATCCCACAGCTCCGCGATCAGCTCGCGCCCCGTCCTCGCCAGCACCGACCCGCCCCGGTCTACAACCTGATCCCGCGCCTGCACCCGGAACGACCACCGCCGCCTCCGCGCCGGCGAATCCATCACCTCGAATTCCGCCCAGACGCCAACCAGCACCGGCGCCCAATCCGACACGGATGCCCACCGCACCCGCAGCATCACGAACCGCGACGTCGCCGCAGGTTCCCCCGTAGCCCCGGACCATGTGTCCGGGGTGTGAGCCTCGAGGACAAAGTTGCTGTTCGCCAGCGTGTTCCCGACCAGCGTCCGCGCTTCCGCCTCCGTCCACGTCGCTCCGGCGTCCAGCGAGTAATCGAGATGCACCGTCACCGCATCCGACGACGCGATATTCCCCGAGCGCACCGGCGACGCGAACACCGCGCCGACCTTTCGCCACGCCTTCGCCTTGTCCCGCTCGCCCGCGTCGATCATCGGCGTCACGAACGACGCCGCCGGCGGATACGCGTGGTTCGTCGCCGACCGGTGCTGCAGGCGGAACAGGTCGACCGCCGCCTCACCGTCCCGGAACACCATCAGGTCACGTCCATCCCCGCCACCGCCCAGCGGCACGGGCCAGATCCACGTCCCCGTCGCGCCCATTGCCTTCTGCGCAAGCCGCCACCAACCGGAGCCGTCCCATGCCCACAGCTCGTTCATCCCCTCGTGCGACTCGATCGAGACGACGACGTACCCGCCCGCGACCGTCCCGCCAAAGCACCGCCGCCCGGAGAGCCCGGTCGCGCGCCACCCGGCCCGGTCACCCCGCGGGTTGTCCTCCATCATCTGCCCGGCGACCCACGCATGGATCCGCCCGCCGTACCCCTCGAATACCCGGAAATCGTCCGGCTCGGCGTAGACGCCATGCTGGAAGTAGGGCGTGAACTCGCCAGACCACTGGTGCGCGCGGATCGTTGGGTCGTCCGTGTCGCCCGGTCCCGTATACGCCGGGTTCGGCACCATCACGTCCTTCACCCGGCCGTTGTAGGAGTAGATCGACTGCTTTGTGATCACGAACAGCTCGGCGTCGACGTTCGCGAACCCGATCACGTCGTAGTCGAGGATCCGCGTGTCCACGCCCGACCCGGTCACCATCTGGATGTAGCTCGGCCGCGCCTCAGGCCTCGCGTCGTTCCACGCCGCGTACCCGGCATACCCGCCGATAAAGAACCCGCGCTCCCCCGCCTTCAGCGCCTGCGACGATTTCTGCGTCGTCGAGTAGAACGTCACGTCCTTGGCGTTCCCGAACGTCAGCAGCAGCCCGTCCGACGCGTAGAGGCACATATCGACGATCGCCGCCCCGGCGTCCCACTCCAGCGCCGGCGCGGACCACCCGCCATCACGATGCGGCCCGGCATACAGCCGCGACCCGACCGCGAAATAGAGCCGGTCGCGCACGAACGCGAACGGGATCCGCGTCCCGACCGACGGAACCGTCGTCAGCGCCGGAACGGCGACATTCGTCGTCGCATTCCCCCACGGCGCCACGCCCTGACCGTCCAGCGCCGGACCGACCGCCAGCCCGTCGAACGCCTTGTCGCGCTCCAGCTGGATCGCCCGCCGCTGCCCGCCAAAGAAATCCCGCAGCGAGATCCGCCCGGTCCGTCCTTCCGCGACGCCGTCCTGTGACCTGGTGTAGGAAGCGGCCCCGCTTCCGGGCACCAGCATGTACCCCGCGCCATCGAGCACGATATCCGTCCGTTGCCCCATCTCACTCCCAGCCCGTGATCCGCCAGTCGAATTCCGTCCGCGTCGTCCAGCGCAGCCGCCATTCAGGCACCCAACGTGTCCGCCACTCCGTGAACGCGTGGACCCGCGTGCACCGGCAGTTGACGTGCGCCGGAGGAACGGCCCCTTCCCCTTCCGGCCACGTCATGCCGTGCAGGGGCCCGCACTCCGGGCAGACCCGCTCGTCCGCCGCCGTCTCCCAGCGCTCCCACGCCACCGGATACACCTGCGCCACCGTCTCCAGCACCCACTGCGCGACCTCCACGACGCGCCCGACGAGGTCCCAGACCGGTTCCAGCGCATCCGGCACGCGCGTCGAGACGTAGTCCGTCACCCGGTCCCACGTCTCCCGCACAGCATCCGGATCGCCCGGACGCCCGCCGCCCATCGCGCCAAGGTCGTACCCGATCACGAGCCGGCCCTCGGGTCGAGCGATCCACCCCGTGCCCGGTGCGTCCGTGCCCAGAACATCCGGTCCGCATCCACCTGCGCGCTCCTCGCCGCGGCCGCCAGCGGATGCACCCCGGCCCGGCCCGTATACCGCTTCCCTTCGCTGATCGCCCGCCGCGAAAGCGCGACCGCCAGCGCCAGGGCGACGATGATGTCCTCGTCGTTCGGCTGGATATCGAGCGGCGTCGCGTCATCCACCGGCGCGTCCCGATGCACCAGGTGCTCCACCCGCCAAAGGCTCGTCCTCGGCGCCGGCATCCCGAGCAGCAACGTGTTTCCCCAGGCCCGCCACGTCGGCGTCCCGCCAGATGGCCCCATCGGCACCGGCGGCGCCTCGCCCGATCCCTCCCAGCGCGGCCACAGCACGCCCCGGTCGTCGAACACCCGCGCCACCCGCAAAGCGTTCACGTTCTCCGGCACCTCGATCTCGCGATCCCCGGCATGCACCTCGATCGCCGCCACCTCCTGCCGCGGCACGTGCGTGCTGTACCGCCGCAGCGCCTCCGCGATCGCGTCGTTCAGGACCTCGTCGCTCCACAACGGATCCGGCCCCGCATCCTCCAGCCGGTTGCGCACCATCGCCCGCATCTCCGCCCGCGTCGTCATCTGTGTCCCTCGCTCCCTATCCATGTACCGCCGGACCTTGTGTCCGGCGCTCCCGAGCACCAAAACGCCGCACACAAGGTGCGGCGGTACGAATCGTTTTCTCTCGTAGGGGCGGACTCTGATGTCCGCCCCTACTCCACAGCGCCCTCCATCTCCTCCCGCATCCGCGCCATCTCCGCATCCGGATCCGCCTCCCCCAGCGACGCCATCGCGCTCCGCCGGCTCTGGATCCCGCTCCCGACCAGCGACACCGCGTTCCGCACCGCGCTGTCCCGGTCGCCCGGCAGCACCGGCGGCCAGATCGTCGTCGTCCGCCGCAGGCCGGCCAGGTCCTCCCCGCCGAATCGCTCCAGCAGGTCCAGCAGCATCGCGTTCCGGGCGGCGAACACGCCGTCCCACATCCGCCGCTTCCGGCTCACCTTCTGCACCAGCGGCTGGATCTCCACCTCCAGCGCCGCCCCTGAAAGGTCCCGCCCCGAATCGCCAAACGCCGTCCGCGGCGTCTCGCTCAGGTCGTGCAGCATCCGGAACAGCAAATCCACGTACCGCAGGTGCACCTCTGCCCCGCCGCCCTGCAGCAGGTCGAGCAGGTACGCCCGCGATCCTTCCCGCAGCTCCCACTTCGCGCCCGGCCCGACCCGGATCCCCTCCGAGCCGTCAACGTTCTCCAGCACCGCGATCGGCGCGCCGGACAGCTCCAGCACATGCGCCAGCACGCTCATCCGCCGGTTCAGCTCGCGGCAGACGCCGATCAGGTCGTCCAGGTCGGACGTCCCCCAGAACGACATCGGCCGCGGGTCGTTCGCCGCCACGATGTACGGGATCCAGCCATACGGGTTCGGCCCGTCATGCACCGGCTGGTCCGCGATCGAGACGCGCCAGCGGTCGGCCGTCCACTGCTCTACCACCGGATACGACCGCGTCGGGTCCAGCCCGCTCGCCATCTCCGGCGAGAACACCTGCCGCATCTGGAACCCGGTCAGCTCGTACCCCTGAGCCACCTCGACAACCGTCCGCGCATCGTCCGGCGCGGTCAGCACGATCAACGTCGCCGGGTCGACCGCGCTCACCCTCGGCCGGGCCGCCACGTGATCCCACGTCACCTTCATCGCCGCGTCACCGAGCACCGCGCTCTCGATCGCCAGGCTCATGTCCAGCTGCCCGAGCGCCAGCTCGTCCCGCAGCCCGGTCAGCAACGCCTCCGCCCGGTTCGCCGCCTCGTGCGCGCCGTGCTCCGGCGTCACGCTGGTGCCAACCGGCCCGGAAAAGACGTAGCTCGCCGTCTTCCGCACCAGCGCCCGCGCGTAGTTGAACACCAGCGGCGGCGGATCTCCCTGCCGCCACCGTTCCGCCCACTGGTCGCCCTGGTAGAACGCGGACGCCTGCGCGTACCCCGCGAACCGGTCCTCATCCGCCGTCGTCACCATTCCCGCCGGCCACCCCGACGCCCCGGCCCACGGCCCTTGCACGATCATCAACACCTCCTGTGAACCCTCGTCATCTCGTGTACGGGCCGTACTTGCGAAGCAATGTCGGCCCTGCGCAGCAAAGCGCCTCCTTCTCCCGGCGGCATGCCCCATGCAACATCTCCCGAAAACGGACATCGGATCACCAGCAGAAAGGACTCCAGCCATGCCCGGTCTCCTCGGAAAGCTCTCCGCTGCATCGTCCTGGCTCGACAAGCCGGCCGAAACGATCAAGACCGCCGTCACCCCCATCCTCGGGGAGAAGGCGCCGCGAGCCCTGAAAGACATCCTCTACGGCAATTGGCTCGGCCACCCGTTGCATCCGCTTCTCACCGACGTCACCCTCGGCGCATTCACGACCAGCATGGCCATGGACGTCATCGGGGAAGAGCGCGCCTCCGACCTCTCCCTGAAGCTCGGCGTCATCAGCTCCGGCGCGACCGCCCTCACCGGCGCCGCCCAGTGGTATGACGCCACCTATCACGACGAACCGCGCCGCCTCGGCGCGCTCCACGCAACGCTGAACACCACCGCCCTCGGCTTCTACATCTGGTCGTGGGTCCTCCGCGACCAGGACAAGCGCGCCGCCGGCATCGCCACCGCCTGGGTCGGACACAGCATCGCGACAGCCTCCGGCTACATCGGCGGCCACCTCTCCTACGTGCTCGGCATGGGCGTCGACCGCAACATCGCCGTCAACCCGGTCGAGAAATGGAAGGACACCGGCGTCCAGGAGAGCGAGCTCGTCCCCGGCGAGCTGCGACGGGTCGATGTGAAGGGCACGCCGGTCATGCTCCTCAAGGACGGTCCGTATATCCGCGCCGCCTCACCCGTCTGCCCGCATCTCTCCGGGCCGCTGGACAAGGGCAAGCTCGATGGCACCTGCGTCGAGTGCCCGTGGCACGGCAGCGTCTTCGACCTGACCAACGGTCGCGCCGTTCACGGCCCGGCGACCACGGCACTGACGCTCTTCGATACGCAGGTGCTCAACGGCACCATCCAGGTCCGCACCCGCGAGGAAGACAAGGGGTAATCGCCGCAACCTCGTGGTAGGGGCCGTACTTCCGAAGGAATGTCGGCCCGAGCGGGGCGGCACCGGCGCCGTTGCCCATGCCGCCCCGTCTCACGGGTAGAGGGAAACGAACAAATGTTCGCACCCCTCTACTCTATATACGCAACGAGCGGGGAAAAGTGCGCCACGGTTGTAAAATTTTTCACAACTCATTGACGAGAACGGGCCTTTCGCATCACACTTCTTGCGCGGGGATGTATTCAGGCGACAATCGTCAATCACCCCGCCAAAGGCATGGAACGGAACTCGACAACAAGCATCAATGTGGGACGCCTGTTAGGCGATGATCCGTTCAACGAGGAAAGGATGCCCGGAATGATGCAGGCGCAAGGTACTCAACAGGTCTTTCACCAGCTCACCAACGACGAGCTGATCGAGCACTCGATCGCCGCCGGCAATGGCGAATTGGCCGCCACCGGCGCCCTCGCCGTCACGACCGGCAAGTTCACCGGCCGCTCACCCAAAGACAAGTTCGTCGTCGAGGAGCCGTCCTCGAAAGACGACATCTGGTGGGGCCGCGTCAACGCCCCGATCAGCGAGGAGCACTACCGGATCCTCAAGCAGGACGCCCTGGACCACCTCGCGAAGCAACCGAAGCTCTACACCCAGGATCTCTACGTCGGCGCCGATCCCGACTACCGCTATCCGGTCCACCTGACGACCGAGGTGCCCTGGATCGCCCTCTTCGCCCGACACCTCTTCATCGTCCCGAAGGAGGGCCAGGAGATCCCCGGCGAGCAGCTCACCATCATCCACGCCCCGAAGCTCGAGGCCGATCCGGAGCGGCACGGCACCCGCACCACCACCGCCATCGCGCTCAACATCGCCGAGAAGACCGTCGTCATCGCCGGCACCGAATACAGCGGCGAGGTCAAGAAGTCCATCTTCACGATGATGAATTACCTGCTGCCCAAGCGCGGCGTGGCCTCCATGCATTGCTCGGCCAGCCTAGGCCCGGACGGCGACACCACCCTGTTTTTCGGCCTCTCCGGCACCGGCAAGACCACCCTCTCGATGGATCCCGCCTCCCGGATCATCGGCGACGATGAGCACGGCTGGAGCGAGAACGGCGTCTTCAACATCGAGGGCGGCTGCTACGCCAAGACGATCAAGCTCAAGGAGTCGGACGAGCCGCGCATCTGGGCCGCCACCAACCACCCCGGCGCGCTCATCGAGAACGTCCCGCTCGATCCCGAGACGAAAATGCCGGACTTCTACGATGCCTCCCGCACCGAGAACACCCGCTCGGCATTCCCGCTGGAGTTCATCCCGGACCACGTCGAAAGCGGCATGGGCCCGCACCCGAAGCACGTCATCTTCCTGACCGCTGACGCGACCGGCGTGCTTCCCCCGGTCTCCAGGCTCTCGAAGGAAGAGGCGCAATCCCTCTACCTGCTCGGCTTCACCTCGAAGCTCGCCGGCACCGAGCGCGGCGTCACCGAGCCGCAGCGCACCTTCTCCGAGTGCTTCGGCGCCCCGTTCCTGCCGCTCCCGCCCGAGCGCTACGCCGAGCTCCTCGGCCAGCGCATCGACGAGTACGGACCGGACGTCTGGCTCGTCAACACCGGCTGGACCGGCGGCTCCTACCCGGTCGGCAAGCGCATCAGCATCGCCTACACCCGGGCCATCGTCCACGCCATCACCGACGGCACCCTGGCCAGCGCCCCGACCAGGACGCACCCGATCTTCAACCTCGAATACCCGACCGAGTGCCCGAACGTCCCGAGCGAGGTCCTCAACCCGAAGACCACCTGGCCGGACAAGGCCGCCTACGACGTCGCCGCCAACTCGCTGATGGAATCCTTCCGCAAGCGGGCGCGCGAGATGGAGATCGACGACCGCTGGACCGGCTGGCTCCAGAAATAGCCTTTCCTCAGGGGAAACGGCCCCGGAGCGAGCTTCGCTCCGGGGCCGTCTTCCGTCTAGGCACCTGCTTGTTCCCCGTACGGGACGCACTTGGCCGCGCTTAAGGGCGATGTTCCCAGGCACCAACCGCGCGGCCAATGTCGTCCCGCCCGACGCGGCTGGCCCTCATCGAGCCGGGCCACAACCTATCGCCCCTACGGCAGCTCCACCACAACCTCTCCGCCACCCTCGTTCACCTGCGCCTTCGGGAACACCCGCTCGAACGTCATCGGCACCGACACGCTATAGAAATCCGACTCCGGCACCTGCGCCACGAAGTCCCACGCGCAGCCATCACCGCCGTTCGTCCCCTCCAGCTCCGTCACCGCCACGATAGTGCCCGCCTCGTTCCGCACCACCACCTGTCGCCCCTCGCGCAGGTTCGCGTACTGCCCGAGCCCGACGCACCCCTCAGCCGTCAGCACGAACGCCTCGTTCTCGGACCCGTTCAGCACCACCTCGCCCGCCAGCTGGATCATCTGGGGCGCCTCGGTCGGCTCCCCCTGCGGCGGCACGACCATTCCGCCAGCCGCGTCAGGGGTCGACTCCTCCGTGACCGGGGAAGCAATAGGGGATGCGATCGGCGTCGATGCGGGCGTCGCGATCGGGTTGCCACCTCCGGCATCCACCGGCGAGGCAACGGACGTCGCCGCATCGGGGGTGGCCAGCTCCGGCGCGTCCGCCCCCCCGACCGCCGGCGTCCCGGTCACCTCGGGGCGGGTCAGGCCAGCCGTGGCGGCAGGCGTCGCCGCATCGTCATCCACCACAACAGCAGGCGTGCCCGTCGGCTCCCCGGCCTCCGTCGCGTCCGGCGTGTTCTCGACCGCCTGCGTCTCCTCGGCCGTGGTCGGCTCCGCCGTCGGCTCGTCCTCATCCTCCGCGCCGCACGCGACGAGCACGACGCCCAGCAACAACACGACCACAAGCCCGGTTAGCTTCCGCACCATCTCTCCTCCTGCCCCGTCAGACCCGGGTGGCAGCCGTGACGTTCACGGCGCATATATCGTTCGGTCTCGACATTCTACTGTGGAGCCATCCACGCACGATTCGTGCACCCGCCATTGACCGCCCCATCTCGTACTATTGATGGGCGCGGCCCGTCCGCCTCGACCACACGCCCGAAAGGACCATGCATGCCCCGGATTGTCAGCAGGACAACCGACCAGAGCGATGCCGCCCTGATCGACCGTTGCCTCGCCGGCGACCAGGAGGCCTGGACCGAGCTCGTCAACCGCTACTCCCGGCTCGTTTACTCCATCGCCTTCAAGAGCGGCCTCGATGAAGACCACGCCGCCGACGTCGTCCAGAACGTCTTCACCATCGTCCTCCGTCGACTTGAATCATTGCAGGATACCGACCGTTTCTCGGCCTGGCTGATCACCACCTCCCATCGCGAAAGCTGGCGCTACAAGAAGCAGATGCGCGAGCAGCCGCTCGACGAGACATTCAACCCCGTCGACGATGAGCCAACCGCCCCGCAGCAAGTCATCGCCTGGGAGCAGGCCTCCCTCGTCCATCGCGCCCTCGATCGGCTCGGCGACCGCTGCCAGCGCCTTCTTCGGATGCTCTTCCTGGAAGACCCGCGCCCGGCCTACGAGGACATCGCCGCCGACCTTGGCATCGCCATCGGCAGCATCGGCCCGACCCGCGGCCGCTGCCTGAAGCAGCTCCGCGGGCACATCGGCGATCTTGGCGTCACCCGGCCGTAATTGCCCCGACAGGCCGAGCGCTCGTCTGTGCCCCAATACATCCGATCCGGGATGTATCACGCCGCCGCCAGCGCCCTCTACTCAGGTGAGACAGGAGAGGACCAATCCGGAATGCACAACGACCTGAACTTCGAAACTCGCATCATCAACTACGTCCGGGGCACCGATGACCCCGAGCTGGCGCAGCACATCGCAACCTGCCCGGAATGCCAGGCCAGCCTGGACACCATCCGCATGCTCGACGACACCCGCCAGCTCACCGGCCCGCTGCCGTCGATCCCCGACCGGCTCGCCACGACGCTGGAGTCGCTTTTGCCCCGCATTCGCCCGGATCTCGTCACGCCCTCCGCGCCATCCCTGATCGAACGCGCCCGCGAGCGTGTCTCGGCCATCGTCGCCGACCTCATTTTCGATTCCGCCGCGACGCCCGAGGTTGCCGGCCTGCGTGGCGCCTCCGGTCGCACCCGGCAGCTCGCCTTCGTCAGCGACCTCGCCGACCTCGACGTCGAGCTGACGCCGCAGGACGATGACTGGCTCGTCACCGGCCAGCTCGGCATGGATGAGGTCCCGGAGGGACTCCGTATCCGCTTCATCCCGTCCGGCGAGGATCCACTCGACGCGACCGTTCCCGGCGCCCGCGAAACGGGCATTACCGGCGAAGGCTATTTCTCCCTGACCCTGCCGTCCGGCGGATGGACGGCCGCGGTCACCATGGACGACGCCACCATCGTCTTCCAGGACATCGACATATGACGGATCCGGCGACCGCCAACCGCTTCGACAGGGCCATTGCCGGCCTCGAGCAGCAGGTGCTTTCGGATCCACCCGCCGCCCTCGGGACAGGAGCGTCCCTGCTGGCCGAGATCGACAGCGAGGGCACCATCGCCCAGCGCATCGGCGTGCGTCGCCTCCTCGCCATGGCCCACGCCCATACCAGCCAATTCGACACGGCCCTGGCCGTTTGCCACGAGGCCCGAACGCTTCCGGGCGCGGAAAGCGAGCCGGTAGAGGCCGCCCGCGTCCTGCTCGCCTCCATGCAGCCCCTCGCCAACCTCGGCCGCATCGATGAGGCGATCGAGGCCGGGGAGCAGGCCCTCACCACCTTCGAACAACAGGGCGCGGATCCCATGGCCGGTCGCGCCGCACTCAATATCGGTGCCCTTTCCGCCATGACCGGCCGCTTCTCCGAAGCCCTTCCCTGGTTCGATCGCGCCAGCACCTATCTCTCCGACAACCCGATGATGCTCGGCCAGATCGAGACGAATCGTGGCACGGCCCTCGCCGCGCTCGATCGCTTCGAGGAAGCCGAAGGCGCCTTTGGCCGCGCCTCCGCCGCCCTCTCGACGGAAGAACTGGCATGGGCCCAGGCCATCGCCGAGGGAAACCTCGCCGACCTTGCCGCTCGCCAGGGCGAGATCAACCGCAGCCTCCGTCATTTCGAGAACTCCCGGCGCCATCTGGAGACCGATGAGGCATGGGCCGACCTCGGACGCCTCAACGCGGAGGAAGCCGCCGCCCTCGCCATGACCGGCCTCTCCGGTGTCGCGCGGGACCTCTTCGCCAGCGCGATCGACATGCTCCGCGAGCACGGCACCCCGGCCGATCTCGCCTCCGCCCTTGTCGCCTACGGAAACGCCCTCGCGGACGCCGGTGACCTCGACGAGGCCGGCCGCATCCTCGACGAGACCCGGCCCCTCGTTTCCGCCGACGAACAGCCGACGCTCTATCTCCAGGTCCTCGCGCTCCGGGCTCGCCTCACCATCGCCCGGACGGATATTTCCGAGGCGAGAGCGGCCGTCGAAGATGCCCTGCCCCACGTCGCCGACCGCCCGATCCAGCGCCTGCGCTGGTCGATCCTCGAGGCTCGCATCGCCCGCATCTCTGGCGACACGGCCGGTGCGGCCCATATCCTGACCTCCGCGCTGCAACAGGCGCAGGCCGCGCGGATCCAGCCTCTCGTCGCGGATATCGCGACCTCGCTCGTCGAGCTGGCACAGGAAAGGGGCGATCAGGAAGCCGCGGACAACTACGCCCGCCAGGCCATCGCCGCTGCCGAAGGCGTCCGCGACACCATCCAGGCGGACCGCATCCGCCAGTCGTGGCACCGCGAACGCCTCGATGTCTACAAGGTCCTGTACCGCTCCGCGCTCGCCAACCCGGACCTGGCCCGCCAGGCGGAAGCCTTCGATGCCGCCGAGCGCATCCGCAGCCGGACGCTCCTCGATGCCATGCGCCTCCGGTCCTCGGATGTCGGCGAGCCGCAACCCGCAACCCCCGCCGAGACGGCACTGGTCGAGGAGCGCCAGGGACATCGGCGCTGGCTGAACTGGATGTACAGCTCGCTCGCAGACGGAGCGGAACCTACCGACGATCAGGTCGCGGAGCTTCACGAGCGCGAGCGCGCCGTCGCCATGATCGACGACCGGCTCTCGACGCTCCGGCCACCCTCCCCACTCGGGGCGCCCGTGTCGCTGGACGTCCTTCAGCAAAACCTGCAGGATGGATTCGTGGTGCTCGCCTACCTGCGCACCGGGGACACCTACACCCTGCAGGTCATCTCGCCGGACAGCGTCACCGGCATCCCGAACCTCGCATCGGCCGAGGATGTCGGCGCGCTCGTCGCCCAGCTCCAGTTCCAGGTCAATCGCGCCCTCGCCCACGGCGACCGGTCGATCTCCGCAAGCCGCCAGGCACGCCTGCTCCGCGACACCGACGCGGTCCTCGAGAAGATGTACCGGGTGCTGGTCGAGCCCGTCTCCGACCGCATCCAGGGCGCCTCACGGCTCATCGTCATCCCGTCCAGCGACCTGTATGGTGTGCCATTCACCGCCCTGAGGGACGCCGGCGGCTACCTTGTCGATTGTTTCGAGATCGCGACCGCGCCAGGCGTCAGCATCCTCGCCAGCCTTCGGCACGACGGTATCCACACCCCGGCACGCCCGCTCGTCGCCGGCGTGCCGGACGATGACGCGCCGGCCCTCGGCGACGAGGCTCGCTTCGTCGCCGGGCTCTTCCCGAATGCGACGACGCTGCTGGAGAACGACGCCACCCGGCGGGCCGTGCTCGAGGCCATGCCCCACGCCGACCTCATCCATCTTGCCTGCCATGGCCGGTTCGACAGCATCCATCCCACCGCGTCCGGCCTTCGCATGGCCGACGGCTGGCTGACGCTCGACCAGCTCATGGAGATCCGGCTGGATGCCGCCCAGGTCGTCCTGACCGGCTGCGAGACGGGCCGCGTGCGCGTCGAGCGGGGCGACGACCTCGCCGGCATCATCACCGCCCTGATCACCTCTGGCGCGATCGGCCTCCTCACCAGCCTCTGGAAGACGCATGACCAGGCCGCG
>DATGPC010000181.1:0-4399 GCA_035305265.1 Thermomicrobiales bacterium | reverse complement strand
ATATCGCAACGGTAGCGATCTTCCCGGACCACGAGGAGTTGCTTGTATGAAAGCGGTCACATGGCACGGCATCGGCGACATGCGCGTCGACACCCACCCCGACCCGGAAATCCAGGAACCGACGGATATCATCATCAAGGTGACGTCGACCGCGATTTGCGGCTCGGATCTCCACCTGTATGACGGCGTGATGCCTGCCATGAAGGAAGGCGACATCGTCGGCCACGAACCGATGGGCGAAGTCGTCGAGGTTGGGAAAGGTGTCTCCAACCTCAAGAAGGGCGACCGCGTCGTCGTCCCGTTCACCATCTCATGCGGCCATTGCTGGTTCTGCGAGCACCAGCTGTTCTCGCTCTGCGACACCACCAACCCGAACGCCGAGATGGTCAGCGCCATCATGGGCCACTCCCCGGCCGCGCTCTTCGGGTACTCCCACCTCCTGGGTGGCATCCCCGGCGGCCAGGCCGAGTACCTTCGAGTCCCCCAGGCCCACGTGGGACCGATCAAGGTGCCGGATGGCCTCGCCGATGAGCAGGTCCTGTTCCTCTCCGACATCTTCCCGACGGGATGGATGGGCGCCGAGAACGCCGATATCGAACCCGGCGATACGGTCGCGATCTGGGGCTGCGGACCGGTCGGCCAGTTCACGATCCAGAGTGCCTGGATGATGGGCGCCGGCCGTGTCATCGCGATCGACATGGTGCCGGAGCGGCTCGAGATGGCCCGCACCATCGGCAAGGCCGAGGTCATCGATACCAGCAAGCAGAACGTCTACGACACGCTGCAGGAGATGACCGATGGACGCGGCCCAGATCGCGCCATCGACGCCGTCGGCTCCGAAGCCCATGCGACCGGCGGCCTGATGGAGGCCGTGGTCGATGTCTACGATCGCGTCAAGCAGACCTTCAACCTGCAGTCAGACCGACCGCAGGTCATCCGCGAGATCGCCAAGTGCGTCCGCAAAGGCGGCACGATCTCCATCCCCGGCGTCTACGTCGGCTTCGCGGACAAGATCCCACTCGGGACCATCATGAACAAGGGCCTGACGATCAAGACCGGCCAGACGCACATGCACCGCTACATGGAGCCGCTGCTGCAGAAGGTCGTGGACGGCGAGATCGACCCGTCATTCGTCATCACCCATACGGCTCCGCTCGACCAGGCGCCGGACCTCTACAAGAAGTTCCGCGACAAGGAAGACGGATGTATCAAGGTTGTCCTCAAGCCGCACGAGACCGTGGCGTAAGGGCACCAGGAGGACCTGAAGAGGCAAGGGCGGACCAAAAGTCCGCCCTTGCCTCTTCCCACTACATCGTCCGCACCATCAACAGGCACGGGTTCGCCGGATCCCACAGATCAGGGAGGACCGTCAGCGGCAGGAACCCCATCGCCCGGTAGAACGCCCGGGTCGCGGCATATTCCGGGCTCGGGTGCGTATCAGCCAACGTCTTCACCAGCAGGAGCTCGAACCCGCGCGCATCCAGTGTGCGAACGAGCGCATCCACGAGACGGCGTCCGACGCCTCTCCGGTGCACATCCGGCGCGACGGCCATCCACGTGATCTCCGCACTCTCCGGGAACTCGCTCGCGAATGTCAGGAACCCGACAACCTGACCATCCTCTTCGGCGACCAGCCCCTCCTGAGAATCGAGGTAGCCTCGCGCCTCGGCGATCCCCTCCTCGATCCCGAACCAGTCAGGCAGCGCCCGTACGATCCTCTCGCAGGCATCCGCATCCTCTCGCCGCAATTCGCGAATCGTCATCCTGATATCTCCTGCACACGCCCAGACGTCCCTGGCAGACGCGAAGGAACCCTGCGCAACGCACGTCGAATCGGCCCGAAGGGCTTTCTTCTCTTACGAATCGAGATTCAGGAGAATGCGATCATAGGATGATGATACCCGACGTCAACCGCTGAACACCCACTTATGGAAGGGCTCCCCTTGACCACCCGTGTTCACCTCCGCCCGGTCACTCCGGAAGGTCGGGAGCCGCTGTACAGGGTCCACAAGGAAGCGTGACTATCGCTTCATCGTCTCCGCCGCGTCCTCGTCCGGTACCTTCCAGGCCCAGAGTGAACCGATGAACGACAGTGCGGCCGCTGCCCAGAAAGCGGCGCGATAGGCGTCCAGGTTCGGTGCCGAAACATCCCCGCTGATGACGGAGACGCCGACCACCGAGAGTACCGTCGATGTCAGGGCCACGCCGATCGCGCTGCCCAATTGCCGCTGGACGCTGAACAACATGCTCGCGCCTCCCAGCTTCGGCCGCTCGATCGTGGCCATGCTGGCGGCCTGGTTCGGCAGGAAGACGAAGGCCATCCCGACACCGATGATGAACATGTTGACTCCGATCTGCCACAACGGGGTGTTTATCTGCACCATGCCGAGGAAGGCGATTGCTGCGGTCACCAGCAACAGCCCGGATGCCTGCAACCGGCGCGGCCCGATATGTGGATAGAGTCGCGCCACCACCTGTGTCGAGATCACCACGCCGAGCGCTTCCGGCATCGTGGTCAGGCCGGCGGTCAGCGCAGAAAGCTCCCGCGCGTCCTGCAGGTAGAGCGGCACGAGGAACAACGTGCCGAGGAATCCCGCCGAGCCGAAGAACGCGACGCGGTTGATCGCGAGGAAGAGGCGATTCCCGTACAATCGGAAATCCACGATCGGCGCCGGGATCCGGAGCGCACGTCGTACCAGCAGCACGAGGCAGGAGATCCCCACGATCCCCGTCGCGAGGATCTCCGGCGAGGTCCAGCCCATGTCCGGCCCCTCCAGCACGGCGAACATCGTGGACCCGAGCCCGGCACCGGCCAGGGCAAATCCCGCCCAATCGAATGCGCCTGCCGGCTCCTCATCGCGCTCGTCGTGCAGGAACCGCCACCCGAACAGGAGTGCGCTGGCCGCGATCGGCACTTTTACCCAGAACGTCCAGCGCCAGCTCGCAACCTCGAGGATCCCGCCGCCGATGACCGGCCCCAGCGCCGGGCCGAGAATCGTTGCGAACATCAGCACACGGCCGACGCCGAGGCGCTCGGCGGGAGGGAAGGTGCGATAGAGCAGTGTCATGCCGACCGGAGTGAGCAATCCGCCGCCAGCTCCCTGCAGGACGCGGAAGAGCACAAGCTGGTTGAGCGATTGGGCGAATCCGCACATGACACTCGCAAGCGTGAAGAGCGCCAGGGCGAGGAGGAAGACGTTTCGCGTGCCGAACCGGTTACCGAGCCATCCCGAAGCGGGCATGAACACCGCAAGGCTCACGATGTAGCCGATGACGACCGATTCAATGGACGATGCGGGGACGCCGAATTCCCGCCCCAGTGTGGCGAGGGAGACATTGACGATCGTGGAGTCGAGCGAGTTGAGGATCATGGAGCTGACGTAAACGACCGCCACCACAAATTTCTGGTTCGCGATCAGCCGCCGAAGCACCCGTTTCTCCTCATGCATTTCCCAATGTCACCGCAGGGAACTGTCGCACGGTTCCCGGTGCCCGGCAAGGCCCGGTTGACAAGACCTGATATCCTGCGGAACAGGACAACCGTTACAACGCCTGTGCGCGGGAGGATCACCATGCAGTCCAGAATCATGCCCCTGCGTAGCCCGGATCTCCGCGCGGACTAGACCCCGGTACTCCGGATTGCGCCTCACACCATCTTGCGTGGCATCACGCAGGATCTCTTGTGTTGCCCAAACTTCCGGAGTCACCAATCCGTGCATTCCACAGTACCAACGGCCGGCTCGCGCCGGTCCATGTTCGCGACCTACACCAAACCTGTCCGCTGGCCGCTGATCCTGCTCGGGTTCATCATGGCCGCATCGATCGCAACCCGGCTCACCACCCCGATCCTCACTGCCCGGTTCATCGATCGCGCCGTCAGCAGCGCGCCGATGCGCGACCTTGTCACGATCGCAGTGGTGGCCGGGGCGATCGCCATCGCTGGCTACCTGCTCGCGCCGCTCGAGACGTGGGCGTCGGAGCACATCGCCTGGGAGGCGACGAACGCGCTGCGAGGCGATCTCCTCGCCCACCTGCTCGGGCTCGATGCGGCCTTCCACGCCCGGCATTCCGCCGGTTCGCTGATCGAGCGCGTCGATGGCGACGTCTCGCACCTCGCCCGGTTTTTCTCGTCGTTCGTGGTCAATATCCTCGGTAGCGCCGTGATGATGGTCGGCATCATGGTCCTGCTCTTCCGTGTCGACTGGCGCGTCGGGACGGCGGTCGCGGCCATGCTCGCGCTGGCGATCATTTCGATGACCCGCATCCGCGCCGCCGCGACGCCGCGCTGGGCGCGGGAGCGGCAGGCCAGCGCCGACTACTACGGCTTCCTCGGCGAGGTGATCTCCGCGCGCGAGGATGTCCGCTCGAACAACGCGGTCGACTGGGCGTCGCACCGGGC
>DATGPC010000180.1:0-28265 GCA_035305265.1 Thermomicrobiales bacterium | reverse complement strand
ATCGGTCAGCTGGATACCCAGCGATCCGGTCTCGCGAATCTCCGCGATAGCCGTGTCCAACTCTTCCCGAAGGGCATCCGCCGTGGCCTCTGGCAGTTGTCCCGCCTCGACGAGATCGTCGTACGCGGCCCCGATCTGCCCACGAAGCAGATCGAGATACCGCTCGCCCACCGGCGCCGCGAGGACGATCCCGGCCGGCCTGACACCGCGGCTCTCATCCGCGGCCATATCCAGCGCGAAGAGCGCGCCCTCGCTATGGCCGAGCACGATGATCCGCTCCGGGTCCACTTCCGGCTGCAAGGCCAACAGCTCGAACGCGTCCCACGCTTCCTGCAGGAACAGCTCGTAATCGACGCCCTCACCCATCGGATGCGTGCCGAGACCGGTTTCGCCCGACCCGATCTTGTCGTATCGGAACGAGACGACACCAATCGCCTCCAGCTCGTCCGCGAAGTGCCGGTTCGTGCCTGCCGGAAGACCCGGTTGATCCCCGTTTCGGTCGGTCGGACCACTTCCGGAGATGATCAGCACCGCCGGTCCCGGCCCGGTGGCACCAGCCGGCACGCGCAGGGAGCCGTAAAGGGTATCCGGTCCGCTCTCGAACGACACCTCCCGATCGCCTCCCGCAACCGGGGACGCCCCGGGCGAGGCGACCGGGGTCTGGGCGTGGACATGCCCGATGAGGGTCAGCAGGGCGATGACGAGAGTCGCAAATAAACGAACGAGCAGACGCATGATTCCTCCTGCGGTTGAACGAGGGACTCCGGAGTACCCGTGAGCTCCCCCATGGAGGTCCATGCGACCTCCCGATCACCTTACCCTACCGTCGCGAACGGCAATCCGGCCAGATGTCGTAGGGATGACGATGACGTCAACCGTATTGACGCTGCGTTGACGGGAGATCCGTAGGGTGTGGGTGTGGGACGAGAGAAACGCCCGACGATCGGGCCTGTGACTATACCCGTAACGGAGACCCGGGCAATGCCCTACGAATTCACGCTCGTCGGCGAGCACTCAGCATATGACGATCTGCTCCTGGTGCTCGGCGCGGACGGCCAGTACTACCAATATCACCCTGCCCGCGAGGAGTTCTCCCGCGTCGAACCTGACGACAACTGGGATCTGTTTGCCGATATCGACGTCGACGAGGAGAACTTCACGCAACAACGATAGGGCGGCCAGCCTCTCACCGCTTCGGCCGAATGACCGCCGTAATTTCGTTGCGATTGTGGTGAAGCTGCCGGACAAAGACCGGTTCCCAATGCTCCCTGAGCAGGCGGAACGCCCCGTCAACCATCGCGAGCGGATGCTGCGGCGAAATCTTCAGCGACATGATGCCCAACCCGTCCGGCGAAAGGTGCTGCACGGCGGAGTTCATGATCGATGCCGAGAGCCCGGGCGCCATCCGCATATCGTTGACGACGAGGTCGAACGTCTCGGTGGTTTCCGCGAGGAACGGCCCGGCAGTAGTCCTGACGTGATGAAGACCTTCGCGGCCCGCCAGACGGCGGTCGAGATCACCCGGATCGACCGCCCAGACCTCGAAGCCGCGATCCAACAGGATGCGCGTCCACCCTCCCGGCGCCGCGCCGAGATCGATCGCCTTTCCCCCTTCCGGCAACGTCACCGCGCCGGTGCGGAAGAGCTCTTCCAGCTTGAACTCCGCGCGGGAGATCTGGCCCTTCGGCTTCGCGAGCCGCACGCGGCCTCCCGGCCAGTCAGCGAGGGCATTGCCGGCGCCGTTCGATCCGAAGATGAGCCCCTGCTCCGTCTGGCATGCGGACAGGATGTGCGACGCGCCACCCCGCACAACGTCGACATCGACATCTTCCAGCGCAGCCGCGAGGCGTCGCCAAAGCTGGTCATTGCGGTAGGGGAAGTCGGCGTCCCCACTCTGCCAAACGTGCAATGACACGCGATCCGGGAACGGCAACTGCTCCCACAGGTCGAGCGCGATGTCGCCCAGCGCGCCCAGGTCCTCCGCCTCCTCGTGAGGAACCTCACCAACGCCACGCATCAGGTGCCTGGTGAAGGCGAGATGCTCGCGCCGGATGGTCTCGGCGAGCTCCGCGATCGAGACCCCCTCATCCGCGAAGGCGGCGATATCCGGCCCGATCGGCTCCATGTGCGCGTCCGGGAAGAACGGGCGCAATTCGTCGGCGGCGGTCGAGAGATAGTCCTCGTCGGCGGAGAAATAGATGCGGGAGATGCTGCTGGACAAACGGCTTTCCTTGGCTGGTGACAAGAACGTCGAACTTCTCCAGTATGATCGGTTTTGGAACTGTCCGCACTCTACCTGCCAGGAGTTGGTATTCGATGAAGGCGTCGGTTATCGCAGTCTCGTCCAGCCCGGACCATCAATTCAGCAAGACTCCCCGCGAGGAAGTCACCATCATTGCCGGCCTGGGCGTGGAAGGTGACGCGCACAGCGGCGCGACGGTGAAGCATCGCTCGCGAGTCGCCCGGGATCCCAGCCAGCCGAACCTGCGGCAGGTCCACCTCATCCACTCCGAGCTCTTCGATGAGGTCGCCGATCACGGTCACACCGTTCGGCCGGGAGACCTGGGCGAGAACATCACCACGCGCGGCATCGACCTGCTCACGCTTCCGAAAGGAACCCGGCTCCGGCTTGGCGCCGAGGCGGTGGTCGAGATCACCGGCCTGCGCAATCCCTGTTACCAGATCGACAACTTCCAGCCTGGCCTGCTGGCGCAAATGGTGAGCAAGGACGAAGATGGCAACATCATCCGGAAAGCCGGCGTGATGTCGATCGTCATTAGCGGTGGCGTCGTCCGTCCCGGCGACCCGATCGAGGTTACGCTTCCGGAAGAACCGCATTTCGCACTGGAACGGGTGTAAACACCCGTTCCGCCGCATCTCGTGTGCGGCGGAACAAAATGAGTTTCCCTGGAAAGGACAGTTGCCCGCGTGCCCCAACCCGCCATCTATCTCGACGCCGACGCCTGCCCGGTCAAGGACCTCGTCTTCCGGACCGCCACCCGCTACAACGTCCGTGTCCTCGTCGTTGCCAACACCCCGATCCGTATCCCGAACGACGCCGTGGCCCACGCCGAGATGATCGTCGTGCCGGGGTCGCCCGATGCTGCCGACGACTGGATCGCCGAGCGGGCGGAGAAGGGCGACCTGGTCCTGACGGCGGATATCCCGCTGGCCGCCCGCGTGATCGCGAACGGGGTGCGCTGCCTCGATTTCCGGGGCGGGGAATACAACCCGAACCGCATCGGCGACGCCCTCGCCTCCCGCGACCTGAACGCCCACCTGCGGTCGATGGGCATCATGACCGGTGGACCAAGCGCCCACTCGAAGAACGACCGCTCGAAATTCGCATCGATGCTCGATGCCGCCGTAAACAAGCTCGCCCGTGAAGGAGCCTCCCGTTGACCAAAACTATCGCCACAGATGTGACGACCATCCTGCTCGATCTCGACGACACCATCCTGCAGGATGACGCCGCGACCGATGTCGCGTTCGAAGCAACCGCTCGCCACGCGAAGCGCGTCGCCGGCGTCGATCCGGAGCGGCTGATCGGCGAAGTCCGCCGGATTTCGGCGGAGATTTGGGAGGGCGGGCCGTTCCCGGACTGGCTGGACGGTATTGGCACAAGCGAGATCGAAGGGCTACGTGCCCGCTTCGAGGGCGACGATCCGCACTGGTCGGAGATGCGCGAATGGGGACCCGGCTTCCGGCGAGAGAGCTGGCGACGCGCCCTCGCCGCCTGCGGCGTGAAGAATGATGAGCTGGCCGCGGATCTCGATGCCCGGTTCGAGCACGAGCGCGCCGATACGAACCCGTTCGTGCCCGGCGGCGAGGAAGCCCTGGCCACGCTGGGTGAGCGGTTCAGGCTCGGCATCGTGACCAACGGCATCCCGGACGTGCAACGGACCAAGATGGAGAAGACCGGACTGAGCGACCGGTTCGAGACCATTATCGTCTCGGGTGAGCTGGGGTTCGGCAAGCCGGATCCGAAGATCTACGACGCGGCCCTGCGAGGAATCGGGGCTACCCCCGGCGAAACGATCATGGTCGGCGACAACTTCCGGCGAGACGTCACCGCCGCCCAGTCGGTTGGCATCCGCGGCGTCTGGATCTCCATCGGTCGCCCCTCGCCAGATCCGTCGGTCACACCCTGGCTGACGATCGAGACGCTTGCGGAGCTACCGGATCACCTGAAGTGATCTTGGCGGCTTCGAGAGACGGGCTTCGAAGCCTCGATCACCGCCCCAGCGCGTCCTCGATCACCATCGCAACGTAGTCCCTCGCCTCCTTCCGGCGGCCGAGCACATCGCGACGGTAGAGGGATCTCTTTCGCTCGGGATTGCTGCGGATATCCAGCGCTTCACGAACGATCAGGTGCCAGTAGTCGGGGAATGTGCGCAAGGCGTAGTCGCCCGCGCCCGTCTTGGACACGACCTCTCCGGTCGTAATGGTCGCGTGGAGCCGGGTCACGCCCAGCACAACCCACTCGATGAAGTCATCCCGGAGCGACCATTGCCCGCCCCTGGACAGCAACGAGCCGGATTTTCGCCACAACGGTCGCCAATAGCCCTCGAGATTGCCGCGCACCCAGTCCCGCAACAACGTCTCGTCGTGGTGCAGGTCAAGCTCGGCGACAGGTGTACCCCGCCAGGTGATGCCGCCTTGCCGGAGCGTCTGCCATGTCACCGGATTCCGGGCGCTGCCTTCTTCCGAGAGCTCCAGCTTGCCCTCGAAGATGACGGGTCGCGGCCCTTCCATCTTCGCCGGACCCGTCGCAAGGTCGGCCTGGCTCAGGGCCATGCCATCGAGGGCCGGCTCGGGGTACATCTTGCGCACGCGCTCCATCGCCGGGTTCAGGGCGGCCATGACCTCCCCGGCATCGACGGCAGATGGATAGACCAGCAGGAGATCGATATCGCTCTTGCCCGGAAGGGCATCATCGAGCGCCATCGAGCCGATAACGTAGACATCCGGAAACACATCCGGCGCGTGGCGATCAGCTTCCTCCAGGAATACCCGCAGGACGGTCTGCGCCTCGGGGAAGATGCGCGTTCGGTCGAGCATGGAATGGGACTCCGGCAACAATAAACCGGGCGAGCCATTCGGCTGCAGCCCGGTTGACTGTGACGATCTCGTTACGAGGAAGACGTATCCGTATCCGACTCGCGCGGATTTCGTCGCTGCATATCCTCGTCGATCACGCGCTGGGCCGCGCTGCGCGCGCTCTCCTGGGCCACCTCGGCAGCCTTGATATCGGCCTCGACATCTTCAGTACGGCGCCGCAACAGCTCGCCGTTCAGGCGACGGACAATCTGGTCGACGACATACGGCTGCTCGTCTTCCAGCTCACCGACCAGCACCGTCCGGCCGACCTCCATATCCTGCGTAATGCGCTGGAAAAGGTTCCGGTCCTCGAGGATCTCGCGAGCATCGCGAAACCCACCAACAAGCGAGCCGGCGCCCCAACCGAGCAGGATCCCGAGTGGTCCGCCGAGTATGCCAACTAGCGAACCGATGATTCCGCCCACGATCGAGCCGCCATAGTTCTTCATGGCCGCGTCGCGAACCTCGAATTGCCCGTCGAGGCGACGGTGCATGATCGTCAAGCCGTTGATCTTGAGCTTACCTTCGGCGGCGGCACGCTTCACCTCGGAAAAGGCCTGGTACGTCTTGCTCTCATCGTCGAATATCGCGACGACAATATTGGAATCAGCCATGGTGTCCTGCCTCAGAACTGGGAGCGGAAGGGTCGTGGCCACGGGGCATATTAGGCGTTGTGATCTCATCATACACAACGCCCACCCAATTACGACGCCAAAATGATCCTTTCGTACCGCAAAACCTACCCGGACGGACTGTCGACATTTCTGGCACGGTGATGGGATAATAACCATACGGGACTACACGAGGGTTTTCCTAATCCGGCATACGTGACAGACCTGTCCTTCACTACACAACACACTTCCGGGA
Organism: Thermomicrobiales bacterium; assembly: GCA_035305265.1. Lineage (GTDB taxonomy): Bacteria > Chloroflexota > Chloroflexia > Thermomicrobiales > UBA6265 > UBA6265. The sequence continues at coordinate 22,298 of DATGPC010000180.1, read as the reverse complement.
GACGGTGGCCCGAATCTTGATTACGAATAGCGCAGGGGCAGTTCTCTCCCCGAGCGCCAGTGTTCGCACATCCGAAACAGGCCACATGCCGTGATCCATCAGGGACCTTGCACCACACCAGGCGGCCCGGGAGAGAAAGGACCAACTCTTGATTGATACCGAAGATTCCGTGGCTGTCCCGGAGGCATCCTGCCACACGGACCGCACCAGCGAATCGTACGCGCAGGACAAGGCAAAACTGCTGGCTCGCCTGCGGCGGATCGAGGGACAGATTCGAGGCATCGGCCGCATGGTCGAGGATGACCGCTACTGCATCGATATCCTGACGCAGATTTCAGCGGTGATCTCGTCCACGCAGTCGGTCGGTTTGGTACTTCTTGAAGATCACATCCGGGGCTGTGTCGTTAACGCCGAACCCGATGACCGGGAAGAGCGGCTGCAAGAGCTGAACAAGGCGATTGCCCGATTCACCCGAAGCGTCGGCTAGCGCGAGGTAGAACCAACCATCCACATCCGGGGCCATATCGATTGTCGGACCTAACAGCGTCAGCGGCAGGTATTTGTCGGATACGTGGTCACTGGTTACGGGAATTTCGCCCCCGTCCCAGCGTGGGTCAAAGCATCGGGACGCCCGATGCAGGCGAGAGGGGACCGCAGGTGTTCGGGATACGTTACCTGGCTGGAACGTTTCCCGAATTAGCACCAACACCGGTGTTGCGGACTTGACGATGCGGAGCATGCACCAGATCCAGCATCGTCGCACCGCCGGAGCACACAACGCATGGGAAGGAATATGGAGTTATGGATTCGTCGTTGAACACCTATGTACAACCCGTAGCATCACATGTCTCGTATCCGGAACGACTCCTGGTACGGACCCAGGACAATGACTACTTTCTGTGGCCCGGCACCGGGGCCCCAATGATCGAGATTCCGACGGCGTTGGCATCGTGGATGCTTGGTCGCCCGGAGATCTTCGCTCTTTGCTCTCCCCGACACTGGTTTGATATCGAATCCCTGCCCCTAGCGGTTGAGACCTACGATTACGATAGTGAATGGTCCGTCGCGGACTAACGCACCAACGTACGCGGCCCCACGAAAACGCCCCGGCTGGCTGGCCGGGGCGTTTTCTCGTTAAGGGCGTTGGTTTGTCGAGGGTCTGGATCAGACTTCGCTCCAGGCGCCGATCACGCGGAACTTGTCGTAGCGACGGTCGAGCAGCCCCTGCATATCCGGCCGCTCGTCCGATCCCAACAATGCGGTCAGCTCGTCGAGATGCGCCTCGATCCGGTCCCCAACGGTCTGGATCGTATCGCGGGGCGCTTCATGCGCCGGGACCGGCTCAGGAATCAGCTCGTCGATGATGCCAAACCGCTGGAGGTCGGCCGCCGTGATCCGCATGGTTGCGGCCGCTTCCGGCGCCTTGCCAGCGTCCTTCCAGAGAATCGCGGCACACGCTTCCGGCGATGCAACGGCATAGATCGCGTTCTCGAGCATCAGCAACCGGTCGCCCAGGCTGATCGCCAGCGCTCCACCGGAACCGCCCTCCCCGATCACGGTGCAGACGATCGGCACCCGGGTCCCGATCATCTGCATCAGGCACTCGGCGATCGCGTTCGCCTGGCCGCGCTCTTCCGAGCTGATGCCGGGATCGGCGCCGGACGTGTCGACGAAGGTGATGATGGGCAACCCAAACTTCTCGGCATGCTGCATCAGCCGGCGCGCCTTACGGAACCCCTCGGGACGCGGCATGCCGAAGTTGCGGAGCAGGTTCTCCTTGGTGTTGCTGCCACCCTGGTGGCCGAGCCAGACAACCGAGCGGCCACGGAAGGTACCGAGGCCACCGATCAGCGCCTGGTCATCACCGAAGGCGCGGTCGCCACGGAGCTCCATCACGTTCTGGAGCAGTTCCTGCACGTAGTCGAGCGTGGCCGGACGGTTCGGGTCGCGCGCGAGCCGCACGCGATCCATCGCGGTCAGCTCTTCGACCTCCTGCTGCTCGGCCGGCGCCTGATCCGATAGGTTCTCTGTCACGATTCCTCTCCGGCTTCAGCGGAAACGGGCGTCTGCCCGGGCTCTTCGGATGCCTCGACCGTCGGGAGGTCGGGAACCAGGCCCTTGGGATAATAGGTACCGATGCTATCCGGGCGACGAATATAGTGGTCGGAGAGCCGGGTCATGGTGTCGCGCAGGGCATTGCGGTCGACGATCTGGTCGAGCATGCCGTGCTCCAGCAGGAACTCGGCCGTCTGGAACCCTTCGGGCAACTTCTGCCGCGTCACCTGCTCGATGACGCGCTGACCCGCAAAGCCAATCAGGGCGCCCGGCTCGGCCAGCATCACGTCGGCCACAGTCGCGTAGCTCGCCGGCACGCCGCCGTAGCACGGATCGACCAACAGCGAGATATGGGGCAGGCCCCGCTCGCCGAGGCGATGGAAAGCGGCAATGGTCTTCGCCATCTGCATGAGGGAGAACAACCCCTCGTGCATCCGGGCGCCACCAGAGGCGTTGATCGTCAGGACCGCGATCCCCTGCTCCGTCGCGCGCTCGACGGCACGAGCAAGCTTCTCGCCCCAGACGGAGCCCATGCTCGCGCCCAGGAAGCTGAACTCGGCGACGACGATCGCGAACGGGCGACCATTGATGGTCGCGCGACCGGTAATCAGGGATTCATTCTCGCCGGTCTTTTTCCGGGTCTTTTCCACCTTTTCGGTGTAGGGACCCTGCCCGTCGACGAACTCGAGGGGGTCCTGGGTCCGAAGCCCGGTATCCCACTCCTCGAAGGAATCTTCGTCGACCAGGAGATCGATCCGCTCGCGGGCGCTCAACCGGAAGTGATGCCCGCATTTCGGGCAGACGCGACCGTTTCGCTCGCACTCGCGGCTATAGAGCAGCTCGGAGCACTTGGGGCACTTGATCCACAGATCTTCGGGGATCTGCTTCTCGCCGTCCTTGCCGCGCTCGTCACCACGGAACAGCGGCCGGAACTTACCCTGGCGCTGGAAGAAATTTCGCATGACCGGCTTTGCCTCTTGTCCTTTCGCGGCGCCTGACGACTGATCTTGTGGGTAACTGGCGGTGGACGGCGATCGTGGATATGTGGCGCTGGCCGGATCCCCGGTACCCGGACGATGACCAAACGTCGAACAGGCATATCGCGCGGCAAGGACGTGGTTCATCCTCGCTTAACACGCGACGCTCACCTGCAATGTATCAGGATACACCCCAAGCGACTACCACGACGGAATTTCGAACGGTGTACGGCGTTATGGGGTGTTCGGATCATCCTCGCCGGCCATATGGATAAAAGGAATACTGCTGCCGTCGAAGGCATCGATGTGCGTCAACCCCAGCAGGCGGATGCTATCGAGGCAGGACTGGGTCTCCCGGACCAGCCGTGCGGTGTCGATGCCGAGGGCGGACGGGAGAAATCCGGAGAGCTTCTCGACGCCGTCCGTCAGGAGCAGCACCGCGCCCTTCTGGTTCCCGTTCAGGGCGTGATAGAACCCGACGCCAACCTGCAGGATGCCCTGGTAGAGCCGGCGGATCGGGCCTCGCTCGGCGTGCCACTCGTGCTCGATGACCTCATGCTGCTCATAGAACCGGCGCTCGTTGAAGAGCGCGATCCCCTGGCGCACGCCCTCGGGTAGCTCGAGGACGCGATCCTCAGCGTCCCGGTTCTCATCCGGCGAGAACGGGAAAACGGAACGAATCAGTGGATCGATCTTCCGACGGACCCGGGTGATCGCCTCGTCGTCGGTACCGAGCGGCCCTTCGATCATCATCGGGCCGGAGTACCCACTCCCGGCGATGGCGCGGATCAGCGCCGACCAGGGCAGGTCACCGTCACCGGGCGGCAGGTGCCGCAGCCCCGGGTTCTCCTCGCTGTAGTCGCTGATATGGACATTGACGATGCGGTTGCCCATCGCGGCCAGCATCATGAACGGGTTGGCGCCTGCCTCCGCCGCCTGGAAGGGATCGAAGACGAACCCGATCTCTCGCCGCGAGCCAATGTCACCGAGGCGCTTCGCGAGATCGACCACGTCACGGACCTGCGCCAGCGCGCTGATCGCGTGGTTCTCCAGTCCGAGCGTGATGCCCGCCTCGCCGCATTCGCCGGCAAGCTCACGGGTCAGCGCGAGGAAGCGTTCCCGGCCTTCCTCGGTCTCCACCTGCTTGCGGCGAGCGCCGTGCCAGACAAGCACCTTTGCGCCGACCGCCGCCGCCAGCGCGATCCCGTCACGAAACAGCTCCCGGCCCTCCTCCGCCCGGCGCGGATAGCGGTCGAGCATGGGATGGAGCGGCTCCATTGTATGGATGGAATGGATCGTGACCCCGGCGTATTCCGCATTGGCCCTGAGCCGTTCCGCGAACTCCGGCGTGTATTCGCCGCGCGTCTGGAGCATGACCTCGATCGTGGTCAGCCCTCGCTCGGCCGCGATGAACGGAGCTTCCTCGGATGGGGTATGGGGAAAGAAGGCGCCGCTGGACACGCCGAGGCTGACGCTCCGGACATGATCGATACCCTCGTGTTCGCCGGGAAGGTCGCCGGTCACCGCCTCGATCCGGAGGAGACGGTCGGCCATGGCGTCGCCGGCAGTGGCGTCGTTGTCATGCCGTGACCCGGTGACGCGCCGGCTCGAGGGTCCGCTGGCGGAGACATGATCTGGAAAGAGCGGCACGATGCGGGCTCGCGTCGGCTCTTGCGGTTGGTCCACGTGCACGTCCTCCTTCCTCGATCCCGGGCGGCCATCAACCGCGCTGCTTTACGTACGTTGGGAGCGTACCGGCCGGGACAAGCGCCCCCTGGTGACCGGTCTCCGCACTCGATACATCGACCGCTGGAGAATGCCCGGACAGCACGATGCCGTATACGGACCTTCCGTAGCTCTCCACGATGCTACCACCCGGTTTCGCGGATGGGCAGATGTTCCAGAAGGTCACACGGGGATGGCCCCACCATGCGGCAGGTGAACCGGGCCGGTATACTCTATCGTTGCAGTGGCCACGCCCGGGCGCGTGGCTCCTTTTATGTGGCGCGTCGCGCATCTCAGACGCCGCTACCGTACGCACCTATCGATCGATCAGCATGGCCGACACGTCCACACAATCGAAGCCGAAGCTGACCCGGCTCGAGCTGCACGGGTTCAAGAGCTTCGCCACGAAGACCGTGTTCGCCTTCGAGCCCGGCATCACGGCGATCGTCGGGCCAAACGGCTCCGGCAAGTCGAACGTGTCCGACGCCGTCCGCTGGGTGCTCGGCGAGACCAGCTACTCCGCCCTGCGTTCGAAGAAGACGGAAGACGTCATCTTCGCCGGCGGCAAGGGCAAATCCCCGGCCGGAATGGCGGAGGTCACCGTCACCTTCGACAACGAGGATCACTGGCTGCCAAGCGAGTTCGCCGAGGTGACGGTCACTCGCCGCGCCTTCCGCGGCGGCGAGAACCAGTACCTCATCAACGGCCGGCGCGTTCGCCTCAAGGACGTTGCGCTGCTCACCGCCTCGCTCGGCCATAGCCACACGGTCGTCGGGCAGGGCCTCGTCGACCAGGCACTGAGCCAGCGCGCGGAGGAGCGGCGTGGTCTCTTCGAGCACGCCGCCGACCTTACCGGCCTGCGACTCAAGGTGCAGGAGGCAGAGCGCAACCTCGCGGAATCCGACAACAACATCACCCGGCTGACGGATCTCCTGGCGGAGGTCGAGCCGCAGCTGAAGCGCCTGGAGCGCTCCGCCCGGCAGGCGAAGGAATACAAGGTCCTCCGTGACCGCCTGGTGATGCTCCAACGGGGCCACTACCGTCGCCTGTTGATCGCGGCGAAGGAGCGGCTCACCGCGGCCGAGGCGCTGGTCGCCGACGACGAAGCGGCCATGCGCGAGGTCCAGGCGCGCCTCGATGCCCTCACCGCGGAGCGCGAGGAGCTGGTCCGGAAACGGCAGGAAGCATCGGAGCGGCTGGAGACCCACGACGCCCGCCTCGCCGCCCTGCGCGACCAGCATCGGCGCGAGGCGCATCAGCGCGATCTCGTCGCCGAGCGCCAGGCTGCCCTGAATCGTCGTCGCGAGGACATGGAAGACACTCAGTCCGGGCTGAACGAGCAGGTCGAAGCCATCGAAGAGGCGCTCGCGGCCGCGAACGCGACATGGGAAGCCACTCAGGCCGAGGTCGTCGCAGCGAGAAAGCACGTCGAAGAGCTGCGTGCCGCTGCCAATCAGGCGCGCTCGTCCCGAAGCGACCTGGAGCGGGAATCGAACGAGCTCCAGCAATCGATCGCCCGGAACGAGCGCAAGGCAAGCGATCTCGAACAGCGTCGGGCGGTTCTGCAGCAACGGCTCCAGACCTCCGACGAGAACCGCCAGCGCGCCGAACAGGAGCGCCAGGAACGCGCCGAGCGGATCGCCGGGTTCGAGAACGAGCTCGCGGCGTTCCGTGAGGAGGATGAGCGGATCGCCGGCGAGATGGCGACGCTTTCTGCCCGGCTGGAGGAGCTGCGCGCCTCCATCGCGACGCAGCAGGAGGCGGCACGCGCAGCCGCGGCCCGGCTCTCGGAGCTGGATCGGCGTCACAGCCAGGCAACGAACCGTCTGGATGTGCTGCAGCGCGTCCACGAGAGCGGCACGGGCCTGCACGCCGGCGTGCGCCAGGTCATGCAGTGGAACCGGGAGGGCAAGCTCTCCGGCATTCGCGGCACCCTCGCCGAGCTGTTCCAGGTCGATCGGCAATACGACACCGCACTGGAGGTCGCCCTCGGTGGACACCTGCAGGACATCGTCGTCGAGCGCTGGAGCGACGCCGAGGCGGCCATCCGGATGCTCAAGAACGCGAAGGCCGGCCGCGCCACCTTCCAGCCGATCGAGACAGTCCGCCAGCGCGGGGGGAGCCGGCCGATGCCACGCGAGCTGGATGGCGCATCCGGCGTGCATGGCGTTGCGGCTGACCTCGTATCGAGCGAAGACGGTGTGGACGATGTCGTGCGCGGCCTCCTCGGGCGAATCGTGGTCGTGGATGACCTGCAGACGTCGCGCCGGTTGATGTCGACGCTGCCGAACGGCTGGAGCACGGTCACGCTCGCCGGCGAGATCGCGCGCTCAGGCGGATCGGTGACCGGTGGCTCAGCCGTCCGTGAGAGCGGCGTGCTGGGTCGTGAACGAGAGCTGCGCGACCTTCCCGGGGAGATCCGGCGGATCGAACGCGAGCAGGGCGAGGCCGTGAAGGCGCGCGACGAGGTCGCGTCCGGCATCCAGAAGCTGCTGGACGAACGCAACGTGACGGAATCGTCCCGCGCCGGGTTGGCGGCCCAGCAACGCGAGCGCGCCGGCCAGCGCCAGCGGCTCGAGAACTGGCTGCGCGATCTCCAGAAGGAGCAGGCGGCCGCCGATCAGCGCACCGCAAGCGCCGCGTCCTCCCGCGAAGAGCAGGAGCGCGAGATCGCATCGCTGATCGCCAACCATGCGTCCCTTCTCGAAGCCACGGGTGAGCTGCGTGAGCGCCTGGAGAGCCTCCAGGAGTCGCTCCGCAAGGGTCGCGAGGCGGCCGAAGAAGATGACCAGGCCCTCGCGAAGGCGAACCAGCACCTTGCGACGCTGGAAGAGCGACTTCGCTCGGAAGATCGGCAACGCTCGTCCCTGGTGTCTCAACGAAAGGGACTTGCCGAGGAGATCGAGTTGCGAACGCGACGCGCGGCGGAGCTGGACGGCGAGCGAGAAGCCCTGGCGGGGCAACGCGGTCGTATCGATCGCGAAGTCGAGCGCTTGTCCGAGGCGCTGGAGAGCGCATCGTCCGGCCGGCAGCCACTCCTCGAAGCCGTCGAAGGGATCGAGGCGCAGGTTCGCGAACGCTCGACCGAGATCGACCGGCTGCGACAGGAGATGCTGGATCGCCAGAAGGCCCTCGGTGAACGTGGCTTGATCGTAGAACGAGCCCGCTCGGAAGCCAGCACGATCCGCCAGCGGATTACCGACGATCTGGATTATGAGGAACCGGATCATTTGATCGGTGACACCGACGGCGAAGAATTTCCCGAGCTGCCTGACGACTACCCGGTCACCGAGAAGGAGATCGGGAAGCTGCGTGACCGGCTACGCCGGGTCGGCTATGTCAGCGATGACGTCGTCGAGGAGTACGAGCGCGAGTCTGAGCGATACGAGTTCCTCAAGACCCAGCTCGCCGACGTTGAGGCGGCCGCGGCATCGCTTCGCGAGATGATCGCCGAGCTGCACGAGACGATGCAGCAGCGCTTCGAGGAGACGTTCGCTCGCGTCGCCGAGGCGTTCTCGGAGGCGTTCACCGCCCTCTTCGGCGGCGGAACGGCACGGCTGGTCCTCACCGGCGAGGAAGACGGGGCACCTGGTGGAATCGACATCGTTGCCCAGCCGCCCGGGAAGCGCCTGCAGGGCCTTTCCCTGCTCTCCGGAGGCGAGCGGTCGCTGACCGCCGTGGCCTTGCTCTTCGCGATCCTGCGCGTTAACCCCTCCCCGTTCGTGTTGCTGGACGAAGTTGACGCAGCGCTCGATGAGGCGAACGTCGTCCGTTTCCGCGACGAGCTGAGGACGCTCGCAGACGAGACCCAGGCGATCGTCATCACCCATAACCGCGGCACGGTCGAAGTCTCCGACACACTCTATGGCGTGACGATGGGCGGCGATGGCGTCTCGCAGGTTCTCTCCATCCGCCTCTCCGACATCCCGCTCGACGAAGACGTCGACGTGCGGGACCTCCCGGCTGTCAGCGCCGGTGTACCGGTCCGGTAGACAACGACGAATCGACCTGCGTATGGGCCATCCCACGATCCCTTGCACCTGACGTGAAACTTTGAGCCCGGGCGCTCGGGTTCGTGTGTACTCCCCACTTCTGGCCGCGATGGCAAATCCAGAGAAGTCAGCCCGTTGTGTGTCACCTAGCATGCAGCGAGGATCATCCGATGATCCCGAACGGTTTCTGTCATTCCTTAAAGCTCCAGTGCCAGGGAGAAACAACACATGCGTAAGGTCGTATTCCAAATGATGAGCACGCTCAACGGCAGGCTCGATGATCCGTTCGGCTGGGTGACCGACCTGAGCGATGATCTGTACGAGGCGATCGATCGCCTCTACGAGACCTTTGACACGGTCCTTGTTGGTCGCACGACCTATCGGGAGATGGCGACCTATTGGCCGACCGCCGCGTCGGATGCACCAGACTCGGGCGTTCATAACCGGATGGCCACCAGGATGAACACCTATCGGAAGCTGGTTATCTCACACGATGACCGCGATCTCGATCCTGCCTGGGATAACTCCAGCCTCGTGAAGGTAGACAGCGACGATGCGCTTGTGAAGTACATTGCCCGCCTGAAAGAGGAGCCCGGAAAAGACATCCATCTGTCCGGAGGCGCACGGCTTGCCCAGACGGTCATCCGGCATGGCCTTGTCGACGAGTACCACTTCTTTGTTCATCCGGTTGTGTCCGCCGGCAAGGCATGGTTCGAGCAGATCGCGGATGATCGCCGCATGACGCTGATCGACGCGACGCCGTACGAGTGCGGTGTTGTCGGGCTGTCATACCGACCCAACGACATGTCGTCCACGACCCGCATCGAGCATTTTTCGGAGCTGTTGGTGTAGGCCTCTGTGTACATGAGTGAGCGGGAGACATGCAGATGAGCAAAACCCTGATCAAGGCCATGCCCGAGATCGTTTCGCGGGAGGAATGGCAACGCCATCGAGATGAGTTGCTGGAGAAGGAGAAGGCCTTTACCCGCGCCGGCGATGCGCTGGCCGCTGAACGCCGTCGGCTACCGATGGTCGAGATCACGGAAGAGTACGTTTTGGAGGGGGAGCACGGTCAGGCGCGCCTGATCGACCTGTTCGAGGGCCGCTCCCAACTCATCGTCCAGCACTTCATGTTCGGCACGGATTGGGACGAAGGATGCGACGGCTGCTCCATGGTGGCTGACCATATCGGTCCACTCTCCCACTTCCACGCCCGTGACACGACGTATGCGCTGGTCTCTCGCGCGCCGATCGAGAAGCTCCTGGCGTTTCGCGACCGGATGGGCTGGGATTTGCCGTGGTTCTCATCCGGCAACACAACGTTCAACGAAGATTTCCACGCAACCGTCGACGGCGAGGAACACCACGGCGTAAGTGTGTTCCTGCGCGACGGTGACCGGGTCTTCCATACATGGTCGACCTACAACCGTGGCGTCGAAGGGTTTGTCAGCCTGTTTGCCCTGCTCGATGTCACGCCATACGGGCGGCAGGAGACGTGGGAGGATTCGCCGGTAGGGTGGCCCCAAACCGAGCCGTATGCCTGGTGGCGGCATCACGACCGCTATGATGATTTACCTGATGATGAGCCGCAGTGTTGTCATTGAGCCGCGGAGCCTGATACGTACCCAAGGAAAACGCCCCTGCAACTTTAGCAGGGGCGTTTTTGGTTCACGTCACTGTGGTGGCCGGGTGACGATGAGATGGAAGATCCTCGCGAATCGGGCATGATCTTGCTCGATCGAGAAACCGAGGTTTCGGATTATCTGGTCCGTCTTGCGATCGATATGGCATCCCATGGCACGCACCTGCAGCGGCGCCGCGAGCTTCATCGCGCCTTTCAACAGCGGATTCGTCGTCAGGACATGCTCGATCAGCACGATCTTGCCCGACGGCTTCACGACCCGGGCCATCTCCCGCAACGCCGCTTCGCTGTCTGGCACGGTACAGAGGACCAGGCTTGCCGTCACCGTATCGAACGAGTGATCGCCGAACATGGACAACGACTCGGCGTTTGCCTGCTGCAACCGGACGGGGAATCGGCTGCCGGCCGAATACCGGGATGCCTGGGCCAACATCCCGGTCGAGAGGTCGACGCCGGTATAGGACGTCACGGGCACATCGCTCGCCTGGAGACGTCGCAGCGTTTCTCCGGTTCCTATACCGATATCGAGGACATCGCCCTGCAGCTCACGAACCAACCGGTCACGAAACCTCCCGACCGCGAGATTCTCGGCTCGGGCCTCGCGCTTATCCCAGCGAGATGCGCGGGAATCGTAGATCCGGGTGAGACGCTCGATGTCATTCGAGGTGCGTTGTGTTCGTCCACGCATGGCGTCATCCTCTTTTCGGCGCGTTGTCCGTATGATGGAGTGTACCGCCCAATTCGGCGGAGAGACCGGACCCCAGCCCTGAAAGGACCTCCATGTCCCGTTCCAAACGCGCCTCTCGCAGTGCTGACGCCAATGCCGGAGATCAACTGCGTCAATTAAAAGAGCTTTCGGATGATCCAGAATCTCAGCTTCACTACGCCCTGCAGGTCATGGAGCAGTCCGGCCATCTCGATGTCCTTCGAACGGCAATCGGCATCATCGGCGAGGCGCGGGACACCGCGCATCGCGACGCGCTCATCCGCAAATACGACTGGTGCGAGGCTCATGGGGATACAAGCGGCTTCGTCCGGGAAGCGATCGTCAAGGCCATGCAGCCAATCGTCCAGCCGCAAGATCTCCCATTGCTCCAGCGGGCAATGACCACGTACCAACTGGATGGGATCTACGAAACGTGCGCCGGGTTGCGCGCGGCCGCATTGATCGCCGCCAACAACGTGGATCCGGGCTTCGCCGCCCTGTTCGCCGCCCGCTTCCTCACCGACCCGCAGACATCGTTCTCCGGGGAGCCGGCATTCACCGCCATTCGGGTCCTGGCGGCGCAGCAGGATCTTGCACCAATCTTCGGCGTGGTCTCCTGGGGCAACGCAATCGGAGAGGTGATCGGCGAGGGCCTCCGGAACCTGACAGACCTCCCCTCCTCTCTTCTTCCCCTGCTCATCGAGCACTATCGCGACAGCGAGGATGAGCAGGTGATCCTCGGGTTGTGGGATTTGCTCCTCGGGCACCCGAGCCGGGATGAGTGGACAGAGGAGCTCGATCGATTCTTCCGCACGACCACGCTCATGGATCTCTACGGCATCATCGCGATGCAGGTCGTCGCCAGCCGCTCGGATGTGCTGATCCGGAAGCTCCGGGATATCGCGTCGCTGGAAACCGATTCGATGCGGCGAACGATGCTGGAACAGGCGCTCGAGTTGGCCTGACGATCAGGCCGGGCGCAACGCCCGCTGGAACATCATGGTCAGGGCAAGACAAGCCATCGCCAGCAATGCGCCCCACCATTCCTCCCGGGTCGCGAGCACTACGGCATCGACAAGCGAGATGCCGGCGATCAACCGGGCCACGGATCCGCCAACCTGCCGATTGCTCGATCGCCATGCGAACGACACGCTGTGCACAACCCAAAGCACGACCGCGACGGCCAACGACCAAACCAGGACGTCGACCGGGGCAAACCCGATCGCGACGGCCGCTGGCAAGAGGACAAGGGCCACTGGTCCGAATCGTTCCACGCCCGATCGCGTCACGGTCCCGGGGATCAGGGTAAGCCCGACGAGGTAGAGGACCATCACGGCGGCCCAGACAGCAAGGGGCCAATCGAGGGAACTCGCAAACGCGGAGAACGCGACGAGGTAGACGAGGCTCCGGATCACTCCCATGAGGACGGACCGGACCATCGATCCGGCTTGCCATGCGTCGTAGATGACGATGGCGAGGGTAAGGACAATGCCGGCGATCAGCGACCTCGCGCCAACGACGGCAAGCAGGAACAGGCTCGCCGCGAAGAGGGCAACCGGAATGCCCCACGCTGTCCGGGTCAGGGTGGATGCCGCGTCAGCGCTCTGCGGCCCAAGAACGTCGTCCAGATACATACCGCCGATCGATACGAGCGCCACGGCGACGAGTATCAGTACGAGGTCGATGCTGTAGGCGAGCGGAGCGGCCAACGCGGCGCCGGCAAAGGCGTTGCTGATGAACAGCGGCGTGGCGGAGAAGCGTCCGAGCCGCAAGTAGTCCTGGATCGTCCAGGACCGTTCCCCGGAATCAGGCGTCGACATGATCCAGCACCCACTGTAGTTCGCGGGTCATCAATGTCTCGATCGGCAGCTCGTCGCCGTCCAGCGTTACCTTACGCACATGCGTTTCGATCTCGAGGCAGGACGCGATATCGCGATCCCGGAGATGCGCGAGCGTGGCGAGCACCGTCTCTTGCGTCGTCATGATGGATTCGTAGCGATCGAGGAAGAGCGGCACATGAACGTGCATCCGCCATTCAGCGGCTTCAGGATCGCGGACGTTCGCCAGTGCCTCGGGAAGATCCGGATACCCGGTCATCGAGCCGTCACGGTTTCGCTGTGCGACCTGACGGATTCCTCCAAGGGACTCGGCTTCGTTCGAGATGCGCTTGCGGCCAACCTCGTCCTCTGGCAGCGAGACTTCGAGCCCGTTGCTGACATGCACCTTGCCGACCTTGATACCCACCTCCGCGTAGCGGTTTAGCGCGTCTTGCGGCGTCTCGTACGCGACCGCGACGTGGCAGGTATCGAAGCACACGCGGACATGATCGAGAATCTGCTCGCGAGCGAGGGCAGGATCGTTCCCCGCCCGGTCTGCCAGCATCGCCGCGCCCTGCGTCAGCAACCAACGCTCGAAGAACACAGCCAGCTCTTCCGCAGTCGAAAGCACGCCATCCGGGGCCGGCTCCAGGTCAAGATGAATGAGCTTGCCGGTTTGCTCCCGGAGGCGGGCAAGATGCTGGACCACCCGGACGACATTGAGCGTGAACACCATCCAGTTCGCCGGCATGCCGAGGTCGGTGGATCCCCGGTGGCCCAGCGGGCACGTCGAGATGCCGCCTTCGACGATCTCATCGGGCAGCAGGCGTGAAAGGATCGTGCTCAGCCGGAAGGAGTACCCCAATCGTTCCTCGTCCTGCCAGTCGGGCAGGAAGATGTTGTCTTCGCCCGCATGGCCATGAACAGGGCCGAACGCGAACCCGTTGATCGTGACGACATAGAGCCCCAGCGACTCCAGCAGATCGCGGAATCGATCCAGCCGGTCACCTTCCAGCATCTCCTCGCTGGCAACGCCGGACAGCGTCAGGCCAACGCCGAGGGGCGCGTCCGGGGAGATCTGCGACTTCACCTCCGGCCATCGCCCACGCAGCTCCTGCTCGACCTCATCCAGCGAAGCCCCCGGACGCGGCGTCATGGAGTACACAAGATGTCGATCTGATGTGCCTGGTATGCGCACCCTCGTAGCCTTTCATGTCGAATCCATCCGGACCCGTTCCCGACCTCTTCAGGGAAATGGTAATCGCGACAGCTTCAGGAGGGGCGCCGAACCCACACTGCGATTAACGCCACGCCCCTGTCCCCAACATGCCCACGTGTCACAGGGATGTCTGGAATTGTTGATAACTCGTCGAAAAGTGTGGATAACTGCCCCTGATTGTGGACAATTCATCGAGGCTTGTGGTGAAACCGGCCGAGACTGGTGAAATGAACCGGCTGCCCTCGGGGAGGCGAATGGGGATTGTCAACGCTGGCACAACACTCGCCAGTTGACTCGTGGACAGATTTCCCGGCTTATCCACGTTGATAATTCCGTGCCGTTATCGGGGAATCAGGACTTATCCCCACTTTCCACACCCCCTATAACTAATACGAATTTCTCATACTCAAATTGAATTAACGAGCACTCTGACAAGACCCGGAACGTGGATGGTCACGGGTTGTCACACAGATCCTCCCCAGATTGGGTTCCAACACGGCGACACCTAGCGCGCAACGATTGCGTTCCATGTGCTGAAACGGTGTATTCCGGAATGATGAAAGTCTTTCGCATCTACACTTTCCTTTGGAAACCATAAACAGCTCAGAGAAACGTTGAGGTAGACGCCTCGATCTCCTTCCACGTGGGTCGATGTTGACCTTTCAACTTATGTTGCGCTATTGTGAGATGACATAAATACAGAAACGGTTTGGGTTCTCAAAATACCTGATCGTCATATCTGGGGGTGGGAAGAAGGAGCGCATGATCGCGGACTCTTTGGTACACGATACTGACGTGATCGCTTCCAAACGGGAGCCGGGGCTGCATTTCAGGATCGTTCGGGAGTTCTCTCATCACGAAAGGGAGGTTTGGGACGACTTCGTTCGATCCGCTCCGAACGGTCACCTGATGCAAGGCTGGTCGTGGGGGGAATACATGCGCAGATTGGGCTGGGAGCCGGTCCGGTTTGGCGTCGTCCGCAGGAATCGTCTGATTGCAGCTGCACAAATGATGCTTATGCACAGTCCTTTCGGTGCGACCCGGGCCTATGTCCCGAAGGGACCTGCCTGTTTCGCTTTCGACGACATGTCATATGACATGCTGCTTGACGCACTTCACTGGCATGCGCGTTCGCATGGCGCGATCTCGTTGCGGGTCGAACCCCACGAGCCCGCAACATCACCGGTGGGCGATGTGCTGAAGCGACACGGGTTCCAGCCAAGCGAATACACGCTGCGCCCGAACCAGCCACGGGCCACCATCGTCGTGGATCTCTCGGGCGGACCCGACGCCGTTTTCGCAAGAATGAAGAAGAACACGCGTAATCTCGTCCGGTCTGCAAGTAGTCGGTTGTCTGTCCGGGCGGCGAGCGAGGAGGACGATATCGTTCGATTCCATGCACTGCTTGAGGAAGTCGCCGGTCGCAGGGATTTCGATGCCCGGCCTATTGCGCACCTTCAGGCAATGTACGAGGAACTTGGGCCTCGCCAGGAAGCGGAAATCTTCCTCGCAGAGCTAGATGGAGAGGTGATCGCTGGCCAGATGGTGCTCGCCTACGGTGCAGACGGTATCGCCATGTATGGTGGTTGGAGCACCGCATACAGTCATATACCGGCCATTCGGTTGCTGGATTGGGAATCGATTAAGTGGTGCATCGAGCGGGGATGCACGCGCTACGACTTCTGGGACGCGTTTGATAAACCGTCCATCCATCCCCGTCAGGATCCCACCGCTCCCTTGACGGAAGATGAGATCGAGCCCGATGCGCTTGGCGTGTTCCGCTACAAGCGCAGCTTCGGCGGAACCTCGATCATCTTCACCGGGGCATACGACTATGTGTACAGTCCCTCGGTCTACTGGATGTGGGAGCAGGTGTCGGAGACGAAGAAGAAGGGCAAGGAACTCCTGGGACAGACCAGGAACCGTGTGGCGGACATTCTCGACAGCATATCCAGAAAGCCTGTCTCGATGTCCGAGGTGCCCAATACGTTGCGCACGACTCAGTAATAGATCGTCGGGGTCAGGTGGTAGGGATGCGAGGCGCCCGGAAGATCCTGCGACTGCGTCCACAACAACCAGTCCAGCTCATGCGCGCTGATATCACGGCCGTCACGGCCGTTCGATGAAAGCGCTTGCCGCAGCAGCTCGCATCCCCAAATCGTTGCAGCACGGATCTCGACCTCCCGGGGAGACCCGGCGGGAATATGCTCGCGGGCGTCGATGAGCGCCGCGAGGGCATCCGAGTAGCGAAGGATACCGAGCTTTCGGAGTATTTGTGGAACCTTGTAGTCCGCGAACGCGGTAAGCCGATCGAGGTCGTGGAACGCACCCAGCGGCGAACCGGCAAGCCCGCCGGCGATATCCCCGGCGAGGATTTGGGCACGCTTGTAGAAGCGGACCTCGTTCCCCGGCAGGCCGGTGCCCGAACGGTCCCACGTCGCGACGTCCTTGAACGAGGGGAAGCGGGCGACGACGTCCTTCACAAGGGCAATTGCGGATCCACCGGCCATGTGGATAAGTGCCGATGCCGGCGTCTCGCTCCCGATCGCCACCAGACCGGCGCCGAGCTCGCGCAGGTTCCGGACGCGGTCAGCGAAGAGCGGGATCGGTGGATGCCCCTCTGCAGGCGCCAGGATCGCCGCCACGGCCCCCTCGTCGATGTTTGCGAGGAACGATGCGTCGTGGAGAGGAATGCCGCGCCTGGCGGCGTTGGTGAGCGCGGCGACGAGCGCCACATAGCCATCGACCAGCTCGCCCTGCCATTCGACGCGCCACCGAATCGATGGATCGCTCCCCTGTCCCCAGAAACAGAAGTTGAGCGCGTCCAGCGCGAGGATCCACATCGCGGTGCGCTCGTCGCCGTCCGGACCGGTCGCCCGGTAGTGCAGGGACGCATCCCATTGCGGGTTGGCGTTGTGCTTGCCGATCTCCCGGGCGACATGTGCGACCGCATCCATATCGATCGTCACATCATGTGCCGATCGCATCACCGCCGCGGTTGACCGGAGCACACCGAGTGGATCGTCGCCGGCGCGGGAGAGGACGAATTGCCAGTCCGGCTCAGGTCCAGTGAACGGGGCCGAATTCACCATCGGAGATCACTCCATGACTGCGTATGCCGAACGACCCTTCGTCAAAGGACGGCCGGCGAAGAAAGGCGGACGCAGGGTGTCCCTCTCACACATTACTGTTCAAGGACAGGAACGAACACGTTTGAAGAGAGGACAGGAGACGGCACATGCTTCGTGGATTTGCCCTGATTCGGTACCGTGCAGAAGACCTCGACGCGGCGAAGGCGTGGTACACGCAACTCCTGGGCTTCGAGCCTTACTTCGAGGTTCCTGGACAGTACATCGAATTCCGTTTGGGTGATCACTCTCAGGAGTTGGGCATCATGCGTGCCGAGAACCCGAATCCGGGGGGCGTCGTGAGCTATTGGCATGTCGATGACATCGAGGCCACCTATGCGCGTTTGCTCGAGATGGGCGCGACGGAGAATGAGCCGCCATACGACTTCGGGAACGGATTTGTGGCGTCCTCGGTCATCGATCCGTTCGGGAATCTTTTCGGCGTCATGTACAACCCTCATTACGTCGAGACGCTGCAAAGCTCTGGCATCTCATCCGGTGAACATTGAACAGCCGATCTCACCACAGGGGTAGTTGAAACCGCGTGTGACACCCGGCGGTGGTGAACCTACTGCGTCGTCGCTGCCGATACGCTCGCCGGGCGAAGCATGGTCCAGTGACGGGTTTCTCCCGGTACCAGCTGCACGTCTGCTTCCCGGACCCGGAACCCGAAGCGCTCGTAGAAGCGAACATTCCGTTCCGTGCCGGTCTCCAGGTACAGCGGTGCAGGCTGACGACTGGTAACCGCATCGATCGAAACCCGGAGAAGGGTGCTTCCAACACCCATCCCCTGCCCTGCCGGGTCGACCCCGAGGTACATCAGGTACCAGGCAGGCTCATCCGGAAAATGCTCGACGCACCGCTCGTCATAGACGATCAATCCGGCGAGGTGATCGGGATCGAGATCTCGAAGGTACGGCGGGTACTGCGGCGGACCGGCACTCTCCGGACGAGGTGGAGGCGGATAGGTCCCGGGCGGTAGCCACAGCGCCGCGCCGAGCAGTCGTTTGGCCTCGAACAGCCCGAACGCGGCATCGTGCGCGATCGCCTCACGCGCGCTGTCCGTGATCAGGGGGACCAGAACCTTCTTGCGGACATCGTCATCCGGAAGGACGGCGACGTACCCCGGCTCGATCATCATCGACGCCCCGAGGACACGACCTGCCGCCGACGCGTCCGAATTGGTGAGTTTTCGGATGATACGGTTTCGATCTTCTTGCTTCGAAGCGCCGGTCATGCGCTCGCGCGCTCCTCGGCCTGCTGCCGCATCATCTGCTGGTGCCGGTTCCGGAGCTGACCGCAGGCCGCATCGATCTCGACGCCGCGCGAGTAGCGCACGGTTGTCGGGATGCCGGATTCACGGACGATACCGGCGAATCGCTCGATCACCTCGGCATTCGGCCGCTCAAAATGCAGCACGTCGACCGGGTTGAACGGGATCACGTTGACGTGGCAGAGGCGGCCCTTCAGTAGCTCCCCGAGCTCCCGGGCAATCTCGTCGCTGTTGTTGATGCCGTTCATCAGCGCGTATTCGAATGAGATGCGTCGCCCGGTCTTCTCGACGAAGCGATCGCAGGCGTCGAGAAGCTCCTCGACCGGCCAGCGGTTGTTGACCGGCACGAGCTGCGAGCGAAGCTCGTTGTTCGGCGCGTGCAGCGAAACGGCGAGGTTGACCTGATACGGCTCGTCGGCCAGCGCGTCGATACGTGGCACGATACCCGAGGTCGAGATCGTGATGCGGCGGGCACCGAAGTTCATGCCGCGAGGATCATGGATGATGTTGATGAACTTCATCGTCTCCGCGTAGTTCTGCAGCGGCTCGCCCATGCCCATCATCACGAGGTTCGTGAGCTGGCGGCCGACTTCCCGTGCCTTACGGGCGGCGTCGACGGTCTGCTGGACGATCTCTCCGGCGGAGAGACTGCGGGTGAGCCCGCCCAGACCGGTCGCGCAGAAGGCGCAACCCACGGCGCATCCGACCTGGCAGGAGACGCAGACGGTCGCCCGGTCCGGATACAGCATCAGCACGGTCTCGACGAGCTGGCCGTCGAACGTCTCGTAGAGCAGCTTCCAGGTATCGCCGTTGTCGGTCACTTGCTCCCGGACGGGCTTCATCGTCCGGAACGGTGTGCCCTCTTCCATCTGCTCCAGCAGCGCAGCAGGGACATTCGACATGGCGTCATAGTCTTCGACGAACTTGTCGTAGACCCAGTCGAACATCTGCTTCGCGCGGTAGGCTGGCGCGCCCTGCTCGACGAGCTTCTCGGTGAGGGCGTCGAAGGTCAGGTCGTAAAACCCGGTGAGGCGCTTGCTGCGCGGAACCGCGCGGCGCGCAGGCATCACGGGAGCACTCTCGTTGGTGGTGAGGTCGGTCGTCTCGGTCATGCGTCGTTTCTTGGTGTGGTGAGGGGAAAGGCCGGGGGATGAAGACCACTACGAGGCGGCCTCTTTCGGCATCGACCCGTTCATTCTACCATTGCATGGACGTACCGCACGCAGGAATATCCTCGGGACAACCGCTCCGAGTGTACGTACAGTGTGATCGTAAGTGACCGGAACGGAGACCACTTTGTCGAACGCATCCGTGGATCTCAACAGTGATGTCGGCGAGAGCTTCGGCGCGTGGACCATCGGCGCCGATGCCGGCCTGTTTCCACTCATCTCGAGCGCGAATGTCGCCTGCGGCTTCCACGGCGGGGATCCGCGCGTGATGGAACGCACCGTCACCGCCCTCGCGGAATTGGGCGTCGCGATCGGCGCGCACCCGGGGTTCCAGGATCTTGTCGGATTCGGCCGCCGAGACATCATGGTGTCGGCCGACGAAGTCCGGACCGATGTCATGTACCAGATCGGGGCTTTGAAGGCATTCTGCGATGCCGCCGGCGTTCCACTGCATCATGTCAAACCGCACGGTGCGATGTACAACATGGCAGCGCGCGATGCTTCGATGGCCGATGCGATCGCCCGGGCCGTGGCCCTCTCCGCACCGGAGGCGATGATCTATGCCCAGGCCGGCACGGAGCTGGATCGCGCAGCACGCCAGCATGGCCTGCGGGTGGCTCATGAGGTCTTTGCCGATCGCGCATACCTGTCCAACGGGCTGCTGGCTCCCCGTTCCATGTCCGGAGCCGTATTGCACGACCCGGTCGAAATCGCCGCGCGCATCGTCGCCATGGTTCGCGGCGAGCCAATCCCCACGGTCGACGGAGACTCGATCGTTGTGACAGCCGATACCGTTTGCATCCATTCCGACACGCCGGCCGCGGTCACCATCGCCGAAGCGGTACGTGGTGCGCTCGACGCGGTCGGCATCACGATCACCGCTCCAGAATGATCGAGCCCCGTTTTTTCGACGTCCTGCCGTCAGCGCTCCTCGTCACGTTCGGTGATCGGATCGACACGTCCCTCATTCGCCGGATCGCCTGGTTTCGCCAGTGGATCCGGGAGTCGTGCAATGAAGGCGTCCTCGATGCCATCCCGTCTTACACGACCATCCTGATCCTTTACGATCCATGCGTAAAGAGTGTACGTACGTTATCCACCCAACTGTCATTTGGGTGGAAACATCTGGAGGACGTGGAATTCGACCCGGAATCGGGTATCGACACCATTCCTGTCGTTTACGGGGATGATTTTGGGGAAGATCTTCCCGGCGTTGCGGCGCATTCCGGCCTGACCGTTGAAGAGGTGATCACCCGGCATGCTGGCGCCACCTACACCGTTGGCGCCCTCGGCTTCGCTCCGGGCTTCACCTACCTTGCCGGGCTGCCACAGGAGCTGGCGACACCACGGCGCGACCGTCCACGTTTGCGAGTGCCGGCCGGTTCGGTCGGGATTGGCGGGGAGCAAACAGGCATCTATGCATTGCCGACATCTGGCGGCTGGAACCTGATCGGACGAACGCCGGAGCAGCTCTTCGATCCATCCGCCGATCCACCGGTCTGGTTGCGCATGGGCGACCAGGTACGATTCCGCCCGATCCCGGCAGATGCCTGGGTCGAGCCGGTCTTCTCCGCGTCGAGCGACCTGGCCCCGGATGGCCCGATCGAGGTCATCGCTCCGGGCATGCAGACCACCGTTCAGGACCTGGGGCGTTCAGGCTATGGGGATATCGGCTTCTCGCCGAACGGGGCAGCCGATCGGCAGAGTCTCATCGCGGCGAATCGCGCGGTCGGCAATCGGGACGAGACTCCGGCGCTGGAGATGACGTTCACGGGACCGCAGCTTCGCTTTCGTCGTCGGCTGACGATCGCTGTCTGCGGCGCCGACCTTGGGCCAATGCTGAACGGGCTGCCGTTGCCGCCCGGACGGCCGCAAGATGTGATGCCTGGCGATGAGCTGGTCTTTGTCCGACCGGAAGGCAGCAGAGGGATCCGCGCATATCTCGCCGTCGCAGGCGGGATCGACGTGCCGCCGGTGATGGGCAGCGCGTCGACAGACCTGACCGCCGGGATCGGCGGCTATCGTGGACGCGCGCTCCAGGCGGGTGACCGGATTCCCGTGGGACGGCGGGAGGGTGATGCACCAGGACGGGTCGTGCCGCCATATCGACATGACGATGGGCCGTTGCGCGTGCTGCCAGGTCCACAGCGCGATCGCTTCCCGGATGAAACGTGGGAGAACCTGATTTCAAGTGACTTTACGGTTTCCTCAGAGGCAAACCGGGTCGGTGTCCGCCTGTTGGGACCGTCACTTCGCCCCGTTGGAGGCGCGGACATTATCTCGGAGGGGATCGTCACCGGCTCGATCCAGGTGACAGGCGAGGGCCAACCGATCGTGATGCTTCCCGGTCACGCCACGATCGGTGGCTACACGAAGATCGCGACAGTCATCGAGGAGGATTGGGATCGCCTGGGTCAGCTGGCGCCGGGGGATACGGTGCGATTCAGGGAGGCGTAAGAGCGCACGCCTTCTGTGATTCGGGGTAGATCGACCATGGAGTTCACGTCCCGATCGTCATCCCGAGCCGGTAAAGGGCCGCTCCGCTTCGCCTCCGTCGGAGTCGCCCGGGGGATCTTCGGTGAGGCAAGAGACGTT
>DATGPC010000179.1:0-6565 GCA_035305265.1 Thermomicrobiales bacterium | reverse complement strand
GTACGTCGTCAACGAGAACTACCGCGAGCCGAACAAGCCCTTCTTCTCCTCCGTCCAGATTAAGGGTGGGGGTGACGCGGCCGCGGCGGCGCGGGCCGTGCTCCAGACCGGTGAGTTCGACTTCGCGTGGAAGCTCCAAGTCGAGCCGGACCTGCTCGACAGCATGGTCGCTGAAGACGCTCCGGGCGTGCTGATGCAGTACCCGGGCGTCGCCGTCGAACGCCTGAACTTCCAGTTCGCGGACCCGTGGACCGAGCATGAAGGGCAGCGGGCCCACAAGGACACCCAGCATCCCTTCCTCTCGGACCCTGCCGTCCGCGAGGCGATCGCGACCGCCATCGATCGGGAACTGATCGCCGATTCGTTCTATGGCAACGGCCAGGAGGCCGCCACGAACCTCCTCTATGGCGATCCCCTGACCGAGTCTGGCAACACGACCCGGGAATTCGATCCCGGGAAGGCCGCGCAGATCCTTGAAGATGCCGGTTGGGTAATGGATGGCGATGTTCGCAGCAAGGACGGCGTCCAGCTTCGGGCGGTCCTCGCCACCAGCGTCAATCCGGTGCGCCAGAAGACGCAGGCCGTGATCAAGTCGAACCTCGAGGCGATCGGCATCGGCGTCGAGCTGGTCCAGGTCGATGCGAGCACCTACTTCGACACCGCCCCGGGCAACGACCAGAACATCGGGCATTTCTTCTGGGACATGAACATGCTCCAGTCCGTCCCGAATTCGCCTCGCCCCATGCAGTCGATGGAGACCTGGTACGCCGGCCCGGACGGCAGCAACATCGCGCAGATGGAGAACGACTGGTCCGGCCAGAACCCGTCGCGCTACCAGAGCGAGGAGTACGATGCGTTGCTCGAGGCGGCTCGCGTCGCCATCGATCCAGTCGAGCTGGCCGAGCTCTTCATCGGGATGAACGACCATCTCGTCAACAACCACGTCATCGTGCCGCTCGTGGTCGCGGGCGAGCCGCGCGCGGTGTCCCGCCGGCTGCGCCAGGAGAACATCTCCCTTGCCCCGTTCTCTGGCGATTACTGGAACATCGCCAACTGGAACCTCGCCGACGGCGCAGAATAGCCGAGCCGGTTACGCGCTTCCTTCACACAACAACGCCCCGGAGCATCGGCTCCGGGGCGTTGTTGTGTCGTTTCCTGGCGAGGATTACGGCCGGGACTGTCGGCCGCGATATGCCAGCGCACCGGCAGCCGCGAGTGCAGCCATGGCGGACACCAGCATCAGGGACGATGTGGCCATTCCAGCGCCGGCACCCTGACCGGTCTTCGGAAGCTCCGTGACGACCTGCGGCTCAGGCGTCGCCTCAGCGGTTGCCGTCGACGTCTCCGCCGGGGCCGGTGTGACGGAGGGAACCGGTGTATCCGTCGGGGCCGGCGTCTCGGTCGGCTCCGGGGTCGGCTGCCCCTGGGCGAGGAGGTACGCCGTCAGCCCGTACTCCGTCTCCCACGGATCCGTGATCGCGAGATCGGCGGAGAAGGGAAGGTAGCCCGGAGCGTCGATCTCGAGCGTGTACAGGCCGAACTCGATCGGGTTCGCGATCGGCAGCGTGCTGCCGTCGGGCAGCGCGAAGGACATCGTGCCGACGTCCGTGCGGGTACCGATGGAGGCGAGCTCGTCGGTGAGGACACCGCCGTCGATGACGTTGCCGCCCTCATCGATCAGGGCCCACTCGGTACCGTTCGGGATGTCCTCGTCGTCCGATGTATCCAGGGTCACCGTCAGGTTGCCGTAGAGGCGATCCAGCGTGAAGTGGTGGGACACTTCGGCCCGGTCTACCACAATCACCTGCCCGGAGGCGTAGCCGTTGCCGAAGACCCACAGCTGGTACGTGCCCGCCGGGACCTGCTCGGGCAGTACGGTGGCCCAGGTCGTCACTCCCTGCGGGACTTCGCCGGCCTGAACGGGGTTCTCCCAGTCATCGCCGTTGAGCAGGACCCACTGGAGGCCGTACGGAATCGGTCCATCGTCCGACATGCTCACCGAGATCGTGACATCCGCCAGGATCGCCTCGATCGTTGCGGAATGCGTGTATTCGAAGAACCACGGGTTGTTGACGTGGATCAGGCCGGTGTAGTCGTAGTAACCGAAGGCGCCCGTGATGGTGAGCTCGTAGCTGCCGAACTCGATGGAGTCGAGCGAGAAGAGCACCGATCCATCCACCACGTCATCGGCCAGCGTGCCGCTGGCGACGATTTCATCGCCCGCGTCCGTCAGCGTCCACGAGGTTCCGGTTGGAAGGGCTCCGTCATCGGTGGTATCGATAGAGACGGCGAGGGAGCCGATCAATCGATCCAGGATGAAATCGTGCGAGATCTCCGCCTTGTCGACGACGATGACCTGGCCCGAGGTATACCCGTTGCCCGCGACCCAGAGCTGGTAGACGCCGGCCGGGACCTGCTCCGGGAGCGTGAAGGTCCACAGGGTATCACCCGCCGGGATATCGCCGGTCTGGATCGGGCTCGTCCAGTTGTCGCCCTCGATCAGCGTCCATGTCAGGCCGTAAGGGATTGGCCCCCCGTCAGACATGCTCACGGACATGGTGACGTCCGCGATGATCGCTTCGAGCTCCGCCGTGTACTGTTGGTCAAGCACCCACGGGTTCGTGTGGTTGATCGTGCCTGTGTAGTTGTAGTACCCGAATGCGTCCGAGACCGTAAAGGTGTAGACACCAAACTCGATCGGGTCGATCAGGGGCAGCGTCGTTCCATCACCAGCCGCCTCGTCGAACGTGCCGCTGGCGACGGTATTGTCGCCTTCGTCGGTCAGCTTCCATGTCGTGCCGGCCGGGATGTCCCCATCGTCGGACGTGTCGATCGTGATGCTGAGTGTTCCGGTGATGCGATCGAGCACAACGTCATGATGCGTGCTCGGGCCGGTGATGTTGAGCGCCTGGCCGCTGGAGTAGCCGTTGCCGGTGATCCAGAGGCCGTAACTGCCAAGCTCGACCGGTTCGTCCAGCGTGTAGTCGAAGCGGGTGACGCCCGGCGTGACATCTCCGTTCTCGGAGAAATCGGTGCCGTCCAGCGACCACTGCAATCCGTAGGGAATGGGGCCGCCATCACGCATGCTGACGCTGAAGGAGACCGTCGAGACGATCGGCTGGAGCTCGATGCTGAAGTCGTATTCCAGGCGGTCTCGGACGTTCATCGGCATCTCGAGCGTGGCGGGATGGAAGCCCGGCGCATCGATTTTCAGCGTGTAGACGTCGACGTCCAATTGGCCGTCCATCGAGCGCGGGCTCGAGGTGGCCCCTGCCAACGTCTCTGATTCGATGAGTGTCCCCGCGCTATCGGTGATCGTGAAGGTCGTCCCGGCCGGGATATCTCGTCCATCGGACGTGGTGATGGCGATCGTGTACTCCGCGATGAGCCGATCCAGGACCACATCGTGGTGGGTGGTCGGACCATTGATGTTCAGGACCTGGCCATAGCTGTACCCGTTTCCGGTGATCCAGAGCTGGTACACGCCATACGGAATCGATCCCGCATCGCCGTCGAACCGGATTCCGCCCGGGGTGACGTCTCCGGACGCGATCGCGGTCCACGTTCCTCCCGGGTAGAGGTCCCAGCGGAGCCCATTGGGAAGCGGTTCCCCGTCCGACATCGATACCGAGAAGGTCGTGGCGGAGGCGAGGACCTGAAGGTCTACCGGGAACTGGAAATCTTCAATCCAGCCATTCGTCAGATCCAGCGTGGTGCTGAATGGCTGGAACCCGGGCGCCGACACGTTGAGCGTGTGCACCCCGCGCTCGAGCGACTCCGGCCCATAGACGAAGCCATTGGGCAGGTTCGCGGGAACGGTCCCGTTCGCGATGCTGCCACCATCGGCGTTCAACACTTCCCAGGTCGTCCCAGCCGGGATGTCACCGCCGTTGGACGTCGAGAGCGGGAACGACACCTTCACCATTGAACGGGTGAGGTTGAACGTGTGCGTGAGATCGTCGCCGTTGATCGTGCTGGCCTGGGCGACTCGATAGCCTCCACCGGTGAGCTGGAGACCGTATGAGCCGTTCGGGAACGTTATCGTGGTCGTGGCGGTGAAGCTCGTCACGCCGCTCTCGACCGACCCCGAGTCAAGGATGGCCCAGCCATCCCCATAGACGCTCCATTCGAGGCCGGGCGGGATGAGGCCGCCGTCTGACATCGTGACGTTGACCGTCACGTGGTATTCGCCGACATCCATGGTTTGCATGGGCGGGGCGTCCGCCTCGTCAACGACGGGCGTGGCTGCCGGTACGGGCTCCTGCGCCAAGACCCCGTTGGGCATGGCGATCAGGAACGACAGGAGCGCGAAGATCGCGCGAACCGAGTGTCGTGGCTTCACGACGTCTCTCCTCCGGGATGAGTCTGGGCCTGCAAGACCTGCAGGTGGCACCGATGGCAATGTGCAACCATCGGAATTTTATGGTGAACACTTAGGAGATTTTACGCGCGGTGAATCAATCGTACAAGAGGAAATCTGTCTCACTTTTCGCGCATACGTACACCATAAATCCACGCATTAATGTGCTACTCTTGGCATATATGTTGGGCAGATGTGCATTTATTCGCATCCCGGTCAATCAGTTGTCCCGTGTATGGGATATTATGACGTTTGGTTCAGGGAGCACGTTCCCCTGGACGAAGGTGATCAATGGCGAAAACCGGTACAAGGGCGTGCCGAGAACGTGATGAGCAGTTCGTTTCTATCACTCGAGGAAACCTTCATGAATCACTCCCAGACTGGGCCGTTCTCCGCGTTGTACGACTCCCTCAAACGAGGCGAGATCAGCCGGCGCACCTTCATCCAGCGGGCGACCGCCCTCGGCATGGGCGCGGGTGTTGCCCTCCACGTCGCGGATGTCGTTGGCCAGACGCCTTCCGCGTCTCCTGCCGCTGCTGCCGCGCCCGGCGTCATTCCGGACTCCGGGACCGAGAACCAGGAGCGTGGCGCCGGCGGGGAGCTGCGGATCATCCAGTGGCAGGCCCCGAGCCAGCTGAACGCCCTCGTCTCCACCGGCGACAAGGACAACCTTGCTTCCCAGTTCGTCTCCGAAGGCCTGATGGTGCGTGATCCCGAAGGGAATCTCGCCCCGGTCCTCATCACCGAAGTCCCGAGCGTGGAGAACGGCCTGCTGGCCGAAGACCTCATGAGCGTCACCTACAAGCTCAAGGAGGGCGTGCTCTGGAGCGACGGCGAGCCGTTCACCGCCGAGGACGTGCGCTTCACCTGGGAGTGGGCCTCGGATGAGAACAACCCGGTGGCGCAGCAGGCGTTCTACACCCGCATCACCGATGTCGAGGTGGTCGACGAGCTGACGGCCGTCCTGCACTTCGCCAACCCGAACCCGACGTGGTCGGATTCCTTCACCGGTTCCGGCGGCGGTATCGTCCTGCCGAAGCACGTCCTCGAAGGGGCGGGCCAGGACGAGCTGGACCAGTTCCGGGCCAACCCGATCGGCACCGGCCCGTATGTGGTCGAGTCGTTCTCCGTGAACGACCAGGTCACCTACGTCATCAACGAGAACTACCGCGAGCCGAACAAGCCGTTCTTCTCTCGCGTGGTGCTGAAGGGTGGCGGTGACGCCGCCGCAGCCGCTCGCGCCGTGCTCCAGACGGGCGAGTACGACTTCGGATGGAACCTGACGATCGAGCCGAACGTTCTGGAATCCCTGCAGAGTGAGGACGGGCCGGGCGAGTTCCACATCGGCGGTGGCCTGAATATCGAGCGCATCAACATCAACTTCTCGGATCCGTACACCGAGGTGGACGGCCAGCGCTCCGAGATGAACACGCCGCACCCGATCCTCTCGGATGTTGCGGTCCGCAAGGCGCTGACACTCGGCATCAACCGTGAGCAGATCTCCAACGAGATCTACATGGGCATGGACGTCGACCCGGCGGTGCCCAACATCCTCTCGGGCATCCCGGCGATGGAGTCGCCGAATACCGAGCTCGTGTACGATCCGGAACAGGCGAGCCAGATCCTCGATGAGGCGGGCTGGACCCGCGAGGGTGATGGTGTCCGCACGAAGGACGGCATGGAGCTGAAGCTCGTGCTGTACACGACGACCAACACGATCCGCCAGAAGACGCAGGCGATCGTCAAGGCGAATCTCGATGCGATCGGATTCTCGATCGAGCTGCAGCAGGTCGACAGCGCGGTGTTCTTCGACAGCTCGCCGGGTAACGAGCAGAACAACACCCACTTCTACCAGGACCTGAACATGTTCACGTCCACGGTGGGCGCGCCGCCGCCGGTCGCGTACATGATCCGCTGGTACGCCGGCCCGAACCGGGAAGAGGTCGCGCAGGCCTCGAACGACTGGTCTGGCCGCAACTTCCAGCGGTACATCAACGACGAGTACGACGCCACGTATGAAGAGGCGATGGTCGAGACCGATCCGGAGCGGCAGGCCGAGCTCTTCATCAAGCTCAACGACATCCTGTACAACGACTACGCGGTGATTCCGGTTGTCCGGCAGGGCAAGAAGGCCGGCGTCTCGAAGCGGATGAACGTCGAGAACATCGCGATCAACCCGTTCGAGTACGAGTACTGGAACATCGC
>DATGPC010000178.1:0-4574 GCA_035305265.1 Thermomicrobiales bacterium | reverse complement strand
GGTCATCGTCGCCTGGGGATACTTCTTCCTGAGCATGTGGTCCGGTGAGGGTCCCGCTGTTTCGAACCTGCCGTTCGCTGCCCTCACCTACGTCATTGCCTTTTTGCCCAGTGTGATGGTGACCCTCTACTACCGGTCCCGGTCACGCGACATTTCTCTCTCGAGTACGATCGTCCTGGCGCACCTGATGCCCTTGTACCAGATGATGTGGCTGGTCGCCGGGTGGAGAGCGGTGGGCAGGATGATCTCAGGCAAGAACGGTTGGGCCAAGACGGCGCGAATCTGCCAGCCGCCTTCCGAACGCCTCGCCGATACCGGAAGCCGGGCGTAGGCATCCCCGCGACGACTGGAATCGCGTAGACTCGTGCTCAACTTCACGGGGATCGACAACATCACGACGGACGCCGGTGCTCCATTCGGCGCTGGCGACTCGATGAAGGAGGCGCGATGCGATTCCGGCACGACGAAGCGATTTGGCGCGACTTCCCGGAACTGGTTCCGGGCGTCATGGCCGTCGAGGGCATCCACCCGAACGTCAACGTGGATGAGCTCATCGCCGGCTACGAGGCAATTGCCCGCGAACGGTTGGGCGACGGGACCGAATCCGGGCTGCCAGAGATCCAGGCGTGGCGACGGGCGTTCTCGAAGATGGGCCTGAAGCCGACGCAATACCGATGCGCGTCCGAGGCGCTGCTCCGCCGGTTCCGCAAGGAGGATTCGCTCCCGCGCCTGCACCCGCTGATCGATCTTTGCAACGCCGTCTCACTGGCGTACGCGATCCTGATCGCGGTTCTGGACACGTCCCGGATCGAGGGTGACCTCACGGTCCGCTATGCGAACGGTGACGAAACCTACGAGACGTTCGGCGGCGATATCGAGCATCCCGAGCAGGACGAGGTGATCTTCGCGGACGATGCGAGCCGGGTCCATGCCCGGCGATGGACGAACCGGCAGAGCGGTTCCTCGGCGGTGCGAGACTCGACGTCGTCCGTGCTGATCGTCTCCGAGGCATTGCACGAGACCGCCGGGGAGGATGTCCGGCGGCTGATGGATGACCTGTCCCGGGGCATCGACGCCGTATGGGGTAGCATGACATCGCCGACGATCCTGACCGCGGATGCGCCGGTCTTCGCGATCAACCACCACACCCCTGGGGACGCCTGAGATGAGTACAACGAAACACCGCATCTACACCACCAGCTTTGCCAGCGTCTATCCCCTCTATGTCACCAAGCTGGAGAGGAAAGGCCGGACAAAGGACGAGCTGGATGAGGTCATTCGGTGGCTGACGGGCTACAGCCAGCAGGAGCTCGACGCCATCCTCGCCGATGAGACCGATTTCGAGACCTTTTTCGCCCAGGCGCCCCAACTGAATCCCTCCCGGTCCCTCATCAAGGGCGTCATCTGCGGCGTCCGGGTCGAGGAGATCGAAGAGCCGACGATGCGGGAGATTCGCTACCTCGACAAGCTTGTCGATGAGCTGGCCAAGGGAAAGGCCATGGAGAAGGTCCTGCGGAGCTGATCCATACCCTTTCCCCTGGACTGTCGGTCAGGACATCAACACCCTGGCCGATCGCGCGACGCCATTCCGGGCCGGGATGGCGTCATGTGCTTTCTCCCCACAGGCGACGCATCTCCTCGCTGGACGCCAGGAGCTCCGGCAACGCGCCCTGCGCCACGACCCGGCCATCCCGTAGCAGGACGATCCGGTCCGCCCGGGAGAGCGCGGCGCGACGGTGCGAGACGGCAAGGCAGGTGATGTCGCCGTCCGCGAGGAGGCGATTCCAGAGCGCGGTCTCGGTCTCGACGTCGAGCGCGCTGGAGAGATCGTCGATCACCAGCAGCCCCGCGTTGTGCGCGAGCATCCGGGCCGTGGCCGTCCGCTGGACCTGACCGCCCGAGAGCCGCACGCCCCGCGTGCCCACCATCGTTTCCAGCCCCTCGGGGAAGGTTTCGAGATCCGGGCCAAGCATGGCCCGGTCGATCGCGTCCATCAGCCCGATTTCCGGCTTACCGAGCAGTACGTTGGCCCGAACCGTGTCGCTGAAGACCTGCGGCACCTGGCCGATGAATGCCGCGCGAGGCGGAATCATCTCGTTTGGCAGGTCCTTCAGCGGCTCGCCGTTCCAGCGCACCTCGCCCGCATCGATCGGTAGCAGGCCGGTAATCGCGCGCAAGAGCGTCGATTTCCCGGCCCCGACCTCGCCGGTGATGACCACCAGCTCGCCTCTCTCCACCGTGAACGAGACGTCGAAGACACCGTGCGCGCCCTCCGCGTGCTGGCACGTGAGACCATCGATCTCCAGCCGTTCCAGCGGTGGGAAGAATGCATCTGTTGCCGGTTCGGGCGCCGGTGGCTGCGGTCCGCGAATGTGGATCGGCACGTGCCGGGTTAGCGCGTAGGGATCCTGGTCGTCCGCCAGCGCGTTCAGGCGCTCGATGGAGACGGACGACTGGCGGAAATGCGCGAGGAACTGCCCGAGGTCGGTCACGAAGGTGGTAACGAAGGCGAAGTACATCGTGAACAGCACGAAATCGCCGATGCTCATCGCGCCGTCCTGCAGTCGACTGGCGGCCAGCAGCATGATGGCGGAGGTGCCGATCGCGACGAGGTTGCCGCCGAGGGCATCGACCACCCGGCCGATCACCACATCGAGGAGCGCGGCGCGCTTCCGGCGCTGGCCGAGATTCCGGAAATGGGCGAGGGCGCGCTCGGTCGCGCCGGCGGATTGCAGCGTCGTGACCCCGGCAACGAGGTCGCCGATGGCGCCGGTTACCTCGCTGGTCGCCTTGCGGCTCTCGGCCCGGAGCCTGCCAAGCCGCTCAGAGGCCACTCGCGCGAGCGTCGTGATCGCGATCACGGGCAGGACCGTCGCCAGGGCGATGACCGGATCGACCCAGATCAGGACGCCGAACGCGACGAGGGCGATGATGCCGTTCATGACGATCTCGTCGCGCCAGTCGAGCGCGTCCTCCGCGGCGTAGACGTCGTCCCGGAAACGGCTGATGGTGTCGCCGACCGGCCCGGCGAGCGGCACCGAACCCGGCCGCCGGAGCACCGCGCGCAGCAGGTTGGTGCGGAGCAGGGTGCTCATCGTGAAGCGCATCCGGATCTCGGAGTAGCCGGCGGCCATCCAGATGATGGTGTCCAGTGCGGTGACGCCGACGAGGATCCAGAGCAGCCAGGCCCAGGCGTCGTTGCCGGCCTCGAGCCGGTTGAACAGCTCGCGGGCGACCAGGCCCTGCACGAGGCCGGTGACCATGAAGGCGGTCCAGCCGAGCATGTGCAGGGTGCTGAGGATCGGCGCGTAGCCGTAGAGGCGCCCGAGATAGCGCCAGGTCATGCGTGCGTTCATGCGAGGGCTCCTTCCGCCGTGGCGAGCAGGCGCGAGAAGCGGGAGCCGGGATCGGCTTCAAGTTCGTCGCGTCCGCCATGCTCGACAATCCGGCCATGCTCCAGCACGAGGATGTGGTCGGCCAGGTGCAGCGTGTCGATGCGGTGGGCGATCATCACGCCGGTGCGTCCTTCCAGCATCCGGGAGAAGGCGTCGTGCAGGTGACGCTCCGTGGCGGGGTCGAGCCGCGCCGATGCCTCGTCGAGCACGATGATGGCCGGGTCTCGAAGCAGGATGCGGGCGCAGGCGATGAGCTGGGCCTGTCCCGCGCTCAGCCCGGCGCCGCCGGACGCCAACCGGGTGTTCAGCCCCTCAGGCAATCGATCCAGCCAGCGGTCGAGCCCGACCTCGGCCAGGACCCGGTACAGCCGGTCGTCGGGCACGGACGGGTCGAAGAGCGTCAGGTTGTCTCGCAGCGTTGTGCCGAAGATGGCGACGTCCTGCGTGATGAGACCGATGCGCTGGCGGATGTCCTCCCGGCGCAGGTCGTGCAGCGCTACCGTGGCTCCGTCTGGCGCGACGAGCGCGATCTCGCCGGATTGCGGCTCCCACGCCCGCGTAAGCAGTCGGGCGATGGTCGTCTTACCGCTCCCCGTGCGGCCGACGATGCCGAGCACGCTGCCCGGCGGGATGGTCAGGGAGAGGTCCTGGATCACCGGATCGGCTGGATCGTAGCCGAAGGTGACGTTCTCGATCGTCACGCCCAGCTGGCCGTCCGGGAGCGGTACTCCGGCTCCGGTGTCCATTGGGAGCGGCTCCGCACGTAGCGCCGCGACGCGCTGCAGGCTGGCGTCGGCCTGTTGCAGGTCCTGGATCTCGTTCCGCAGGCGATTGACCGGGTCTTGCAGCATCTGGGTGTACTGGAACACGAGATAGATCGCGCCAAGCGACATCGCTCCGGCCTGGAACTGGCTCGCGCCGATCGCCAGGGCTGCGATTGCGCCGAGCCCGAAGAATGCGGAGGTGGACGCCGCGAGGGCGTACCCGAGCATCCCGGCCTTGCCCGTCGCCGCATACAGGGTGCGGAGCAGGAGGGTTGCCCGGTGCGACGCCCAGTCGACCGCGTTGTTCGAGCGGACATCCTCGCGCGCGGAGATCACCTCGCCGAGGAAGCCGTAGTAGTCGGCGCTGGCCTGCCGCTCCCGCGCCCAGCGCGGCGTCGCGGCGGCGCGGATGCGG
>DATGPC010000177.1:0-2379 GCA_035305265.1 Thermomicrobiales bacterium | reverse complement strand
CCCACACCACAGTGCCGGGACGGGCGGGTGTTGGCTTGCGCCTGGCTTGGGGCCGACAACGCCGGTATTTCCGGCTCAAAGGGTAAGATTCAGGTGCCCGGACGACGAAGGGCCGGGTCAGCTCGCCAGCAGGGCCGCCTGGTTCTGCCGTCGTTCGTCCGGTTTCATCCCGACGGATTGCGTCGCTGACAGGATTGCGTCGCTGACATAAGGCCCCTTAATACGTACTATCCGCACAACCTCCGCGCAGCGGATCAACGTCATGCTACCGGGACTCCAGAAACTCCGACGCAAATTGCGTGACAGCCGCAGAACCGAGGACGGTCATGTGCGTCGTGTTCGGGATGATCGCGAGGCGGTTCGGCGATCGCAGCGATCCGTCGAGGCCGGCGTCGCGCTGTCCGCCGCCCAACAGTTTGTAGAACTCCGCAATGTGTTCAGGGCGAATGCAGTCGGCATCCGCAAACAAGAGCAGAGTCGGGGCTTTGATGCCGGACACGGAGGCCGACCAATCGTAGCCTCTATTGGCCAGCTCACCGGTCTTCCTGAACACGGTTTCCCAGTTCACGGACGGATAAAGTGAGGCGAGCGGCGTCTTGCTCACCTCGGCCGCGATCATCGGCGCTGCCGAGGGCATCTGCGCGAAGGCCTCGAGGACCTCCGGGTAGTAGCCGTCCGATCGAAACGCGGTCGAGATCACGATCAGTTTGTCGACGAGTTGGGGATGGCGGATCGCCGTCTGAAGCGCGACATCAGCGCCGCTCGAGTACCCCATCACGCTGGCTTTGTCGATGCCGAGATGGCCCATCACCGCGGCGACGTCGTCGGCGAATACCTCGAACGACCACGGTCGGCTGCTGTCCTTGCTGAAACCGTGGCCCCGGGCATGCAGCGCGACGACCTTGTGCGCCCTGGCCATTTCCGTCAGCGGCGCACCGAACATCTCCGAAGGCGTGACGCCCCCGTGCAGCATGATCAGGGGTGGGCCGTCACCGTGGATCTCGTAGTAGAGCTCGACGCCGTTGACTTTGGCGTAACCTTTCGATTCCGGTGTGCGCATGGCCTGTTCTCCCGCCGGCGTCGCTTGCGCGGATACGACAAAGGCCGCGGCAACGAGGATCAGCAATGGTCGGGGCGTTCTCATGGTCTCACCAGGGTGACGAGAAGCTCGTCCAACAGCGCGAACTGCTCGGCCGCCGCGCCCGTGCCCGAGCTCCCGGATTCGATGGCGTCGTCGAGAGCCTGCCTGGAAGGATAGAGCTCGGTCAGGACCAACAGCGTCTTGCCGTCCTTTTCCTCGAAGGTCGCCGTCGAAACGGGACCTTCCTCGCTCTCCTCGTTCGTCCAGACGATGCGGGAGTTGGCCGTCACTTCGATATACCTGCCGAAGAACGCCATGGGCTGCTCGAAGTCAGGGTGGCTGAACACAAAACGGTACGTACCGCCCGTACGGACATCAGCCTCGCAGGAGACGAATGATATTCCAAACGAGGGCGGCGCCCACCACCGCTTGAGCAACTCGGGCCTGGTCCAGGCCTCGAACACGACGTGCGCGGGGGCATTGAAGGTGCGCGTGACGACTATCTCACGCTCGGACATTCGTTCTGCCGTCGTGGGGGTCTCAACGGGGTCGGGCTCACTTTCCTTTGCTTGTTCCATCTCTTTTCTCCCGCTTCAAATCATCAACGACCTTGTCCAACTCGCCGAAACGGGCGTCCCAGAGCTGGCGGTACCTCTCGATCCATGCCGCCTCTTCCTCCAGCCGGCGCATGCCGAGCTTGCACGTCCGCACCCGCCCGACTTTTTCCGTGGTGACGAGCCCCGCCTGTTCCAGGACGCCGATGTGCTTCTTCATGCCCGTGAGGGTCATACGGAACTTCCCGGCAAGCTCCGTGATCGACGCGTCCGCATGCCCCAGCCGTTCCAGGATGCCGCGTCGGGTGGCGTCCGCGAGCGCGGCGAACGAGGCATTCAGAGGGGCGCGCTGACACTGAACCATACGGTTCACTATAAGCCCGCAGAGAGGCGGATGCAAGGGGCAAGCGGGCAGCTCATGCCGGAATGCAATCCTCGCCCGGAGCCGCTGACCTACGATTCCGGTCGCAGGGGTCATCAGATGGGTGCATAGTCCAATGATGGAACACGAGCTTGCCAGGCTCGGAGCGAGGGTTCGATTCCCTTCACCTGCTCCAACTGGCCGCCGCATCGTGTCTTGGGGCTGGGACTACCTGGTCATCCTCGCCTGGCTGGCCCTGGTGTTCCTCGTGATCGGTCTTCCCCAGATGCTGGGATGGATGGATCTCTCGGCGATCTGGGAGAACCAGGTCACCGCCGACATTGCCACCTCGATTCTCACCGTGCTCCCCTATTTCCTTTATC
>DATGPC010000176.1:0-3383 GCA_035305265.1 Thermomicrobiales bacterium | reverse complement strand
CTTCCGGGCATGTCCGGAATGGTCACCGCCAACATGCCACCGATGAGCAGCAGCACGGCCAGCAGCCGGATGGCATTCGCGTTGCGCATGCGTTGGTCCTTTCGCGTCCCGGGTCATCGTGACCGGCTCCGCTCCTGCATGGGACATGCCAGTTGCCGGAAGGGAACCAATCGTCAGTGATTATCGTCTTTTGCCGAGGCGCAGGGGCGCCGGGATACGACTAGGAAGAAGGGGACACATGGCATTACTGGCGTCGAAGGACGAGCGAGACCTGAAATGGTCGGAGTATTCGTCGAAGCTGAAGTTGCTGATGATCGGGGTGATCGCGCTGGTCTTCCTGATGGCGATCGCGTTGTTCCTCGGTATCGAACCGGACGGCAGCAATCGTCTTGAAACACTGTTCCGGGGTTTGCTGGGGCAGGGCGACGTGAAGAGCGGGATGTGGCTCTGGATCTCGCGGCTCTCGGTCGTCGGGATTGTGGTCTCCGTCGTCATGATCCGCCAGGAGCAGGGCCGGATCGTGCGGGAGAAGCGTCACGACCCGGACCAGACGGTCGGGACGGCCTGACGGGACGAATCGACGGCACCATCCGTCACAGGGACGAGTAGGTCATGGCCAGAACCAGGAAACAGGAGGAAGAACGGTTCGGCTGGTCGGCATTCTCGACAAAGCTGAAGCTCCTCACGTTCACCGTCCTCGCGCTGACGATCCTGATGTCCACCGCGCACTCCCTCGGCATCGACACCGGGGATGCCCAGCGTGGGGACGATTTGGTGTCGGGGCTCCTGGGGAAGGGCGAGGTCAGGTCCCTCTTCTGGCTCTGGGTCGCGCGGATCTCCATCGTCGGGATCGTCGTCACCGTCATCATGATGCGCCGGGAGGAGCGGCGGATCTCCAGGGAGCGTCGCGAGCAATCCGTTCACTCGCCCGATGCCATTTCTGACAACTCCACCAAGAGCGAACCCGGCCAGTGGTGATAAGGGCTTGAATAGCGCTTTCCCTCCACCAGAAGGAGATGGTCATCCTGACCGGAGGGAAGGATCCCCCGAACCCACAGGTTCGGTCCTTTAGGCGCAGCGGGTTGCCCGGATCTACGCCAGCCGTTCTTTCACGTCGGTCTTTGATTGCCCGAAGAGAGACCGGCGCTGCGCCGCCGGGGGGTCCTTCGCTGCGGCTCAGGATGACACAGGAAGGTCGCGTAGATGGATGCTGTGATGTGTCCATAACCGCTAATGCCTGTACCACTCGTGGCTCAGGTCATACCACTTCGGGTTCTTTTCGGCGATCAACGCGAGTTTCTTCTCCCGCTTCCACCCCTTGAGTCGCCGTTCACACGCGATCGCGTCGTCAACGTTCGCGAACGCCTCGAACCAGACGAGGCGGCTGACACCATATTTGCTGGTGAAGCCGGGTAACGCCTTGGTCTTGTGTTGCCAAATTCGCCGTTCGAGGTCACTGGTCATGCCGATGTAGATCGTGCGCGATGGGCTCGCGACGATATAGACCACATACTCGTTCATCGTGTGCTCCATCAACGCTCTCTCACCATACTCAAGCGATAGTTGACATAGTACACCCGGCGCTATTTCGAGGGGTGCGGGCCAGCGTTGGAACACCGCTTCGCGTTGGGTGCTACGCTGTGACTCAGCATGACGTGGCTCCTTGTGTGGTGGCAGAAGAGCCGGGTCACGAGCCCATCGCAATGCGCGGTCGTGGATCCAGGCCGTCCAGAACCGAAACGAGGGCCGCGCTGATGACGAGGTCGTCGTGGCCGGCAGCGGGCGGGACGCTCCAGCGCAGGCTGTTGCCGGGGCCGTTCGCGGTCGTGTACTCGGTGGCGCGAAGCTGCCGGTAGAACTCCGTCGTGTGTCTCTCGCCATCGTCGGCGTATTCCTTGTACCGGCCGGTCTCGATCAGTGACAGGAAATCCCAGCCGAGCCTGCTCTTGCTGGCGCTGGTGAAGATGAACGGCACGACCCGGATGCCCCGCCGCTTCAGGTGCGATGCGAGGAACGATGCCAGTCCCGCGCCGATACCGGTGGCGTCGACGACCAGCCACGTGGCCTTCCAGACATTCGTGGCGAGATCCATGAGCTGGCCGTGCAGCTGCGCATGCGGGATGCCTGTCCAGGCGTACCGGTCGACGACCCGGTAAAGCGCCTGCCCGTCGGCACGTCCATGCATATCGACCTCGACGACGGTGAGCGCCGTGCTGTCGCGCCGGGCGGCGGTATCCAGCCCGAAGGCGAGGCGATTGCCGCCGGATTCCTCCTCGCCCGCGACATCGAGCAGCAGCGCGTAGCGCTTGCCCGGTGTGGCGGAGTGTTGCCGTGGATGATCGCCCAGCATCTGGGCGATGCGTTGTGGCGGGAAGAGCCCCTGCTCGCCGTCCAGCTCTTCGAGCAGGTATTCGGTGCGGATGTAGGGGTGCTGCTCGCCGAACTGCTCGATCCGGGCGCGGACGCGATCACCGTAGGCCGGAACCTCCCGGGCGACGACCGTCCACGGCACGCGAAAGACGCGCTGGCGACCATCTTCCGTTTCCTTTTCGCGCAGGTATCGCATCTGGCGGGCGAGGAGGGTGTGCTTGCTCCAGACCGTGCCGAGGAAGATCGTCGGCGCGTTGGTGCTGGCCGCCATCGGGTCGAAGACCGCATCCCACGTCGCGGGGTCGATGT
Source organism: Thermomicrobiales bacterium (assembly GCA_035305265.1). Taxonomy (GTDB): domain Bacteria; phylum Chloroflexota; class Chloroflexia; order Thermomicrobiales; family UBA6265; genus UBA6265. The sequence goes on along the minus strand of DATGPC010000176.1, from coordinate 704 downwards.
CCTGCGATTCGTTGGCGATGAGGGCGAGGTCGGCGGTCTGGCCACGGGCATTGGCCGTCGGGGCGGCGGAGAGGAAGCTCGCTTTTGCCTTGCCGACGCGGACGGTTGGTCCGGTGGTCGTGAGGTGGACATCGGCGATCCCGGTGTCGCGGAGTCGGTCCAGCAGCCGGTCGCGGGAGATCAGGGCCTGCGGGCGAAGGGTCGGCGCGGCGACGACGATTGAGCCGCCGGTTTCGGCGTGATGCAGGAGGATGAACGCGAGCAGCTGCGCGAGCATTTCGTCCTTCCCGGCCTGGCGGGAGAAGACGACCGCGAACTGATCGCCCTGGCCGGCGAGGATGCTCTCGGCGATGGGACGCGCCGCGTCCAGCTGGTAGGGGCGAAGGGCGCGTTGGGGCAACAGGTCGCGCGAGAACATTGCGATTTCGGCGGAAAGCTGCTGCACGATCCCTGTCATCCGCTCACCCATCGCGCGAGCATGTCGACGAGGATGCTGCCGATGACGAGGTAGAAGATGGTATCGACGCGGTTCTTGATCTCGGCGAGGTCGTCCTCGAGGTTCTCGACCTTCTGGCGGGTGATGGCCTCGTAGGCGGTTGCCGGCTCGAGGTCGACCGGCGTTGGCGGGGTCGTGCTGCGGACCTTTCGTTTGGGCGAGATGATGCGTCGCGGTTGGACGAGGTGTGCGTTGGTGTCCATGGCGG
>DATGPC010000175.1:0-27883 GCA_035305265.1 Thermomicrobiales bacterium | reverse complement strand
CCTTTGGGAGGATGCCGGACAGGTCGAGGTGCGCCTGAAGCTCGATTGGCGAGAGCGGCACAAGCTGATGAAGATGCGGTATCCCCTCGATCTCGACGAAAAGACCACGGTCGCGACGTACGAGATTCCCTACGGCCATGTTGTTCGCCCGACCAATGGGGAGGAAGAACCGGGGCAGACGTGGCTGGACCTTGCCGGGACGACGCCGGACGGCAAGGACGCCGGCCTGAGCCTGCTCAACGACAGCAAGTACAGCTTCAGCACGCTCCCGACTGAGCTGGCGGTCACCATCGCCCGGAGCCCGATCTACGCGCATCACGACCCGGCCGTGCCCGATCCGGACATGGAGTATGACTATCTGGACCAGGGCGTCCAGATAGTCACGCTCGCGCTCAGGCCGCATCGTGGCGACTGGCGCCGCGCGGGGACGGTTCGCCACGCCGCCGCGCTGAACGCCCGACCGGTGGCGCGCTTCGAGCATGCCCATGCCGGTCCGCTCCCGGTAGTCGGGTCGTTTGCCAGCGTCGAGAGCGACAATGACACCGTGATGCTCGGCGCGCTCAAGCGGGCTGGGGAAGGTAATGGAGTGATCGTTCGCCTTGTCGAGACGGCTGGGGAAGCCGCCCAGGCGGTGGTGCGGATGCCACACTCGGAGCGGAGCCTCGATACGTGGCTCGGCCCGAACGAGATCAAGACGTATCACATCCCCGATGATCCGACTGGCCCGGTTCGCGAGCTAAATCTCATCGAGTGGGAAAGATCCTCTTGAATCGAGCCGGGTAGTTCGCGAAGCCCTACAGGAGCCGTGATGACCGAACGTCTCTATGCCATCGGTGATATCCATGGTCATGCGAGGCAGTTCATCGAACTGCTGGCGCGACTCCGTGAAGATGGCATGGATCCCGACCGTGACACAGTGGTCTTCCTCGGTGATTACATCGACCGTGGTCCGGAGAGCCGGCGCGTCGTCGAGATGGTGCGGGAACACCTCGAGCAACATCCGCATTGGGTGGCGTTGGTCGGGAACCACGAAGATATGCTGCTTTACCTCTTGCAACACGGCGCCGCTAATCCACACGAGTTCGATCGCTGGTGGCTTCAAGGCGGCAGGGAAACCTTTCTCAGTTACGGCGGTACCCTCGACGAGCACGACGACCGGCCCCGAGACCTGATCGCCACCATCGGCGTGAATCATCGCGACTGGTTCGCATCCCTTCCAACCATGTACGAGACGGACCGGTATTACTTTGTTCACGGCGGTCTCGTGCCCGGCCGCGCAGTGAAGGAAACCGATCCCTACGACCGCATCTGGATCCGTGAGCCGTTCCTCAGCTCCGATTACGACTGGGGCAAGGTCGTCGTCCATGGCCACACGCCCGTCGTCGAGCCCGTTATCCGGCCGAACCGTATCGACATCGATACCATCCTGCGTGGTGGCTATCTCACCGCGGTGGAGCTCAGCGGCGAGACGCCGCGATTCGTCCGGAGCACGGCATGAGACGCAAGCGAGTCGCCGGTTATCTCACCGGTTTGAGCCTTGGGGCGATATTCGGCGTCGTGATCTCCGCCATCATGCAGGTGGCCAAGCGTGGCAGCCAATGGGAACGCCCCGATACCTAACGATCGGGTGACCCGGTGACGGTGGCGATGGAGCCGGTGGAGCTGGCACGAACGGGAGCGTCGCCGATCCTCTGCTGAACATCCTGCTCACGAAACCGCAAAGGCGCTTCGCGCGTGTTGATAGGTGGAAGGGACACCACACTCCACATCTCCGCTGGTCCGCGCATGAAGGGGAGCCCGGGCCGTGGTTCGTCTTACCTTGAATCCGGCACCGATGGCTGCGCATGCCGGGACATGGAGATGCATCATGCGACTCTATCGACCTCCCGTCATCGGCCCTCGCGCAGCCGGGGTCACGCTCGTCGTCCTTGGCGTCATGGTGTTCGTCCTGCTCGGGTTGTTCTCGCCTGCGCCGGCCGGGTCACAGGGAATCTCGCCGGATGACACCCTGCCGGGCGGGTGCGACCCGCTCGTATCGCGAGATGCCGGGCAGGGGGCTTCGGGTCTGGACCCGGAAGAGTCCGCCTGCGATTCGAGGCTCACCGCCCAACGAGGAGAATCCGGGACGATGGTTGTCCAGGAGATTGGTGACGGAGCCGGCGGGAAGACGTTCCTTTCCCTGGCCCTGGCGACGCTCGGTGGTGCAATGCTGTACGAGGGCCGGCGACGATCAGGACGTCATGGCGTGATTTCGTCTTCTTCTTGCCGCCAACGGACGTAGACGAGCGCGGCGAGAACGATGCTCGCGACACCAAAGACCCATGAGTCGCCGTAGTACGGCTCGATGGCGATGAAGACGCAACCTGTTCCGAGAAATACGATCAACGACACTCGTGGGAACCGGCGCGAGATCGCCGTCGCCGCGAGCAGGACCATGCCGCAAGCGACTCCTATCCTGCCGGCAACGTCCGACTCCGGCTGATCGAAGACGCCGGACATGCTGGTCACGAATGCCGAGCTGACCAGCACCAGCAGACTGAGCACGATTCCCAGTACCGGGGTGAGGATCAAGAGGGCTTTTTCATTAGCGAATCCCATCAACTCTTCGTGTCGGTCCGACGTTTGCCAGAGCGGGATCGTTCCCTTGGCCCTGCAATCGACCAGGTTCGATGTGGCGATTTGGTTCGCATGATGCCAGTGGAATCGGAACTTTTGATCGGAAATTATCGTCTTATTGGTGGAGAGTATTCCCGCCGGCTGGGTGTCGGTCTGCCTCGTGGCACACCGATGAATATGTCCCTGGTCGCATCACCACGAAAGGGTCTCAGTTGAACGATTGGTTGCGACAGCAGCGCGACAACATCACCGATATCAATAGTTCGTCGCGGAAGCGCTCGTCCGGCGGACGGGGAGGGGGTGGAGCCTCGACCGCTGCGCTCGTTGTGGGCCTCATCGTGGTCCTCCTGATCGCTGGCGTCGCGTCAGCGGTCCGCGTCGACGCGGGCGAAGCCTGCGTCGTCCGCACGAATGGCCGTATCACCGACACGGCGACGCCCGGGTTTGAATGGCGGATCCCCGGCATCCAGAAATTCTCCTGCTACCCGACGCGTGTCCAGAATCTGGAGGTCGGCGGGTTGGGGAGCTCGCGGGCGAACTTCGTCGATTCCGCTATCACCGCCAAGAGCAAGGACGGCGTCAGCATGGAGGTCACGGCGATCGTGTACTTCACGCTGCCGGTCGATAACCTCCAGACGATCTACCTGGAGACCGGCCGCAGCGCTGGCGAGGTAAACGACCGCCTCGTCCAGGTCCAGGCACGGAACCAGACACGCGCCGTCATTGAGCAGAGCAACGTCGACGACATCTACCTCGGCGGTATGGACGCCACCAGCCGCACGATCGAGGAGCGCCTCCGGCCGGTGCTGGAGGAGCGCGGGATTACGCTCGAGAGCTTCGCTCTCACCTCGGTGGATCCGAGCGACGAGTACAAGAGCGCGATCCAGGCGCAGGTCGAACAGCAGCAGGAAGCGCAGCGCCAGGCGGAAGTCGTGAAGGTTCGTGAGCAGGAAGCGGAGCAGAAGCGCGTCCAGGCGCAGGGTGACGCGGACGCCGCGATCATCGCCGCCGAGGGCGAGGCCGAGGCGAACCGCATCATCACGGAAAGCCTCACGCCGGAGATCCTCCAGATGCGCTATTACGAAGCGCTCGAGTCGGTCAACTGGGCCATCTTCGCTCCGGAGGACGTCCAGCCGATGCTTCCCATCGAGACGCCGGAGGCCACCGTGGAGCCAACGCCGGATTCGACGCCGGTTCCGTAACTCGAGATTCACCAAGTAATGAGCGGAGACCCGTCTCCGCCAGGGAAGCGCCGCACATCACGTGCGGCGCTTCGTCTTTGCGGTGATTCCTGACGAGACTCGGGAGGCCGTATGTGCGGTACGACATCACCAGGAGGGGATAGGCATCACATAACCGTGCTACCATGTCCGGCGACATACCAGGGTGTATGGGGAAAAGATTCACGGGTTGCTGTCAAGTGGTCCGTTGATGATAAGAATCGAAAGGCGTTTTCATGTCCCAGTCGACCGGTCCACTTCGCTCGCTCTATTCGCAACTCCTCTCCGGCGAAATCTCGCGCAGGACATTCCTCCAGCGCGCGGCCGCGCTGGGCCTCGGTGCCGGGACGGCCATGTACATGGCCAGTGTCGCGGCCCAGACGCCTGCAGCTTCACCAGCCGCCGAAGGTGGCGCCGGAATGGCGAGCGGTATCCCCCGACCTGAGGAAGGCACCGAGAACCAGACGCGCGGCGAGGGCGGCGAGCTGAAGATCATCCAGTGGCAGGCGCCGTCCCAGATGAGCGCGCACCAGTCATCGGGCGACAAGGACACCCTCGCGGCCAGCCTCGTGCTCGAGCCGCTGATGCATTACGGTGAGGATGCCGGTCTCCTGCCGAACCTCGTCACGGAGATTCCTAGCTTCGAGAATGGTCTCCTGGCGGAAGACCTGTCCAGCGTGACCCTCAAGCTGCTGCCGGACGTGACCTGGTCCGACGGCGAGCCGTTCACCTCGGCCGATGTCCGCTTCACCTGGGAATGGGTGATGAATCCGGACAACGCCTCCACGTCGACCGATGCCTTCGAGCCCATCGCGTCGATCGATACGCCGGACGAGCTGACCGCCGTTGTAACCTTCTCGGCTCCCAATCCCCTCTGGTACGCGCCATTCACCGGTAACTCGCAGGGCGCGGTCTATCCGGAGCACATCCTCGGCGATGGTTCTGCCGAGGCGCTCGATGCGTTCCGCCTCTCCCCGATCGGGACCGGTCCGTACGTGGTCGAGACCTTTGCCGTCAACGACCAGGTGACGTACGTCGCCAACCAGAACTACCGCGAACCGAACAAGCCGTACTTCGAGCGCGTCTTCCTCAAGGGTGGCGGCGAGGCATCTTCGGCGGCCCGCGCGGTGCTGGAGACCGGCGAGTACCACTTCGCGTGGTACCTGCAGGTCGAGCCGGAGCTGCTCCGCAATATGGAAGCAGGGGGCGCCGGTAAGCTGATCGTCTACCCTGGCGCGTACGCCGAGCGCATGCACCTCAATTTCTCCGACCCGGACACCGAGGTCGATGGGCAGCGCTCGCACAAGGACACGCCGCACCCGTTCCTCAGCGATCCGGTTGTCCGCTCGGCGATGGCCATCGCCATCGACCGCGAGCTGATGGCGAACGAGCTCTTCCTGGGCGGTGATGACGAGCGAGCCGCGAAGGATGTCATCTCCGGCATCTCATCGCTCGAGTCTCCGAACACGACCTACGAATTCGATCCCGAGCGGGCCGCGCAGATGCTCGAGGAGGCGGGCTGGGTCGCCGGCGACGGTGGCATCCGCGCGAAGGACGGCGTCGAGCTGCGGATCGACTACATGACCACCACCAACCAGGTACGGCAGCAGATGCAGGCCGTGATCAAGCAGAACCTGGAGGCCATCGGCATCGCGGTCGAGCTGCGGAACATCGATGGTTCCGTCTACTTCGACAGCTCCGCTGGCAATGACCAGAACACCGGCCACTTCTACTATGACGTGAATATGCACCAGACCGGTGCCGGCGCGCCGACGCCGATCACGTTCATGCAGAATTGGTACGCGGGGCCGGACGGCGCCAACATCTCCCAGGCGTCGAATAACTGGTCCGCGCCGAACCAGCAGCGCTACCAGAACCCGGAGTACGACGCGCTCTTCGAGTCGGTCCGAACCGAGACCGATCCGGAGAAGCTGATCGACCTCTTCATCCAGATGAACGATCTCCTCGTCGAGGATGTCGCGCTGATCCCGCTTGTCCAGGTTGCCGAGAAGTCGGCCGCAGCCGCCTGGCTAAACGAGGCGAACTTCGGCTTCGGGCCCTTCGGCTACAACTACTGGAACATCGCGAACTGGAACCGGAAGCCTGAATAGGCACTCCTGGCAAAGACGCACCGCAGCCCCGGCACATGCCGGGGCTGCTTGCTTTTAACGAGGAACACGCCCCGTGTGGCTGGTCACGGGGCGCGTCAATGGGGAAGGGGAGGGGAAGGAAGAGGGAATATGGAGTATGGAAGGAACATGGTGACCTTTGGCCACATCACTACTCTATGCCCGGTCGCGCACAGACACATCGGCAATATTGCCTAATCCGGGTTACCTAATGGGGGAAAGTAAGCTACGACTTTTGACGGACCTCTTCCCCGGTTGCCTCATCCTTTCGGAGGCCCGTCCCTACATTCTTTCCGGTTATCCCCCATGTACGCTCCTTACCGGGGCGCCTAGTATGTCGGCAGGCGATATATCAGCACGCGATATATCGCGCGGCGAATGTAGCTCTATCCGGAGGGGCCTATGGCGGCATCACAGTTCGACCTGGGCCGATTCTCCGAGCCGGCGCTGCTGATTCTGATCAGCCTTGTCGGTGTCGAGCGTCATGGCTACGCCATGATGGAAGACATCGCCGCATTCTCGGGCGTCACCATGGGACCCGGTACGCTTTACGGCGCGCTCGCCCGGCTCGAAAAGCAGCGCCTCATCGAAGCCGTACCATCGACTCACCGCCGGCAACCGTATCGACTGACCCCGGAAGGGCAGCGCGCCCTCGAACGGCAGCTCGATGCGATTCATTCCGTGACCAGTGCCGGCATGAAGCGACTACGGGAAGCGAATCAGGAACGACCATGAACGCAAGCTGGATGCTACACCTCTATCCGCGAGCCTGGCGTGAACGGTATGAGGACGAGTTCAGGGCGATGCTCGACGGTCACCCGGCGACCCCGTCCGACATGCTGGATATCCTCTCTGGCGCGGTCGATGCCCATCTCCGCCCGCAGGTGGAGACATCTGGAGGCGATCCGTCTCCCCGGGACTCGAGACCTACCTCACCGGGACAGGGCCGCCTGGCGTTCTTCTTCGCCCATGTGGCGTTCTTCATGATCCTCAACGCTGTCCTGTTCATCATCAACGGCCTTTTCACGCGGGACACCTGGTGGGCGTGGTACTCCCTGTGGGGGACCGCCATGGTTCTCGTCATCCACGGTGGCATCACATTCCCCTGGCGAAGCTATTTCGGCGCTCATCTGGCCCTGTACGGCGTCCTCAACACCGGTCTGGTGGTGATCAACGTCAATAACGGCGGACCTGCATGGTCCGTCTGGACCGTGGTGACGCTGGGGGTCCTGTTGGTCACGCACGGTCTCCTCGCATTCGGCCGGATCTCACTGTTCCGGGCTCACATGCTGGCGACCGCCCTCGCGACGCTCGAGCTCCTTGTGGTTCCGCTGATCGTGGATGACACCGTCATCACCAGCCTGGTGTTGAACGCGGCACAACTTTGGGTTCTTGTCCTGGCGCATTGGCTGGTGCGGTTCCACCGTGTCTCCCTCTTTACCGCCCATCTCGTGACGTTTATCGGGATGGGAACTTTGCTGGCGTTCAGCAATGCGATCGACGATTCGGGGGTCTTGTGGGTTCAGTATCCGCTGGTCGCGTGGGGAATCCTGCTCGCGGCCCATGCTGTCCTCACCACCCGGCGGGATCGCTCGACCGGTAGCGAGCGCGCCTCGATGATGCTCGGCGATCTTGGTGCCCGGGCGAAGGAATCGCCACGGAAGAGCCGCCGCCGCGTGTTGGGATTCCATGCCGGCTCATTCGTATTGGGCTCGATCATCCTCGTCGTGCTCGACCTGATGGATCAGGCCTCCGTGTGGTGGGCAGGGTGGCCGATCGGCGTGTGGCTGGTGGTGCTTGCCATGCATGTCGGCTGGGTCCTCATGCCGCGCTATCTTGTCGGTGCTCATCTTGTCGGATGGGTGGCAGGGTCCGCCGCGCTCATCCAGATCGATGTCATGACCGACGGCGACCGGTGGTGGCAGTGGCCTGTCCTGTGGTGGGGCGTTATCGTCGCCCTGCATCTCGGTACGATCTTACCGGTCAGGACGACGGCGCTCGGCATGCACATCGCCGGTGCGATCGCGCTCAGCGTGGCGCTCTTCTTCACGAACGAGTGGACTGGTGACCCGACCTGGTGGTGGTATCCGGTCGCGGCGATTGCGTTCTCGGTCCTGATGCATTTCGGGTGGATGCTCGAGCGGCAGATGGCACGAGGCGGGAGTGCCGCCCGGAGATAGGGGATTCCCTTAAGTCGTGTCCGCTCCAAAATGCACATTGAGGCGACGCGCGAGCTCCATAGCATCGTCCTTGTGCCCTGCTGGTACCGGGACGCGCATCGGTGCCGCTTCATGAGTACCGGGCCATTTGACGAAGAATATGAGCACGGCCGGATCCCCGGGCTCGAAATCGACACGCTTCAGTCTCGGGTGTCCTCCGTTGAATGGAGTGAAGCGTCCGGCCAGGAGGATGCCGTGCTCGTTGACCCGAGCCTCGGCGACCTGATCGCGCGGTATCGAGGGCGGCCCAAAAAGCGCAGCAGCCAGGCTGATCGCCGTCGGGGCGATCAGGAGCACGATGATGCCCGCCTGCATTGCTCCAGTCACCAGGAGGTAGACGCCTCCCATCGCGACGGGGAAAACCGGTCGCAGGAGTTTCGCGGCAATGCTCCCTCGTTCCGACGAGGCGTACTTGCGGTATTCGTGAGGGGAGAGCATCCATGAGGCCCAGTCCCCGGACTCCTCGAACGCCTTCAACTTCGGGATATCGGACCGCGCCTCCCTGGCCATCCACCACAGCACAGGAGCGAACACGGCGGTGGTCAGCAGCGAGGTGAAGATGGTGAAGCCTTTGCTCTCACCCAGGCGATACCACAGGTACCCGAACCCGACCAGGAAGCCGAAGGCGACGATGAGCACGAACAGGAATCCGGGGCGTTGGGAATTCCCGGGCGGCGGGATGATGGAGATTCGACCGGCCCTGGATGTCTTCGTTTGCGACGTTGTCGCCGTCATGGTCACATCACTCCCGTTCGCTCGCTGAAGCGCCGGACGACGGCCTCTGCCTCGTCCTGGCGACCTTCCGTAACCGGGACGCGGATGTACTGGAATTGACGGCCCGACCGGATCTGGAACGTGATAAAGTCCGGATCCCCTTCCTCGAGCGCGACCGAGTGCAGCCGCGTCAGTGTTGCCTCCATCGGCGTGTAGCGGCCGAGAGCCTGGACGCCGCGCGGACCGATGCGTACTTCGCGGGCGGAGTCGGTTGCGCGCCAGGGTGGTCCTCCCAACGTCACCATTAGGACCACCACGAACAGGAAGACGACGACCATGATCGATGCGGTTACCTGGTCATCGAGCCTGAAGGCGAAGAAGGCGGCCAGCCCCAGCCCGAATATCAGGTAAGTAATTGCCCAACCCAGGCTCCTGCGCCGCTCGGATGCCACGAACCGGCGATATTCATCGACCGACAGCCACCACGACGCCCAGGCATCGGCCGAGTCAAGCGCGACCCGGTCGCGCTCGACCGAGTTGGCCATCCAGATCGTGAACCCGAGGCACGCCGCCGCGGTGACGAGAATGACCAGCGCGATGACGATCATGCTGCCCGTCCCGAGACCGACGTAGCCCATCAGCATCGGGAAGCCAACCAGCACCAGGGCGAAAAAGCCGGCGAGGAGCAGCGTGACAGGGCGCAGAGGGTTACCCTGCGGAGGCAGAACGAATCGGGTGGCAGCCAAAGGTGTCTCCTGGCCGGGAAGTATCGGGAAGCCACAAAGGCCCGCATGGTAGCGATCCGGTACAGGAAAGACGCCCGTTTATCGTCGTTTGTTCCGGACCGTTCCGGCCGTGCTACCAGGGCGATTCGTCGGTCATGATCTGCTGCAGCGTGTCGAGCGTCAGGTTCCCGCCCGAGAGAACGATGCCGACGGTCTTGCCGGCCATCTCCTCGCGTCGCTGCGCGAGTCCGGCCAACGCTGCCGCCCCCGCGCCTTCGGCCAGCATCCGCGTCGTTTCCAGCAACGTCAGGATCGAGCGCTTCAGGTCGGAATCCGATACGAGCAGGATGTCGTCGACCCGATCCCACATCACCGCCGCCGGGAGCGCGAACGCCTCTCGCGTGGCGACGCCCTCCGCGAAGGTGTCGCACCGGTCCAGCTTCTTCAGCTCGCGGTCGCGCCAGGAGTCGTGGACCGCCGGCGCGCCGGCGCTCTGCACGCCGTACACGGTCATGTCCGGGTTGATGCCCTTCCCCGCGACCAGCGCGCCGCAGAGTCCGCTTCCGCCGCCGACCGGGACGAACATGGCATCGATCTCCGGGTGCTCCTCCAGCAGTTCCAGTGTGTATGTCCCGACGCCGGCAATCAGCTCCGGGACGTCTGCCGAGTGAATGAACGTCTTGCCATGCTGTGCCGCGTAGACCTTGCAGGCGTCGTGGGCCGTGTCGAAATCGGGCCCGGTGGCGATCACCTCCGCGCCGAGCCGCTTCATGGCCTCGACCTTGAGCGGGTTGGCTCCTTCCGGCACGAAGATCGTGGCCTGGACGCCGAACAGGCGTGCTGCGTAGGCGATGGACTGACCATGGTTCCCGGTCGATGCGCCGACGACACCAGCCGCGCGCTGCTCATCCGTCATCTGGCTGAGCAGGTAGACCCCTCCGCGAACCTTGAACGCGCCGATCGGTTGCAGGTTCTCGCATTTGACGATGACCCGGCATCCCATGCGCTCGGACAGGGACGCGGACTCGATTGCAGGCGTCGGCTGCAGGTAGTTGCGAACCACTGCCCGGGCGCGATAGACGTCGGCAAGTGTTGGCAGGGGGCCGGTCCAGGGGAGGGATCTCGCGTCGGCGATCGCCACGGTATGCTCCTTGGTCTCGTTCGGAGAAAGCGGATACCGTATGATCCCAGACTCCCCATCGCCGGTCCAGCTTCCTTCCCGCCCTTCTCCTCTTACCGATGCCCGGATTCACGACGGAAGCGACTTCTGTTTGGAAAGAATTGCGCAATCAAGCCCAAATCGGTACACTATCGTTCAGCACGAAACCGTGGCGCAGGTTGTGCAGGCACGGTTTCGGAACAAGGTTCGATTGGGTTGCGGTACCGCCGCTGCCCCCTCTACCTGAAAAGGACGACGCAAACGATGCAGGCATCTCCAAAGTCACTTCTTTCCGCTTATCGCGCTGGCGAGCTGACGCGACGCTCGTTCATCTCCAGAGCCACCGCCGCTGGTCTTTCCCTCGGCGCGGCGACCTTCCTCGCGAACGGCGGTAATCCACTGGCGGCCCAGACGCCGGCCAGCCCGGCGGCTTCGCCGACCGCGGGGACTGCCGAGCGACCAACTGTCGGAACCGAGGGTCTCGAGCGCGGCTCACAGGGCGAGCTCCGCATCCTCTGGTGGCAGGCCCCGACCGTCCTGAACCCGCATCTTGGCGCGGATGCCGGATACCAGTTCGTGATGGAGCCGATGCTCCATTACTTCCCCGATGACTCGATCCAGCCGATCCTGCTCTCCGAGACGCCATCGGTCGAGAACGGGCTGCTGGCGGAAGACCTTTCCGAGGTGACGCTCAAGCTCCGCGAGGGGCTGGTCTGGAGCGACGGCGAGCCGGTGACCGCGGATGACATCCGCTTCACCTGGGAGTGGATTCTCGAGCCCGGCAACGGCTCCACCAGCTACGAACAGTGGAACCTCATCTCCGACATCGAGGTCGTCGACGACCTCACGGCCCGAGTGACCTACACCGCTCCGGCGGTGAACTGGTTCGACCCGTTCACGACCAACCGTCTCGGCGCGATCCTGCCTGCTCACGTCTTCGGGGATGACCCGACGAACCGGAACGACCCGTTCCAGACAGCACCGATCGGTACCGGCCCATATGTCGTCGAGGAGTTCCGCCCGAACGACCAGGCGACGTACGTGATCAACGAGCGCTATCGCGAGCCGGACAAGCCGTACTTCTCCCGCATCCTCGTGAAAGGTGGTGGTGACCCGGTCGCCGCCGGACGCTCGGTGCTCCAGGTCGGCGACTTCGACTTCGCCTGGAACGTCCAGGCCGAGCCGAGCGTGATCGAGAACCTGCGCGAGAACGCCCAGCACGGCGACATCCTGATGACGACCGGCACCACGGTCGAGGCGCTCTATTTCCAGTTCGCTGACCCGCATACCGAGGTTGACGGCCAGCGCGCGCAGAAGGACACGCCACATCCGGTCCTCTCCGATCCGGCGGTGCGCGAGGCGATCAGCCTCGCTATCAACCGGAAGTTGATCGCCCGGGAGTTCTACGGTGACGAATCCCTCGCGAACAACGATATCCTGACCGGTATCGACTTCTGGGGTGAGCCAAACGACGACTGGGAGTACAACCCCGAGAAGGCGGCGCAGGTTCTCGAGGATGCCGGCTGGACACTCAACGACGATGGCGTTCGAGAGAAGGATGGCCATACCCTGGCGCTCCAGGTCGCCGCGTCGTCCAACTCCGTGCGCCAGCAGACCCAGGCGGTCATCAAGTCGGACCTGGATTCGATCGGTTTCTCGATCGAGATTCCGTCGATCGATGGCACGGTCTTCTTCGATACCACGGCAGGGAACGACCAGAACTACCAGCACTTCTACTGGGACATGGCGATCTGGTCGCAGGAGCCCGCGACCCTGATCCCGATCGTCTTCATGAGCAACTGGTACGCCGGCGAAAATGGCAGCAACATCAGCCAGCAGGAAAATGACTGGCAGCTCGCCAACGTCCAGCGCTGGCAGAACGAGCAGTACGACGAGATGTACAACCAGCTCCGCAATGCGGAGACGATGGAGCAGGCCAGCGAGCTGCTCCAGGCGATGAACGACCTGCTCATCGAAGAGCGTGTGCTGGTGCCGATCGTGCTCCGCGCGTTCTTCACCGCGATCTCCAATCGGTTGGTGTGGGACAACATCGCCTTCGGCGAAGGAGCGTTCACCGGCTACTTCTGGAACATCCAGAACTGGGTCCTGGCCGAGGGCGTCGAGCCCCGGTAGGTCCTGTATGGAAACCAATAGCGTCAAAAGGAGCCCCGGCATATGCCGGGGCTCCTTGCCGTTGGATGATGCTGGCGAAGAGCGTTACATCCCCAGCTCCACGTACAGTGCCTTCTCGAATCGCTCCAGCTCCGCCTCCGAGGTATATCCCTGGACCGACACGCGCACGAACGTCATGCCGCCGTGACCGGTGAGCGGGACTTCGACGTTGTGATCGAACAACAGACGGTCCTGCAGGCCTGCATGGTCGCCGTCCGGAAGCGTGATCACGGCCATTTGGCGATACCAGCCCTGGTCATCGTCATAGAGTGGTGTCGTCCCGAGGCGAGCGTGCATGCGTTCCCGGAGTGAGCGCAGCATCTCGTGGCAGCGCTCGCGGATCGATTCCCAGTCATGCGCCTCCTGGAACTCGATCGCGTCCGGCACGGCGAGGAAAGCGGAAATATCCCGCGTGCCCTGCTGCTGGTTACGGGTGACGAAGGTGTGCCCCTCGCGCCATCCCCAGCTAATCGTCAGGGACTCCACCCAGGCGTGATGCTCCGGGCGGACGTGGAGGAATGCTGCGCCCTTGGGCGTGCAGAGCCATTTGTGCAGGTTGCCCGCGTAGATATCCGCACCCAGCGCCTCGAGGTCCAGCGGCAGATGCCCCGGCACATGCGCTCCGTCGATGATCGTCAGGATGCCGGCCTCCCGGGCCCGGGCGCAGATCGCCTCCACCGGCAGGATCGCCGCCGTGGCCGACGTCATGTGGCTGAGGAAGATCGCTCTCGTGCGCTCCGTCACGCCGGCCCACAGCTCTTCGACGACCTGCTCTGGCGACGTGAACGGGACACTGATCTCCTGGGAAACGTACCGGGCGCCCGCCTTGCGGCAGAGGTGTACCCACGTGTAGTCGAGTGCGCCATATTCCAGGTTCGTCGTCAGGATCTCGTCGCCGGGCTGCATCGGGAGCGACCGCGCGATCACGTTCAGGCCGGACGTCGCGTTCGTGACGAATGTCAGGTCGCTCTCCCCGGCGTTGAGATAGCGCGCAAGGTGGCCGCGCGCCTCGTCCAACAGTTCTTCCTGGCGGCGCTGCACGAACCGCACCGGTTGGCGCTCCAGCTCGCGCTGCCACGACTGGTAGGCCTCGAAGACCGGCTCCGGCGTCGCCCCGAACGAGCCATGATTCAGGAAAGCGACGTCCGGATCGAGCAGGAATTGCTTGCGGAGCTCCTCCGGCGAGGCGATCGCATGTGATTGGGCGCTGGCTGTCGTCATACGTTCATTCCCAGGATGAGAGACGAGCTGAAATCGACGTCAGGAGATGCGTGGGTCCAGGGCGTCCCGGATACCATCGGCGAGCAGGAAGATGCTGAACACCGTCAGCGCGATCATCACACCCGGGCTGACCACGAGCCACGGTGCCTTTGTGCCGAAGTCGAACGACTTGGCCAGCATGTTTCCCCAGCTCGCCGTCGGCGGCTGGACACCAAGCCCGAGGGCGCTGAGGCTCGATTCGGCCAGGATCGCCCCGGCGACGTCGAAGCCGGTCACGACGAGCACGATCGAGACGACGTTCGGGAAGATGTGGCGCCACATCAGGCGTCCATCGCCCGACCCGAGAACTCGCGCGGCGTCAACGAAATCCCGTTCCTTCTGCGATAGCACGGCCGCCCGGATCTGCCGGGCGTTGTTCTGCCAGCTGAAGAGCCCGATGATCACCGCGAGGCCAGCCACACCCGGCCGGAAGATCACCGAGAGAAGGATCAGCAGGAAGAGCAACGGGATGTTGATCGTCGTCTGGATGAGGGCGTTGACGCTGTCATCCACCCATCGTCCGTAGAAGCCGGACAGCAACCCGAGCGACACGCCGATCACGAACGCGGTCGCGGCCGAGAGCACGCCGACCAGTAGGGAGACCCGCCCCGCATAGAGCAGGCGAATGAAGACATCGCGCCCGACGTCGTCTGTCCCGAGCCAGTGCTCGCGGGAAGGCGGCTTCATGCGCGTCAGGAGGTTCGTCTTGTTCGGGTCGAGGTCCATCGCCTGACCGATCACACCCGCCCCGACGCTGAGCAAGGTGATGATCAGGAGCAGGAAGAAGGCGAAGACTGTGACCTTGTCTTGCCGCAGGTGCCGGAACGCGCGCTGCCAGTAGCCCAGCGCTTGCGCCTGCCGCATCCCGCCGATCGCGGTCGATTGCATCTGGAGTTGTGCCTGCATCTGGCTCATGCTTTGGTCGGAAACCTTTTCGTACCGCCGCACCTTGTGCGGCGCCCGACGACGGAGAGAAGCTCCGGCGGTACGGGGAGGGGACGTTGGCGTGATGTTTCTACTTGTACCTGACTCGTGGGTCGACGTAGGCATAGGCGATATCGGCGAGCAGGTTCCCGAGGATAACCAGCCCCGATACGATCACCGTCAGCGCCATGACCACGGGGTAGTCGCGCTTGAACGCGGCGTCGACCGCCAGCCTCCCCATCCCTGGCCATGAGAACACCGTCTCCAGCAGCACCGAACCGGAAAAGAAGGTCGCGAGGGACCCGCCGAGCACGGTGATGATCGGGATCAGGGCATTCCGGACGGCATGGTTCATCACGCGGCGCTCGGCCAGGCCCTTTGCACGGGCGGTTCGGACGTAGTCCTGCTCCAGCACCTCCAGCATCGCTGACCGCATGTACCGCGAGTAGACGATCCAGCCGCTCATCGCCGAGATGATCGATGGCAGCAACAGGTGATGGAGCCGCTCCAGAAGCTGGTTCTCGGCGTTCGGGTCGCCCATGCCGGCAAGCGGGAAGATGCCAAGCGGCGCCGCGAAGATCAGGATCATCAGCCCGAGCCACCAATGCGGAATGGCCTGCCCGATCACGGTGAAGATCCGCACGCCGTTGTCGACGCCACGACCTCGGTGTCGCGCGGCCCAGATGCCGAGCGGGATGCCCAGCAGCCCGATCAGGTACCCGGCCGATGCAAGCTGCAGCGTCGCCGGCACCCGTTCGGCGATCTTGTTGATCACGGGCCGGTTGTCCTCGAACGAGCGCCCGAAATCGAGCTGGAACATATTGATGACCCATTTCCCGTACTGGACCGGGATCGGATCGTTCAGCCCGTAGCGATCGCGGAGCTGCTCGAGATATTCAGGGCGGACATTCGGGTCCTCGATCAGCGTCTCCGGCCCGCCCGGCGCCAGCCGCGTGATCACGAACGTGATCAGCGAGATGCCGAGCAGGAGGAAGAACGACTGGATGACCCTGCGGATGATGAAACGTCCCATGGATTGGTTGCCTGATGCGTATGGCCGCGTAGGGGTCGGCTACATGCCGACCCCTACGGTCAATAACTATGAGCGCGTCTACGCTACTCCTCGATGTACCACTCCCACTCATCGTTCAGCCCGAGATCGTTGATCTCGACGCCGCCGATGCGGTTGCTGAACGCGGTGTGGCCCTGCTCGTAGTAGATCCAGATCCACGGTGACTCTTCCGTCAGGATCTGCTGGATCTCCATGTACATTTCCTTGCGCTTCTCGCGGTCGAACTCGAGCAGCGCCTGGTCGTACAGGTCGAAGACGCGGTCGTTCTGGTAGCCAACGCGGTTGTAGGCGTCGCCAGCGTCACGCTTGAACCAGATGATGTCCGGGTCGATCGACGGGATGTACATGTTCATGAACACGCCCCAGTCGTACGGCCCCTCGCGGGTGAGCGACAGGTACGCGCCCCACTCCATACCGAGGACCTCGACCTCCGCGCCGACCTCGGCCCAGAACTGCTGGGCAACGGTCGCCATCTGCTCGCGGATGACATCGTTGTTCGGGCCGTAGATGAACTGGAACGACAGCCGCTGGCCATCCTTCTCGCGGACACCGTCGTCGCCCATCGCCCAGCCAGCCTCGTCGAGGAGCTGGTTCGCCTTGTCGACGTCGTACTCGAACTTCTCGACATCCGGGTTGTATGCCCAGCTCGTCGGCAGGTACATGCCGGTCGCGCGCTCGCCGAGCCCGTAGGTCAACTCGGACGTGATCAGCTCCTTGTCGAGCGCGAAGTTCAGGGCCTGGCGAACCGCCGTGTCCTGGAACATCTCGAGGCGGGTGTTGAACCCGAAGTACATGACAGCGTTGTCCGGCGCGTCCCACTGCAACGCCTGGACGCTGTCGTTCTCCAGCGCGTCCGGCCAATTCTCGTTGTCCGGCCCGAATTCGTCGATCTCGCCAGAGTACAGCGCCTGCATCGCCGTGTTGACGTTGCCGAAGAGCTGCACGGTGTAGGTGTCGAAGTTCGGGCGGCCGAGGAAGAAGTTCTCGTTCGCGGTGAACGTCGCGAACTGGTCCTTACGCCACTCCTGGAGCACGAACGGGCCCGCGCTGACGGACGGGGACATGATCTCCGGGTTGGCCTCCGGATCCTTCCAGTCGGCGCCTTCCCAGATATGCATCGGCAGCACGTAGGCAAGCGCGTTGGACGCCTTCTCGATGCTGGTCGCGATCGCATCCTTGAAGGTGACCTCGATCGTGTAGTCATCGACCACCGTGATCGACTCGATGAACGGCTCGTAGGAACCGAGGCGCGGCCACTCGTTGTCCGGGTTGGACGCGTTCTCCCACGAGAAGACGTAGTCGTTCGCGGTCAGTGGCGTGTCGTCGCTCCAGAGGAGGTCCTGCTTCAGGGAGAAGGTCACCTGTAGGTGATCCTCGCTCTCCTCGAAGGACTCGGCAGCGAACGGCTCCAGTTCCATGCTCTCCGGGTTGTAGCGGAGCGGCGGCAGCCAGTTCACCAGATCGATGTAGCCGAACGACGCGGTGTCCGTGTTCATGAACGGGTGCATCGACACCGCATCCTGCGCGGCGCCCGTCTTGAACTCGCCGCCCTGCGGCGCTTCATCCTGCGCGACGACGAGCATCGGGTTGAACCCGAAGAGGCTGCTACCTGCGATGGCGGCGCCAGTGGCGGCCGAACCCTTCAGGAAGCCGCGACGGCTGGCGGAAAACGCAGTAGGATCATGGTGCATGCGACGAGACATGGACTTCCTCCCGGCGCAGACGCGCCGCTTGCATGGAACTTCGAACAATAACGCTAGATCAACATAGTTGAGGGACGCGAATACGGCAAGAGCCACGCAGCACGCCTTCACCGATCCCGGGGCACATGAGAACAGGGCCGGCACAGCCGGCGCGCAGAAAGGGGCCAGAGCCATGGCATCCACAACGACGTCGCTCTCCGCGATGTACCGACGTCTCGTCGATGGCGACATCGATCGCCGATCATTTCTCCTTCGTGCCGCAGCACTGGGTGTTGCACCCGGCTTTGCCGGGATGCTCGCTCACCGCGCAGCAGCGCAGACGCCGGAGGCATCCCCCGTTGCCGTTTCGGGACAGCGGCCGGAATTCGGGACGGAAGGCCAGGAGCGCGGCGCGGGAGGAACCCTTCGCGTCGTCATCTGGCAGGCGCCATCCGTCGCTGCGCCGCACAGCGCCCTGAGCGACAAGGATTACCTCGCGGCCGCCCCGGTGATCGAGCCGATCCTTCATTACCTGCCGGACGGCTCTCTCATCCCGAATCTCGTCGAGCAGGTGCCCTCGGTCGAGAACGGTCTCCTCTCGGAGGACCTGCTGACCGCCGACTTCACCTTCCTTGACGGCCTGCTCTGGAGCGATGGCGAGCCGGTCACGGCGAACGATCTGGTCTTCACGTGGCAGTGGATCATGACACCCGAGAACGCCGCCACCTCGGCCGGGGTCTGGGAGATGATCGACAACATCGAGGCCATCGACGATCGCACCGCGCGTGTCACCTTCAAGCGCGCGTCGGTCACGTGGTTCGAGCCGTTCGCGGGTTGCTACGACGGCAACCTCTACCCGGCACACGCCTTCGACAACGACCCGGCGAACAAGAACGAAGCATTCATGTCCGCCCCGATCGGCACCGGTCCCTACGTCATCGAGCGGTTCACGCCGAATGATGCCGCGACCTACGTCATCAACGAGAACTATCGCGAGCCGAACAAGCCGCATTTCTCCCGTATCGAGCTGAAGGGTGGGGGAGATGCCGCCGCGGCGGCCCGGTCAGTCCTGCAAACAGGTGACTTCGACTACGCCTGGAACCTGCAGGTCGAGCCGAAGGTCCTTCGCGAGATGGAAGGCGATGGCTCGATCGGCCAGGTCTACGGCGCCGGCGGCACGACGGTCGAGAGCATCAACTTCAACTTCTCGGACCCGCATACCGAGGTCGACGGGCAGCGGTCGCACAAGGACACCGAGCATCCGATCTTCAGCGACCTCGCCGTGCGCCAGGCACTGAACGTCGCCGTGCCGCGTCAGTTGATCGCGGATGAGTTTTACGGGGATGACGAGCACCCGACATCGAACGTCCTCGCCGGGCTGGATCTCTTCGAGTCGCCGAACACCTCGTGGACGTTCGATCTCGAGGAGGCTGCCCGGATCCTTGATGAGGGCGGCTGGGTCATGGGCGATGACGGCGTCCGCGTGAAAGACGGTCAGCGCCTGGAGTTCGACTTCTGGACGTCGATCACCCCAGTTCGCCAGCAGACCCAGGCGGTCGTGAAAGATACGTTCGAGCAGCTCGGTGCGCGCGTCCAGATCGACGCGGTCGACGCCGGTGTCTTTTTCGCGCCGGGTGCTGGCAACGACCAGAACTTCTATCACATGTACTGGGACATGGATATGTGGACCAACGGTCCCTATTCGCCGATACCGGTGTCGTGGATGAACCGCTGGTACGCGGGTCCTGACGGCAGCAACATCGCCCAGCGCGAGAACGACTGGCAGATGGACAACACCCAGCGCTATCGCAACCCGGAATACGACGCGCTGTACGAGGAGCTGCTGACGGTCACGGACACCGATGAAGCGATCGATATCCTCATCCAACTCAACGACCTGCTCATCGCGGACGTCGTCGAGATCCCGATCGTGAACCGGTCCGTCGGCAGCTATGCGCTCAGCAACCGGATCCGTAACGAGAACCTGGCGAACGGGCCGAGCTTCGTGCTGCCGTTCTGGAACATCGCGAACTGGAACCTGAACGACGGATTCGAGCCGCTGTAGTTCCGCTGCATATCGTTCACCACATGGTGAAGGGAGGCTCGTGTCGCCAGCCTGGGTTTTTTCAATCCGGGCGATAGCTACACCGGCCTCCTTTCGTCAGCGTTCCTGGCTCACAGCGACCTGTGCTTCGAGTTCCAGGATCGCCCTGACGACCTCACCCGGCGTTTCCCACGCGGGGAAATGACCGCCGTGCCTGAGGGTGCTGAACGAGCGGATGTCCCGATAGCTCTTTTCGGCAAGTGATCGCGGGAACCCGGCCTCCCGGCGCTGGATGATGATGGATGCGGGCACATCGATGACCGGGTGCGGTGATCCGTGACGGGATTCGCTGTAGGGGCGAAAGCTCGTCCCGATCGAGCCGGTTATCCAGTACAGCATGACCGGCGTCAACAACGCATCATCCGTAAACGACTCGAGTGCGTCACTGCCACTCCAGGCGGCGTATTTCTCGACGAGCCAGGCGAGGAGTCCGGCCGGGGAGTCAGTGAGCCCCACTGCTGCGGTGTCGGGTCGGGTTGCCTGCAGGTGCGCGTAGCCGCTTTCGTCCGGATCGTCGATGCTGTCGAAAAACGCCTGTTCCTCGTCAGTGATCTCCGTGCCGGGTCGGTCTTTCGCGGCCCACGACGCGTGCGAGGCGACGATCCCTGCCACCGCATGCGGGTATTTCGCCGCAGTCCAGTCGCTGATATAGGCGCCAACGTCCTCCCCGTACGTCAGGAACCGGTCGTAGCCGAGGACGTCCGTCATGAGCGTGTACCAGCGGTCCGCGACAGCCTCGTCGGTAAAAGGCACCGGCATCGTCCCGGAAAACCCGAAGCCAGGGAGCGAGGGAACGATGACGTCCATCTCTCCCTGAAGGGCGTCGAGGGTCGGCAACATCTCGGCAAATGTGTATGGCCAGCCGTGAGTGAGGATTACCGGGAGCCGGCCGGGTCGTGCTGCCCTGTGGCGAAGGAAATGCAGCCGGGTCCCGTCGATCTCGACGTGAAAATGCTCATACGAATTCAGGCGAGCCTGCTCGCGCGGCCAGTCGTACCGATGACGCCATGCGGAAACGAGTCGCTCGACCACAGACACCGGGATGCCCCGCGACCAGTCCTCGCCCGGCGTCGCAATGGGCAGGCGTGTCGCGTCCAGCCGGCGAAAGAGATCGTCGAGGACGTCCGGCATCACGTCTATGCGGAATGGTTCCAGCTTCATGGTTCCCCCTGATGGCCCTCGCTTTTCGCGTCGGCGCGTGCCTGACGGCGGCGTGGACGCTTTCAACGGTAGAGGTGAACGAGGCCAGAAGGGGTCCGCGTTGTGATCAGGACGGCATTGGAACGAGGCGTTGCTCGGCGCAACACCTCGTTCCAGTACCGGATTGTGGCCGGTCCATGATGGAATCAGTGACCGTCAGTCTTTCTGAAGGACTATTCGTCGTCCGTGGTAGCCTCGGCGCCCGCAGGGGCGGGTGCCGGAGGGATGATCTGGACCTTGTCGATGCGATGCCCGTCCATGTCGACCACTTCGATGCGGTGATTCTCGACCTCGACGGACTCGCCCTCGACCGGAATATGGCCCAGCTGGTCCAGGATGAAGCCGCCGATCGTCTCGAATCGGCCCGCTTCCTCACCGGGGAGCTCCTTGATCCCGAAGAGCTCGCGCACCTCGTGCGCGCCGAGCACGCCGTCGACCAGCCAGGTCCCGTCATCCCGGCGGATCGCGCCCTCGACTACGTCCTCGCCCTCGTGCGCGCCGATCTCGTCGACCACGCCGCCGAGCACGTCATCGATCGTCAGGAGACCTTCCACGCCGCCATATTCGTCGATGACGATCGCGACCAGGGCCTTGCTGTCCCGCATCTGCTGGAGCACGGACAGCACAGGCGAGATCTCGGGGACGAAGAGCGCGGGGCGCATCATCTCCCGGATCGAGATCGGCTTGTTCTGGACATGCTGGTGCCAGAGGTCCCGGGTGTTGATGACGCCAACCACGTTGTCCGTTGATCCGTCACAGACCGGGTAGACCTGGAAGTGGGTCTCGCCCATCCGTCTCATGTTCTCTTCGTCGGGCTCTGCCAGGTCGAGGAACACGATGGCGTGGCGCGGCGTCATCAGCTCGCCCGCCGTGCGGTCACCCAGGCCGAAGACACCGGCGACCATTTCCTGCTCGGCGCGTTCGAAGATACCGGCCTCGGTCGCCTGCATCAGGAGGACCTTGACCTCTTCCTCGGTCACTGCCGGCTCGTCGGACTGGTCCGCCCGGAGAAGCTTCAGGACGGCCTCGTTGCTCACGGCAAGGAACCACACCACGGGCGCGGTGACCTTCGAGAGTACCTGCATCATGGGCGCGATGAGCGAGGCGGCCGCCTCGGAGCGCTGTAATGCGAGCTGCTTCGGGACCAGCTCTCCGATGATCAACGAGAGATAGGTGATGAGGAGGACGACGACCGCCCCGGCCACCGTGCTGGCGTAGGACTCGATGAGAGGAATACGGGCCAGTTGCCGGGCGACCGGCTGTGAGAGGGTTGCTCCACCGAACGCACCGTTGACGATGCCGATGAGCGTAATGCCGATCTGGACCGTGGAGAGGAACTTACTCGGGTCGGAGGCGAGATCAAGGGCTGCCTTCGCTCCCTTGTTCCCATTGTCCGCCATTTGTTGCAACCGGTTTGGCCGCGCGGAAACGATCGCCAGTTCCGACATTGCAAGAATGCCGTTGAGGACGATCAACAGCAGGACAATAGCCAAATTTAGGCCAAACACCGAGGTGTGAAATCCTTTCCGAAAGACAGGTACATCCGCGACATACGCAAATCATGGGGCGTTCGGCGGAAGGGATACAAAATCCACGATATGATTGTACGGCATGAGCTACATGACATGATGCCCACCGGGTCCAGCACCAGAACGGAGAACGTATGCAGGGAGGCACGGACGTCGCGATGATCCATGAGGTCGCGACTCGGATCATCGACGAAGTCGAAAAGGTCATCGTGGGCAAACGCCAGGTGATCCAGCACACGGTCATTGCCGTCCTGTGCGAGGGGCACGTATTGCTGGAGGACGTTCCCGGACTCGGAAAGACAATGCTGGCGCGGTCGCTGTCAGGTGCGCTTGGCGGGTCGTTCAGCCGCGTCCAGTTCACGCCGGACCTGCTCCCGACGGATATCACCGGGTCACTGGTGTTCGATCCCCGCACATCGGAGTTCACCTACCGCGAGGGCCCCGTCGTCACGAACGTCCTGCTCGCCGACGAGATCAATCGTGCGGGGCCACGGACGCAATCGGCGCTGCTGGAGGCGATGGAAGAGCGGCAGGTCTCGGTCGAGCGGCATGTGGTCCAGCTGCCGCGGCCGTTCTTCGTGATCGCCACCCAGAACCCGGTGGAGCTGGAAGGTACCTTCCCGCTACCCGAAGCGCAGCTTGACCGCTTCCTGATGCGACTCTCGATCGGGTATCCGGAGGTCGACGAGGAGCGGGCCATGCTCCGGCGCTTCCGGACCGATGCCCCACTCGAAACGGTCAGCCAGGTGGTCACGCCGGAGCAGATGACCGGACTGATCGCCGCTGTCCGGCGGATCCACGTCAGCGAGGCCGTCGAGGACTACCTGCTTCGGATCATCCGGGCGACGCGATCCCATGACACCATCGAGGTCGGTGCCAGTCCACGCGCGGCGCTGGCGCTGGTTCGTGCGGCCCAGGCATTCGCCGCTGTGGATGGGCGCGATTTCGTGCGTCCGGATGATGTCCGCGAGATGGCCCAGCCCGTTCTCGCGCACCGTGTCATGGCGACCGCCGAAGCCGAGCTGCTCGGCAAGTCCACGCCGGAGCTTATCGCGGACATCGTCGCCAGCATCGACGTGCCGGTGGAGTCCGGCAATGTCGTCTAGCCCGGCCCGCGCATCCGCCGCACCCG
This sequence comes from Thermomicrobiales bacterium, assembly GCA_035305265.1. Lineage (GTDB taxonomy): Bacteria > Chloroflexota > Chloroflexia > Thermomicrobiales > UBA6265 > UBA6265. Next base: position 4,026 of record DATGPC010000175.1, on the reverse strand, counting down.
CGCTGGACACGACCATGGATGAGAACCGGTCGCTGTGGCAGCGCCTCCACGCCTGGTGGGAGGACCGCGAGGCCGACATCAACATCCGGATGTGGCTCGGCTACGCGGCAGGTGTCCTGGTCGTTGCGGCGCTCCTGCGGGAGCCGATTCTCGCGCTGCTGGGCCTGGCTGTCGCGGTGATCGGGCTCATTCTGCGTCTGTGGTGGGATCACGCGCTCGACAAATTGTCGTACCGGCGATCGTTTTCCGAGACGCGCGCGTTTTGGGGAGACACGGTCTCGGTGGAGCTGACGGCGGAGAACGCCAAGCCGCTGCCGATCTCACGTCTCGATGTTACCGAGGTTGTGAGCAATCATGTCTCGATCCCCGGGCACGAGCTGGGCCGCCCGATCGATGCGAGCGGCCGGTTGTTCGAGACGCTGTTCAGCCTCGGCATGTACGAGCGCGTCACGCACCGGTTCACCCTCGAATGCACCAACCGCGGGTGGCACCGGTTCGGGCCGGTCACCATCCAGGCGCACGATCCGTTCGGCATGGTCTCCCGTAGCACGACGCTGGGGGAGCGCGAGGGCGTGCTCGTCTACCCGCGAACGGTCCCGATGACGGAGCTGGTCGTACCGGCGCGACAGCCACTTGGCGATATGAAGCCGGCAACGCCGTTGGTTGAGGATCCGATGCGGATGTCCGGCGTCCGGCCGTACGTCCCGGGTGACAGCCCCCGGCGCATCCATTGGCGTGCATCGGCCCGGACCGGCGAGCTGCAGACGCGGGTCTTCGAGCCCAGCGCGAGCCCGGTCGCCGCGATCTTCCTGGACACCATCACGTTCTCCCACCTGTGGGAAGGGCAGAGCTCGTCCCGGCTCGAGCTGCTTGTCGTCGTTGCGGCCTCGATCTCCCGCCAACTACTGGAGGGCCGCCATCAGGTCGGACTCTACGCCAATGCGCCGATACCCAATGTGTCGCGCACGATCCGGATCTCACCGGGCCGTCGTCCGGGACAATTGACGCGGATACTCGAGGACCTGGCGCGGCTGGCGCCCGCGTATGGCGACAAGATCGGGACGATGATCTCCGAAGAGATCCTCAAGCTCCCGTGGGGCGCGTCGGTCGTGCTCATTACCAGCCAGCTTTCGGCGGACCTGCAGCGAACCCTGCTTCGCCTGGCGCGATCGTCGGGCGCGCGCCGGTTTGTCATCATCGTCGTCGACGAACAGCCGCCGGAGTTGTTCCCCGAGCTTCGTCGCCGGTTTTCCGTCTACTATCTCGGGACAGAGGAGGCGTGGGATGTTATCGAGCAGATCCGACTCACTCGCATCGCCTGAGCCCCCGTCTCGTCGAACCCTTCGGCATGAGTGGCCCCGGCTGGTCGTCCTGCCCGCACTGGTCGCATTGATCGGCACGGCGGTCGCGGCTCCCCTCGTCGAGATGTTCCTGGGGCCGCACTTTGGCTTGTCAGGAGGTCGAGAGGCACCGTGGCCATGGAGCCTCGTGATTATCGCCTGCCTCGGCTTCTGGGCGGCAATCGCGCTCGAGTCGACGAAGCTGTCCCGGGAAGCGTCCACGGCAACGCTGATGGTACTCGGCCTGGCGGTCATCGTCGGCTGGTGGGCGCTGGACCCGGTGTGGGATGCCCGTCCGCTGTTGCGTGATCCGGTCTCGCTCGTCGGGGACAACGGCCATTTTGTCGTGCCGTTGATGGTCGGTATCGGCTTCTGGGTCCAGGGGCTTCGCCTCGCGTTCGAGCCCGCGCTCATGGGAGCCGAAGCAATCCGCGAACGCGTTCGCTTCGCGATCGTTGCGCTCGGACTGGCAATGGCCCTCGCCGGATTGATCGGTGGCGACATGGGCGAGGCGGGGATCTCGACGGCGATCGTCGCGCTACCCGTCCTGCTCGTCAGTAGTGCTGCCGCGATTGCTGCGGCTGAGATGGCGTCAACACGGCGACTGGCGGCCCGGCGGCACACAACCGCCCCGGGTTGGGATCGTTGGGCGCGAACCTCTGGTGGCGCTGCGCTCTTCCTGCTCGTGGTCGTCGGTATCGGCGCGCTCTTCCTTGGTCCCGGCGCGCTCCAGCTGGTCGTCGATGGGATGGCCGCACTGTGGCACGGCATCGCCACGGTCCTGCTGTGGATCGTCTATGGCATCGTCTACGTCATCTACTACGTCTATCGGTTCGTCGCCTGGATCATCAACAGCATCTTCGGTGACGTCGTGCGCCCGATGGAGCTGCCCGAGATGGGCGGGCAGGTGGCACCGCCCGAAGAAGAGGTCTTGCCGCCGGAGGTCGTCGAGTCGGAGCCCAACCTGGTCCTGCGCTGGATCGCGCTTGGCCTGGCGCTGGTCATCGTGGCGCTGATCGTGTTCTTCATGGCACGCCGTCGCGCGTCAGTCGACGGAGACGGGGACATCGAGGAGGAGCGGAGCAGCATCTTCTCCGCGGCGCTCGCGCGGAAGCAGTTGCGAGATCTCTTCCGGAGGAAGCCGCGACCGGAACGTCCACGCCGTCTGGACCTCGAGCGCGATCCCGAATCCGTGCGAGAGGTCATGCTTTATCTCCAGGTCCTCGCATCACGCCAGGGATATGGACGCGAGACGTCGGAGACCCCGCGAGATTTCGCTGGTCGGCTCGCGGCCGAATGGCCAGGATTGCGTGAGCCCCTCGACATCGTTCGTGGGCGGTACGAGCGGGTGCGGTATGGCGAGACCGAGGAGGACCGGCGTGAGGCGGTCCAGGCCTGGCGACAGATCCATGATGCCCGCCGCGATGCGCCTCCGAAGCCGTCGGGGGAAGATCGGCATGGGGGCCTATCCGGGCGTCAGCGCGAGGCGATGAGCGACGCCCGGATCGCCGACGCCTCGCGCAAGACGGTTATGTCGTAGCAATTGGACGTCCGGCTGGTCTTGCCCTACTCCGGCGTCCGCGGGTCATCGAATCCGGTGACCTGGTCATGAGGGTCGATCGAATCAGGAAATCCCGATCTGCCCGGCCGCATGCGGCGTCCGCGCATCGGGTTCTCGACCGAGGCAGTCAGTCGGGAGACGACCGTGTTCAATTCGTCACGGACGACGAACAGGTTGCGCGAGCTGTCGCAATCGTAGTTCTCACCCTCGTCATCGAGCGACGGGAAACCCTCCACCTCGACGGTGCCGACGTACTCGCCGTTCATGTTCGAAAGGACCTGCACGGCGGTGAAGTGACCGGAACGCTCGTCGAGCACCTCCCAGGTGCCGATCGCCGGCCCCTTGACCTGGATACCTTGTTTCGCGGCTTCGGTACCAGGGAACATCAGCATGACCGAGCCATCCGCGCCGAAGAAGGTTGGTACGACCACCGTCTTCTTTGCATTGGAAGGCATACCGATCATCGAGAGCCAGAGGCCCGAGAGCCGGTGCGTGGCGGTCGTCAGACCGCTGGATCCGCCGCTGTCCGCGCCCACATCCCGGTTTTCGACCTGCGTGTGCGCGGCGGCTTGTGCGCCAACGAATGCGGCGATCGATCCGGCGCCGAGGCCGGCCAGGGCGGAGCGGCGGGAAAGTGATCGGGGCTCAGACATGTCGGGCTCCTTCGCCTTGACGGCGTTCTGTGAATAAAACACTGCCCCAGGGTTGGTCCCACGTGTGCGCCATTCCAAAGTACGCACGAGTCCGGCTGCTGCCCTCGTAGAAAGTACGTATTTGGAGGCACAGAAACAGCCGCATGGACGTCGCGCAACGTCCATGCGGCGTATCTTCACAACTTTCAGGTGAGACCTAGATTGCCAGGCCTGCCGCTTTGAACAATCGTTTCTGCGCGTCGAATGCCTCCATTGCCGCCGCTACGGGATCGGTTGCGGCGACCTGGCGAATTCGTTCACTGAATGGCTCCGTCTCTACAGGGCCGTCATACCCGATTGCTGCCAGCCGGCGGAGCATCTCCGGCGCGGGGATCACCCCGGTCTCCATCGGCAGCGTGCGCGTCCCATCCATTTGCTCGTCGATCTCGAGGCCGGCCGGTGCGTCATTGGTATGGACCAGCAACACATCGCC
>DATGPC010000174.1:0-2682 GCA_035305265.1 Thermomicrobiales bacterium | reverse complement strand
CAGCTCTTCCAGGAGCGAAACCACCTCATGAAGGAACGCTCGGCGGAGGCGGAGGAGCGGCATCGTCTGGCGGAACGCCTCGCCCTTGCCCGGCACCGGATGCGGGACCTCGAAAACGAGATCGCGCAATGGGAGGCATCGCTCAAGAAGTGATGTCAACGGAACGAGGCCCCGGATCGACATGATCCGGGGCCTCGTTGCATCGAACGCTGCGTTGGGGACCTATGGCGACATCCGGATTCCGGCGAGCTTGCATGCGGCCCGGAACATGTGGATGAACTCCAGGCCGTCGGCAGGCCGGAACGAGATGGTTCGCTCCCCCGCCCGGTCGACTCCGGGCAGCAGCTCGGCCTGATCGGCGCGGGCCTGGTGGTCGAACTCCAGCTCGACGGTGACCCCGGCAGGCAGCCGATACGGTGTGGCGTCCGGGATCTTCGCCATGGCCCGCTCGGCGGCCTGCCGGATCAGGTCCCGGGCTTTTTCCGGATGCAGGTGCAGCGCCGCCGTCGACGAGAGTCCCTTCTTGACGACCGCGCCTTCGACCTGATCGCCGAGGAACGCGCGGGTCTGCTCCACCGCCTGGTCGTCGCCTGCAACAAAGACGACAGGAACTCCGAAATGACCGGCGATAGCGGCGTTGATACCGAACTCGCCCGTGGAGACGCCGTCGAACCGAACATCCTGCAGCCACGTGGACCACGTATGGGCCAGCGGAGCCTTCGGGGTCCCTGCCTTGGCGTGGTAACCCGTATAGAAGACGGCAGCGATGCCTTCGAGATCGACGCCCTGCATCATGCCAAGCGACTTGTCGGCGCCTGAGATGTATTTGGCCTCCCGGTGCAGCTCCTCGCCGATCAGGTTGCGCTGGCCGTCGTGGCTGTCATTGACGATGACTTCCGATGCGCCGCCGGCGAACGCGCCCTCGATGGCGGCGTTCACCTCGCGGACCATCCGCAACCGCGCCCGCTCGTACTCACCCTGGTTAGTCGGCTTGCCGGCTGCCGTCTCTTCCGGCGCGTCGACGTGGATCCACGACGACACTCCGCAGGTTCCTTCCATATCCGCCGAGATCAGGATTTTCACGCAGATGCCTCCCCGTCAGTTGTTCCGGATGCTTCATGGGTACCATCGTACCCGGGAAGGGGAAAACACAAAACGGGCAGGACCGGGGGAATCCCCCGATGCCTGCCCGTTTGGCGGGTGCATCAGCGTTCGCCGATCACCGGCCCGAATCGATCCGGATAGACCGGATGATTACTTGGCCTGGTTGCGGCGGCGACGGCGCTCGGCCTTGCGGCGCTTGGCGCGGTCCTCTTCCTGGACGCTGATGAAGCGCAGCCCACGGCGGTGCTCCCGAAGGATGCCGGAGCGCTCGATTCCCTTGTTGAAACGGCGCAGAAGCTGCTCGAAGCCTTCGTTGTCTCGAATCTCAACACGCATAAATGCTTATCACCACCTTCAAGCGCGTGTAGTTGCTGAATGTCAGGGTCGTCGTGGAACGCTAGAGGCACACCACGAACGGCGGACACATTTACGGCCCGTCGCGCTAGTATACCGCATTCGCCGATCCCTGACATAGAGTGTAGGCAGAGCGTCTCAGTCCAACGGATTCACGGAGCAGCCAATGCACGAATCGATTGCGATTGCCGTCACGCCGGGGGGCCCGGATTCCCTTCGTCACGTCACGATCGAGGTACCTCCACCGGACCAGGGCAAGGTCCTGATCGAGGTGATCCGTGGCGGCGTCTGTGGAACGGACCGGGAGATCATGGCCGGCCATCTGGGCCAGCCACCCGACGGCTCGGAATTCCTGGTTCTCGGTCACGAGATGCTCGGCCGGGTGCGGGAGGTCGGAGAGGGCGTGACGTCGTTCGCGCCGGGCGACCTCGTCACGGCGACGGTCCGGCGTCCGGACGGCTGCCCGTTGTGCCAGGCGGGTCAACCAGATATGTGCCTCTGGAAGGGCTACACCGAGCACGGGATCGTCGGGCTCCACGGGTTCCTCTCGCAATTGGTCGTCGTCGAAGAGCCATGGGTGGTGAAGCTGCCGGACAGTCTCGAACCAACCGGGGTGTTCGCGGAACCGCTGACCGTGGTGGAGAAGGCGCTGCGACAGATCGGGCATGTCCAGCAACGCCTCGCAACGTGGCTCCCGAACACCGCTATCGTCTTCGGCGCGGGGCCCATCGGCATCCTCGCGACGATGGTGCTGCGGTCGATGGACCTCGACGTCTACACCATTGCCAGGACGCCCGCGCCGAACCGGGGCGCCGACGCAGTGACCCGGACGGGCGCGACGTACATCTCGACGATGGAGCACCCGATCGACGAGCTGCAAGCCCGCCTGCCTCCCGCGGATATCGTCATCGAATGCACTGGATCGGCCGCCATCAGTCACCTCGCCTACCGGATGCTCGGAAGGAACGGCGCCGTCGCCCTCCTGAGCGTCAGCGGCGGCAGCGGCGAAATCGGAATTCTCGCCGACGCGCTGAATGAGACGCTGGTGCTCGGCAACGGGGTTGTGATCGGCTCGGTGAACGACGGGCGCGAGGATTGGGAGACCGCCGTCCATCATCTCGAGGTTTTCGAGCGACTCTGGCCGGGGCTGACCGCGTCGCTGATCACGACCCGCATCCCATTCAACGGCGATATCAGCCTGGTCGGCAAGGACATGGGGCCGGA
>DATGPC010000173.1:0-5549 GCA_035305265.1 Thermomicrobiales bacterium | reverse complement strand
GCCGACGCCTGGATGATCCCGCCGCTGAACGACCCCGCCACCGAGGAGGTGCTCGCCTTCTCCGTCGATGACCTGGAGCCGGACACGGATTACTGGTACGCGGTGTCGGGCAACGGCATCACCGAGCGCCTGATGCAGGGCCATGTGCGTACCTTCCCCGACGGACCGGCGACGTTCACCTTCGCGTTCAGCGCCTGCGCGAACACGGGATCGAACGCGCGGGTCTTCGAGACGATCCGGGAGCTGGAGCCGCTCTTCTTCCTGCACACCGGTGATTTCCACTACGGGGATATCGAAGAGAACGATCCGGCGCTCTACCGGGAGGCATTCGACGCACAACTGGTCTCACCCCGCCAGTCAGAGCTCTACCGGTCCACGTCTGTCTCCTATATCTGGGACGATCACGACTTCGGGCCGAACAACTCGGACCGGACCTCCCCGGGACGCGAAGCGGCGCAGGAGAACTACCGGGACGTGGTTCCTCACTACCCGGTGCCGGACGACGGCGCGATCTACCAGGCGTTCACGGTGGGACGGGCGCGGTTCATCATGACCGACAACTACTCCTACCGGAGCCCGGACGATGACGAGGATGGACCGGACAAGACGATGCTGGGCGAGCAGCAGAAGGACTGGCTGAAGGAAGAGCTCCTCGCGGCCAGCGGCTCGTATCCGGTGATCGTCTGGGTGAACTCACAGCCGTGGATCTCCATCGCCGGTCCCGATGGCGACGGATGGGGCCCGTTCGCCACGGAACGCGAGGAGATCGCGACCTTCATCGTCGAGAACGGGATCGAGGGGCTCGTCATGTTGAGCGGCGACGCCCATATGCTGGCGATCGACGACGGCTCGAACAATACCTATGGGCCGAACGGGGGCGCGGGGTTCCCGGTTTTCCATGCGGCGGCGCTGGATCGTGACGGGTCGGTCAAGGGCGGGCCATACAGCGAGGGGACCTATCCGGGGCCGGGGCACTTCGGGGTGATGACGGTGCATGACGAGGGCGGCGACGGCGTCGAGATCACGTGGAGCGGGCAGAACAAGGACGGTGAGGAGTTGCTGCGGCACCGGTTCCGGCTCGCTGCATCGGGGAGCGCCACTCCGGCTGGCTCGGATTGACGTTCGGGCGAGGTGATCATGATCATGCTCAATTCGTGTTGCGGATAGGAGGCCGTATTAATACATCATATTCAAGATGCCCAAGTTTCCGGGTATACGGGGAAACCTGGCGTCTTGGCGTGTGGGCGGGGCCGAGGCTGCGTGGCGGGTTGGTTCATGGCGGAAAGGATTGCCGGCTGCATCGCTTCGCGTAGGGTCCTCCGGCCGAGCCCGCAGGGCGAGAAGCGGCAGCGAGCCCTTGCATTCGCTCAGGATGACGGGGGCCTTTTGGTGCGGGGCGGGCGGGTGCTGCGGACATGGGACGACATTGCGGCGCGGGCGTGCGGGTCCAGGCGTGTGTGGCCGCCGCAAGTCGTCCCGTACCGAGATTGGTGTGTTTGACATCGGCGCACGTCGATCCGCACTGCGAGGCGCGCTGGAGCAAGGCGAGGAGGGCATGCATGCCGAGACGCTTCGCGTTGGGTCCTCCGGCCGAGCCCGCAGGGCGAGAAGCGGGAGCGGGCTCTTGCTCCGATCAGGATGACGGGGTTTTTTTGGTGCGGGGCGGGCGGACACGGGGTCCGCCCCTACAGGGTGCGATAATCGGGTGGCGGGTAGGGTCGACAGGCTCAGGGCAGGCTATTGCGGCGTCAGTGTACGGGGCCAGTGGTGTGGAGCCGCCGCACGTCGTCCCGTACGGGCAGAAGGGTGCCCGGATATCGCCCTGCGGGCGATGGGGCCGACTCCATGTCGGCCACATTGCTTGGGTACTCCCAGGAAGAGAGGAAGACGGTTCCTCGTTCAACCCTTCGCGGTGGGTCCTTCCTCGACGATGGCCTACGGGCAGCCTACGCGTCGGCGAAGTTCCAGTTGGCGATGTTCCAGTAGTCGTAGGAGAACGGCGCGAGCTGGATGTTCTCGTGGCGGAGCTGGCGCGACATGCCGCGCGGGGTGCCGACGAGGATCAGCGTGATGATGACGTGATTCAGGATGATCTCGTCGTTCATCGCGATGAAGAGATCCGCCAGCGCGTCGGGATCGGTCTCCTTCTGCGCCGCTTCGAACAGGGCGTCGTACTCCTCGCTCTGCCAGCGCTGGATGTTCTGGCCGGTCCAGTCGTTCTCCCTCTGGGCGATGTTGCGGCCGTCCGGACCGGCGTACCAGGTCTCCATGAAGGAGATCGGACGCGGGCCGCTGGGGACCGACTTGAACATGTTGACGTCCCAGTAGAAGTGACCGAGATTCTGGTCGTTGCCGGCGGAGCCGTCGTAGAAGACGCCGGGATCGACCTGTTCGATCTGGACCGCGAACCCGACCTCTTCGAGGTTCGCTTTCACGATCGCCTGCGTCTTCTGGCTGAGTGGGTTCGTCTCTGTCGCGTACGTCATCTCCAGACGCACGCCGTCCTTCTCCCGGACGCCGTCATCACCCGCGACCCACCCGGCGTCTTCCAGGATCTGCGCCGCCTTTTCCGGGTTGTACTCCCAGTCGGTGTTCGGCGAGTAGACCGTCGGGTCACCCTGCACGATGTTGGTGGCGACCGACATGTCCTCGCCGTAAAGCGAATCGAGGATGATCTGCCGGTCGATAGCGACCGCCATCGCCTCGCGCACGGCATCGTCGGTGAAGAACGGGTGCGGCGTGTCCTTGTGCGACCGCTGCCCGTCAACCTCGGTGTGCGGGTCCGAGAAGTTGATGTTGATCCGCTCCACCGTCGCGCCCGGGTAGGGGATGATCATGCCCGGGCCGTCCTCGCTCTCAAGGCTACGGAGCACGGAATCCTCCGCCTGCAGATACCAGGCGTAGTGGAACTCGCCGGTCTGGAGCACCGACCGCGCGGCGCTCGCCGGATCACCGCCGCCCTTGAGGAGGATGCGCGAGAAGAAGGGCTTGTTCGGCTCGCGGTAGTTCTCGTTGGCGACGTACGTCACCTGGTCGTTCGGCGTGAAGCTTTCGACGAGGTATGGCCCGGTCCCGACCGGCGCCGACAGGAAGGCATCGTGCGCCTCGCGACCGCCTTCGAGGATGTGCTTCGGGTAAACGTAGCCGGTGCTGGTGCCGGTAAACGGCGTCATCCAGAACGGGTTCGAAGCGGAGAACGTCACCAGGGCCGTCAGCTCGTCGATCACCTCGACGCTCGAGATCGGCTCGAACTGGGTGAAGTTGACGGAGCTGTTGTCCGGGTTCTGCACCCACTCGACCGTGAACTTCACGTCCTCCGCGGTAAACGGCGTGCCGTCGCTCCAGACCACATCGGGCAGCAGCGTCAACGTCACCTCGGTCAGGTCCTGGGACAGGAGCCCGTTCTCGACCGTCGGCACGTCCGTGACGAGGTTCGGGATGATCGTCGAATCCGGCGTGTAGTGCATCAGCGGCTCGACAACCGGAAGCGCCGCGAGGAAGTCCTTCACACCGTTGGAAACATGCGGACTAAGCTGTGTCGGCGCCTGCCACTGGATGAGCTTCAGCTCGCCACCCTCGCCCCGGGTCTGGTTTTCGGTCCCGACCGTCGACCGCGAGGAATCAGGGCTCTCCTCACCGGCGGGCGTCGCGTCCTGGGCCCCGGCGCCATGCGTAATCATCGCGATCATTGGCGCGGCCACACCGAGCGCCGCGGAACGCTGGGCGAACGACCGGCGGTCGATCTTCCCGGCGCGGAATGCATCGACGAGGTGGCGGAACGGTCCGGTGGGATGCGGGGAACGGGTCATCTGCGGCTCCTTGTGCGTAACGGTGCGCCTGCCGTATGGAACGCCGGGAACGGTCCCGGTCGAACGGAACGCGCATATTCCAGATATGCGATATGGCCGATAGTGTCATCCTATGCGCGACCATCCGGGAGCGCAAGACAGCCCTCCCCCTTCCCACCATTCCGCAAACCTGCGAACTCCGATAAACTTTCCGTAACGTGAACATCGGATTTTTGAGAAGGATTTTTGCCCGCCACCATGACACAGTCGAACCCGGAGTCGTTTCCACGCCCATTGCCCGCCACTGCGGTGACGTTACCGGTCGCCATCGTGGCGCTCGCCGGAGCGATCGTTCTCGGCCTCATCGCCCGTGGACCGAACGTCCTCGGATGGGACGTCGATATCACCGTCGCGGTCCAGCGCATGGACGGACGCGTCTCCGACGCCGCGGCGGATATCGCGAACGTCCTCGGGTCAACATGGTTCGCCGCACCGGCAATCTCTGTCGCGTTGGTGATCGCCGCCGTCAAACGTGCATGGCCGACGCTTCTTTTCCTGACCTCGCTGCTCGTGCTGCGGCTCGCCGGCACACAGGTCAAGCCGATCTTCGATTCGCCTCGCCCGACCGAGGACCTCGTGAGGATCATCGGGACATGGGAGGGCACCGGCTACCCCAGCGGGCACGCGATGTCCTCCTCGACGCTCGCGCTCGGGCTAGCCGTCATCGCGTGGCAATGGATCCCCTCGCGCACGCTGGCCCGCATCGTCATCGGCGTCCTCGTGGCCTACACGCTCCTGGTCGGCTGGGCCCGGATCTGGACGGGGGCACACTGGGCGTCGGACGTGATCGGTGGCTACCTGTTCGGCATCGCGATCGTTGCCTTGTCGGTGCTGGTTGTGGAGAGGTTTCCCCGGAACTCACGAACACCCGCCGCTACGTGAATCGGAGCCAGGCGTAGGCCGCGACGCCGACGATGAGGCCCAGCATCGCGACGAAGCGCGCGAGGAAGTCGACGGGCCCGTTCGATCGCCCGCGCAGGATCTTCGGCGCCGCCCAGACGCGAATGTCGGAGAACGGGAGGAGCGGCCTGATCCCGGCGTGCGTCCACGCGTCCGCGACCAGATGCGAGAGGAAGCCGAGCGCGAACGCGATCGTCCATGGCCGGATGGCGGCATCCGGCAGCGCGACCGTCACGCCGAGGATAGTGAACGTCGTGGTGGCGAGAATGCCGAGCACGGCGAAGAGACCGGCGGTCAACGCCATCCCGAGGGGGATGCCGTGAGAGGCGCCGCGATGGCGGAGGCGGAAGGACCGGCGCAAGTCCGAGCGCAGGTCGAACCAGTCGGGGAAGCCGCCGCCGACCATGCCCCACCAGATTGTGCCGAGGGCGATCCCCGGAGACAGCGGAACGGCGATGGGCATCGCTACCGCCGCTCCGAGCATCAGGTGCGTCACGCGTTTCATACGGTCGAGTGTACCCCGGATCGGAAGTGCACGTACACTCCGAGCCACGTCATCCTGCGTGATCCGTCTCCGTTAATGCGTCCTTCTCCGGGCCGTCATCCCGACCAAGCGGACCGGAGGTTCGCGCGTGGAGGAATCTTTGGTGAGTCGAGATCGGATTCAGCCCGAGACCAAGACCCCTCGAGACGGTTCGCCTCGCTGCGGCTCGGCTCACCGGCTCTGGATGACGGAGATGGATGGCCGCTCTAGTCCGCGACCGTGGCCTCTTCGGCGACCGCCGAGCCGGCCGAATCCGG
>DATGPC010000172.1:0-7523 GCA_035305265.1 Thermomicrobiales bacterium | reverse complement strand
CATCCGCGAGAACTCCGGATTGCAGGGCAGCTCCTTGTCGCGAATACCGATCTGGTTCACCAGCACGGCAACCACCGGCGGGAGCTCCCCGGCCAGGATCATCGCGTCCAGCGTCCGCGGCGCGCTGTGGAACTCCTCGCCGTCGAAGATGACCACCAGCGGATACGCGGGACCGCTCGGATCGTATTCCGGCGGCGTGTAGACCCAGACGGGTCGCTCGTTGCCGAGGATCTCGCTCGCGAACTGCCGCGCATGCACCTCGCCCTCCAACGGCGTCAGGTGCGGACGGTCCCACGGCAGCGGCTCGGCGTCCGGCATCACCAGCACCGCCTCCATCTGTCCCGATTCCCAGTCCGAGGGGCGGAGGTGACGGTTCAGCGGGTCATGCCGCGTCTCCGGCCAGTGACCGGCCGGGATCTCCTCACCCGCCTTCGCCACCGCGAAGCTGTATCCGGCACGCAGCGTTGTCGACATCCGCCAGGTCAGGTACCAGATGTCCGTCCCGTCGATTTTCGCCAGCTCCCGCTCCTCCGTAGGTCGCCAGCTCACCGGCTCGTACAGGCGCACCACCCCGGTCGGCTCCGTCTCTCGCCACAGGAAGGTGACGAGCGCGACGCCATCCTCCTGCGGGATCGGCTCGACCAGCGGCGTTCCGGCTCGTTCCATCTCCTGCCAGAACCCATGAATCAGTTCTCCGCGATCCACGCCGGGAACGCCCAGCGCATCCAGCAGGAGCCGCAGTCGCGGACTCTCGATCTCCGCCACCGTTGCCCTGGCCCCGTTCCCGTCGATCCGTGATGTCATGCCTGGTTCGTCTCCTCACACCCGTTGCCAAATCCGACCGTCGTAGTAGGATATCCCTCGCTGGACAACTGGTCCACGACATTATGTGACCTCCGGCCACGAATTCTTGCCAGAAACAGGGTGTGGCGGAAAAAGGAGCATCAGGATGCATCGACGATCGTTCGTGCAGAACGCGGTTGCCAGCGGTATTGCCGTATCGGCGACGGCGGCCTTCGGCTGGCCGCTGACCGGACTCGCCCAGGAACAGGACGCAACCCCAGCGGCGGGATCCGTGCCCGAATTCCAGCCGGGCGTGATCGACACGTTGCTGGGACCGGTCGAGCTGCCAGAAAACCCGACGCGCGTCATCTGCATCAACGACGGCCCGGTCGATACGATGCTCAACCTCGGCCTGACGCCGCTGGCGACCGGCTTCAGCTACGGCGGCCAGGGCATCATGACCTACCTCCAGCCCCTCGCGGAGGAAGAGATCGAGTACCTCGGCGACTGGGACTCCCTCGACCTAGAGCGCATCGTCGAGCTGAAACCCGACCTCGTGCTGGCGGAGGGTCGCGGTCGCTTCACCGGCACCACGGCGGAAGAGGCCGAGGCGGACCCGGTCGTCCAGGCGATCCGGGCCGTGGCCCCGCTCGTCATCCCGAACGACATCGATACCAGCGACCCGATGGGGCTGCAGTACTTCGAGTACAGCCACCTTGTCTGGAGCCACTGTCTCGGCAAGCTGGGCGAGGGCCAGGCGATCCTCGACGCCCAGCGTGAGGCGACCGCGCAGCTCAAGGCGGATCTCGCCGACTACGAGGGCCAGACCTCCATCGTGGTGCGGCCGCTGCCGGAATACCCGCTGGTCATGTCGCAGGACTGGTTCACGGGCATGCTCCTGCGCCGCGTCGGCATCGTCGGCAACGACTACGCCGAGAGCGTCGAGTACCCGCACAGCGGAGACACCCTCAGCATGGAGCGCATCCACGAGCTCGACGCCGACTGGATCTTCCTCTGCCCGCGCTTCACCTCCGAGCAGGCGGCCGAGCGCGACGAGGTCCTCCAGGCGTACTTCGACAACCCGCTCTTCGCCTCGCTGCCGGCGATCAGCGAAGGCACCTACGGCATCGTCGACGGGCAGGTCTGGAGCGGCGCGAACAGCATGATCGCGGCCGATCTCGTTCTGGAAGACATCCGCCGCGTCATTCTCGAGGGCGTGCAGGACACCCTTTCGTCCTGATCCTGTCAGCTTCGTCCATTGACATACCCGCCCGGGCCGCATAGAGTGTACGTACGGCTCGGCTGGGGTCGCGCCACAAGGGAGCGTACGGGCGTCGAAGTCCCGCTTCCGCCAGATCAGGGGGAGCCCGGTGGTCGCGCAACCACCGGGCTTTTCTTTCCCCGAATCCCTTCTTCCACCACGCGAAACGCCCCTGGCAGATAGCCAGGGGCGCTCGCTCGGTCAGGACCCGGTCGTTGCCGTTAGCCGATCGGGGTGGAATCCGGCTGAATCTCGACATCGTCGGCCGGGATCAGGCCCTCCGGCACGACGAAGGTCGTGATGCCGGTCGCCTCACCCTCCTCACCGCGCGGCGCGAGGTAGGCAACGCCGGCCGCGCCGGAATCGTCCACCTCGGCCAGGCCGATCGAGAGGCCGCCCTCCTGGTCAGGGACACCGCCAACGTCGCCGCAGGCGATCACGTTCTCGTCTTCGTCCATCACGGCGATCGCATACTGGCCATTCAGGAACTCATCGACGGTCATCGACAGCTCCGTGTACCCGGAGGCCGCCTGCAGGGCGTCCGGCGAGCCGCCGGGCTCACCGTCCACAATCATCAGGAAGCCCAGGGCCTGCGCCGGGTTGTCCGGATCCAGGTCAGCGCACGACGCGTTATAGAGCCCCGCCGGAAGTTCAAGGGCCAGCGGCACCGGCAGCGGCGCCGGGTCATCGGCGGGCGGCGTCCCGTCCTCCGGCGGGAAACCGTCCACCGGGTAGAGCAGCAGCCAGACCTCCGGCGTCTCCGGGACGATCTCGTAGGTGGATGGGTTCGGATCGACGACGTACCCCTCCGGGACCGTCTCCTCGTTCACCTCAACCAAGACGGGCGTGATGCCGACCAGGCCAGTCACGTCCTCGACGACGCAGAGCCCTTCGGACGTCGTGCAGGCGCCCAGCTCGGTACCGTCGTCGACGTCCGCGAGCGTCACCTCGACGCCCTCGGCGGGCTCGATCGCCTCCGGCAGCTCGGTACAGCCCGGCGCGATGCAGAGATTGACGTGGACGTTGATGTCGATCCCACCGCTCAGGTCGGCCGGCACCATGTAGAAGTCACAAATGACGCCAGGCTGCTCCGCCTCGATGATGACCGGGTAGAGCGCCTCCTCACCGGCATCGCTTGTGGAGCAGTAGATAAAGGAGTTCTCGAGGAAGTCACCCGGGATGCCGGTCAGCTCGTACTCGCCCGGCGGGACGCCCAGCACGACGTTCCCGTTCGCGTCGGTCGTGCCGTCGAAGGTGGAGCCATCCTGGGTGTTGTAGGCCGTGATCACTTGCTCGGCGAGCGGCGATTCGTGACAGTTCGTGAACCAGTCGCCATCCGCCGGGGTTTCGTCGCACAGACGGGCGTGGACCTCGATCGTGCCCTGGCCCGGCTCGTCCGTGGTTGGTGGCGTGGAGTCCTGGGCGAGAACCATGTTTCCCGCGCCGGCGCCGGACATGGCCAGCATGGCGACGAGAAGAAGAATGGATCGGAATTTCCGCATGCGTCATCTCCTTGTGAGAGGTGAATCGCGTGTGATTCGTGAGCTCTCTGCGCGAGACGCGCGCAGGAATCGTCCTTGAACGATCCGGCTCCGTCGTTCCGGGTCCCGAGTATCCCAACGGACAACGGCACCCGATGGTTTCGGTGCGCCGTGTCCGCGCCTGACGCGCCGCAAGGTCGACACCGCGAAACCGCCTTTCGACGATTGCCTTCACACCTCCCCAAGACCAGCCACAGCATCGCAATTTGACGAAACGACAAGCGCGCAATCGCGCAGCACAAGTCCCGGTCGCACAAATGCCCGTTGATTCGGGCGATTGTTGACCTTCTTCTGAATCGCCGGTAGACTGCAGGAAATCCTTTCAATTCACGTGTGTTGGGAACGGCCAGGCTGGCGTCTCCCGGCAATGGCGTGGTCTCCAGGCATCCAGCAAGAGGAGGTATAGACGTGGGTACTCACCGTCTCTCTCGTCGAGGTTTGCTGAAAGGAGCGGCGGCCAGCTCTGCCGCGTTCTCGGTCCCGACCATCATCCTTCCCTCAACCCGCGCGCAGGACGGATGGAGCCTCGCCCAGGCCGCGGAGCCCTACCAGGGAACCTCGATCAACTGCTTCTTCCTCGAACGACCGGGCTACCGCGCCGCCGAGGCCCTGATCCCGCAGTTCGAAGAGGAGACCGGCATCGAGGTCACCTTCGAGATCACGCCCTACGAAAACTCGCACGAGAAGCAGGTGCTCGACTGGACCGGTATGACCGGCCAATTCGACGTCAGCCTCGTCGACGTCGTCTGGATCGGCGAGTTCGCGGCCGCCGGCTGGATCGCGCCGATGCAGCAATTCTTCGATGATCCGAACCTCGCCGACCCGAACCTGAACCTCGAGGGCTTCTTCCCGATCCTGCTCGAGTCCTTCGGCACGTGGGATGGAGAGATCTACGGCCTTCCGTTCGATAACTACTCCGGCCTCCTCTATTACAACGAGGCCATGCTGCAGGAAGCCGGTTTCGACGGCCCGCCCGAATCGTGGCAGCAGCTCTTCGACGAGTACGGGCCGGCCCTGACGCAGGGCGACCAGTACGCCTTCGCGCTGCAGTCCCGGCGCGGCGAGACGCAATCCGCCGACTCCTTCATGCGGATGGTCTGGGCGTTCGGCGGCTCGCTGCTGGACGACAACTTCGAGCCGAACCTCTCGTCCGAGGAGTCGCTTGCCGGCCTCCAGTTCCGGCAGGACCTGATGCAGTACATGCCGAGCGACATCACCGAGTGGGACCACGACGAGGCCGTCCAGGGCCTCGCCCAGGGCCGCGTCGCGATGATCACGGAGTGGAGCTCGTTCTATCCGACGCTCTCCGACCCGGCGACATCGACGATCACGGAGGACCTGCGCGTCGCCCTCGAACCGGCCGGCGCGGACGGCCAGCCGCATCCGGCGCTCGGCGGATTCTCGCTCGCGGTAAACGCGCAAAGCTCGCCGGAGAAGCAGGCGGCAGCGTACCTCTTCATCCAGTGGATCACCTCCGAAGAGCAGGCGATCCCGTACATCGAGAACGGCGGCGTCTCCGGCCGCATGTCGGCCTACGAGGATCCGTCGATCCAGGAGACCTACGCCTACGTCGAGCCGCTGGTGAAGTCATGGAACGATTTCGGGAACCCGGTCTTCCGGCCGCGCTTCCCGGAGTGGCCGCAGATCTCGGAGATCATCGCCCAGGTCGGCAGCGAGATGATGCTCGGCCAGGTCGAGGTCGAGGAGGGCGCGGCCAGCATCGACGAGCAGATGCGCTCGATCCTTCAGCCGTACTACGACGGTGAGAAGCCGAAGCTGCAATGACCGACAACACCCGCGAACCAGACGTTCGCGATCTGGCACGGCAGGTTCTTGACGAGGCAGGAGCGGTCTTTGCCGCTCTTGCCTCTGACGCCGCCGGGCGGTTGTGCGACGAGATCGTCGCGGCGAACCGCATCGCCTGCTATGGCGTCGGCCGCGAGGGCCTGATGATGAAGGCGTTCTGCATGCGCCTGATGCACCTCGGCCTCGACGCGCACGTCGTCGGCGACATGACCACCCCGCCGATCGGCGACGGCGACATCCTGATCGCCAGCGCAGGCCCCGGCGCGTTCTCGACCGTGCTCGCCCTGATGGGGGTCGCACGGGACGCCGGGGCGCGGACCGTCGTGATCACGGCGGAGCCGGAGGGCGCGGCCCCGCAGCGGGCCGATACGGTGATCCACCTGCCAGCGCAGACGATGGCGAACGACCTTGGGGCACCGTCCAGCGTTCTTCCGATGGGCAGTCTTTACGAAATCGCGCAGCTGATCTTTTTCGACTGCATTTCGATCCTGCTCCAACGCCGGACCGACCAGACACCGGAGTTGATGCGTGGCCGCCACACCAATCTCGAGTAGTACCGCCCTGGAAGGGCAACGGCGACGACGGACCTGGCGCTCGCGTGCCAACATGACCGCGCTGGTCATGTTGGCACCGGCCATTCTGGCCCTCCTCGCGATCGGCATCTATCCGCTTATCTACGCCGTCCGCACCAGCTTCCAGCTCTTCCAGCTCACGAAGCCCTACCTCGGCACGCCCTGGGTCGGCTTCGACAACTACCGCACGGTCCTGCAAGATGGATTGTTCTGGGGCGCCCTGTGGCGAACCCTCCAGTTCTTCCTCCTGACGGTCCCGATCCAGGTCGTGCTTGGCGTCGGCATCGCCCTGCTCCTGAACAACACGCGCTGGCGCCTGCTCGGCGCGGTCGCTCGCGTCCTGCTCGTCCTCCCGATCGCCATGACGCCAACCGTCGTCGGCCTGCTCGGGCGGCTGATCTACAACCGCGACTTCGGCGTCATCAACTGGGCGCTTGGACAGATCGGCCTAGGCCCAGTCAACTGGCTCGGCAGCCCCTTCCCCTCGATGGCCTCCATCGCCATCACCGACACCTGGCAATGGACGCCCTTCGTGGCGCTCGTCGCCCTTGCCGGGCTGACGTCCGTGCCGGAGGACATCGTCGAGGCGTCCCGCCTGGACACGAACCGGCTCTGGGAGATCTTCCGCCACATCCAGCTGCCCTATCTCCTGCCGGGCCTCACGGCGGTGCTCATCATCCGCACGGCGGACATCCTGAAGCTGTTCGATATGGTTTTCGTCCTCACGCGCGGCGGCCCCGGCGTCTCGACGGAGCTGATCAGCCTCTACGTCCAGCGCGTCGGCTTCCGCGTCTTCGACGTCGGCGTCGCATCCGCCCAGGCGGTGCTGCTGCTGATCCTCTGCATCGTCCTCGCGCAGTCGTATATCCGCATCTTTTACCGGGAGATCGAGGAAGCATGAGCCAGCCCACCACCCCGGCAGCAACGTATACGGTGCAACGAAAACGCCGGTGGACCGCCGCGTCGATCGGCGAGATGGCCGCGCTGATCTTCCTCATCGTGATCATCCTGCTGCCCCTCTACTGGATGGTCAGCACGTCGCTGAAGACGGCGAACGACACCTTCGCGGTGCCGCCCGTCTTCGTTTTCAAGCCAACGTTTGACCACTACCAGGTCCTGTTCGACGAGGGCCGCGTGCCGAGCAGCCTCGTCAACAGCCTCATCGTCGCCGTTTTCGCCAGCCTGCTGGCGCTCGTTCTCGGCACTCCGGCGGCCTACGCCCTTGCCCGCTTCGACTTCCGGGGCAAGTCGCACCTCTGGTTCTGGATCATCTCCAACCGCTTCATCTCGCCGATCGTCGTCGCGGTGCCCTTCTTTCTGCTGGCGCGCGACCTCAGCCTGCTGAACACCCGGCTCGCGCTGGTCCTCGTCTACCTGACGTTCAACCTGCCGCTCGTCATCTGGCTCTGCATCGACCAATTCCGCGCCGTGCCGCGCGAGGTCGAGCAGGCCGCGTTCGTCGACGGCGCCGGCGCCTTCCGCGTCTTCACCACCATCGCGCTGCCGCTGGCCGTTCCCGGCATCGCCGTCGCGGGCATCCTTTGCTTCGTCTTCAGCTGG
>DATGPC010000171.1:0-12126 GCA_035305265.1 Thermomicrobiales bacterium | reverse complement strand
GCTCCACGACCCGGACACGGTCTACGCTGGCGTCGAGGATGCTGCCCTCTTCAAATCCACCGACGGTGGCCAGACCTGGAAGGAGCTGGACGGCCTGCGCCATCACTCCACCGGCAACACCTGGCAGCCGGGCGCGGGCGGGCTCTGCCTCCATACCATCCTGCTCGACCCGACGAACCCGGACCGTATCGTCGTCGCGATCTCCGCGGCAGGCGCCTTCCGCTCCTATGACGGCGGCGAGACATGGAAGCCGATCAACAAGGGGCTCCGCTCCGACTACATCCCGGACGAGGACGCCGAGGTCGGCCACTGCGTCCACAACATCAACATGCACCCGTCGAAGCCGGACACCCTCTTCATGCAGAAACACTGGGACGTCATGCGCAGCGACAATGCCGGTGACCTGTGGCACGAGGTCAGCGGCAACCTGCCAACCGACTTCGGCTTCCCCATCGGCGTCCACGCCCACGAGCCGGAGACGATCTACGTCGTCCCGATCACCAGCGATTCGCACCACTTCCCGCCGGACGGCAAGCTCCGCGTCTACCGCTCCCGCACCGGCGGCAACGAGTGGGAGGCGCTGACCAACGGCCTGCCCCAGGAGAACTGCTACGTGAACATCCTGCGCGACGCGATGTCGGTCGACCGCCTGGAGTCGTGTGGCATCTACTTCGGCACCACCGGCGGCCAGGTCTACGCCTCCGCTGATTCGGGCGACACCTGGCAGGCGATCGTCCACGACCTCCCGGCGGTGCTGTCGGTGGAGGTCCAGACGCTGTGAAGGTCCGCGTGATTCTGCCGGCCCATCTCCAGAACCTCGCGCGCACCGGCAAGGAAGTCGAGGTCGACGTCGAGGGCGAGGTCACCCAGCGCACCGTCATCGACGCCATCGAGGCGGCCTATCCCATGCTGCGCGGCACGATCCGCGATCACCGGACGAAGATCCGCCGGCCCATGGTCCGCTTCTTCATCCTGGAAACCGACTGGTCGCACGAGCCGATCGACGCGCCGCTGCCGGACGAGGTCGCGCGCGGCCAGGAACCGTTCTGGATCATCGGCGCCATCTCTGGCGGCTAATCCAGCACATACCAATGGGCCGGGTGGCGACAGGCATGTCCCTGTCACCTCCGGTCCGTTTCACCAAGGACATCAGCAATGCAGAAGACCGACCGCAACCCGGACGAGTTCCTCGCCGAGCTCCCGGACGACGTTCGCGACGACATGACGCGGCTCGACGCCCTGATCGCCGGCATCTTCACCGGCCATACCCGGGTGCTCTGGGAAGGCGTATTCTGGGGCGGATCGGAGCAGCAGATCATTGGCTACGGCGATCTCATCGAGCAGCAGTCACGCGGGCGCACCGTCGAGTGGTTCATGGTCGGTCTGGCCCTCCAGAAGAACTACATCAGCATCTACGTCAATGCCGTGGAGGACAAGCAATACCTCGCGGAGAAGTACAAGGACGCCCTGGGCAAGGTGAAGGCCGGAAAGAGCAGCATCAGCTTCAGGTCCCTCGCCGATGTCGACCTCGACACGCTCACGCGGATTCTCCGCATCGCGCAGGAGCAGCTGGTGCAGGCCTGAGCATCGCACCGGTCGCAGGATCGCTCTCCAATCAGCCGCTGATCCGTGACAGGAAAACCCCTACTTGATTTATGCCCTTGCCGGGAGTAGCATGAGGCCCCGGCATCTCTCCTGACAGCCGGGAAATCGGTTAAGGAAGGAGTCCACCATGGGCCGCATCATTGTTGCGAATCGTCACGGCCATCAGCTCGTTGAATGGGACACCACCACCGACACCGACGAGGCCCGCGAGGCCATCGCCGATGCCCAGCGGATCATCGAGGAAGCCCGCGCCAACGGTGCAGCGATCTCGAAGAAGGTGAACGGCGAGCATGTCATTGACCGTGACCCGTTCGATCCCGAGGTCGAGGAGTACCAGATCGTCGCTCCGATCGCTGGCGGATAACCCGCCATGGATGAGAGGAACCGGCGAGGGTGGGCTCGTGAGGCCGACACCCCGTGGTGGGCCCGGCTTCCCGAACGGCTCTTCCGCACAGAAGGCCAGCCGGTCGAAGAGGCAGAGCCGTCGGTAGAGTTGCCCTGGCAGCACTACTGGGATCACCTGCCGAAGCGGTCCGCCGGGTTCGGGTTCACGCACCGTGACTACGCCGAGGCGAGACGCCGGGCGGAAGAAGTCGCGCGAGCAACGCTGGGCGAGGAACGCTGGCAGCAGTTGCACCGCGACGGCTATCTCGAGCTACGCTCGAAGATCTACCCCGGCATCACCTACCGGCTACGCGTCGGCCGGCGCATCGAGGTCCGTCCCGACCCGGGCGTCCAGATGCCGTGGCGCTACCCGTACCTCTGCATCAATCCGGTTTATCCGCTTCCGGAGATGGAGTTCTTCGCGCACCTCTACATGTACGTCCGCGATATGGAAGAAGAGGTGGTCCGCGTCGCCGCGCCCCAGCCATGGGACCAGGCACTGGGCCGCACCTTCTGACCGTCAAGCGACCTCATTCGGCCGCATTCAACAAGAAAGAGGCGACGGCTCTTGCGCCGTCGCCTCTTTCGTTGGCTTACGAGAAGCGCCACCGGGTCTGGCCGAACGGATCGCCCTTGCTGAACCCGAACGCCTTCACCGGCTCGACGCGAAAAGCGATCGCGGCGCCACCCTCGGCATGATGCAGCGCCCCATCACGTGCCTCGAACGCCCAATCATCGCCATATTTACGGACATACTCCGCCGCGACCCGCTGGAGGAGTTCATCGTCGGAGACCCGGGTGGCCGTCCCTTCCACGATCACATCGATGCCGTCGGAGATCACGTTGGTCCCCGTCGTCAGGACCACGTGCGGGTTCGCCTGGAGATTCGCGTATTTCTGCTCGCCCTCGCCCGTGGTGAAGAACAGTGCTCCGTCGACCATCACCGCGATCAGCGGGGTCACGTGGGGACGCCCATCGCGGCGAACCGTCGAAAGCCAGAAAATCTCGGCGGTCTGCAAGATCTCGCGCCCGACCTCCCATGGTGTCGCCTTCGCGCGCGGATCGCTGAAACCGGGATGCAATTCTGTCTTTGGCATCATGTCGACCATGACATGTCCTTTCTTTGGTGTGACCGGGCTCACTCATTCGTCGGCCGGTCTCTCCTGCACGACCCAGCTATTCCCATCTGGATCGTCGAAGAAAATGAACGAGTTCCAGCGTCCGCCGGGACCGTCCACCCATTCCCAGGAGCCGCCCATATCCACGTGCCGAACCGGGCTGACGTCGACGCCACGCTCCAGGAGCTGCGTCCTCGCCGCATCGATATCCGGCACAACCAACTGCGGGCCCTTGACGCTACCTGGCTCCATGTCGACCATGCCCAACGACACCGTGATCGAGCATCCCGAACCCGGCGGCGTCAGCTGCGCCATCTCGACGGAGTCGCCCATCGTCTGGTGCAGGTCGAGCGCGAATCCAACCTTGTCCCGGTAGAACCCAATGGCGCGGCTCACGTCCGAGACCGGGACCACAACGACTTCCAGCTTCCAGTCCATGCGACTGCCTCCTCGACGATGTGAGGGTCCCGAACATGTCAAAACGTCCATGGCGCCACTATGCCTGCCCCGGAGAGCGTCCGGCTTCTCGCATCCTGCGATCGCGCTCCCTGTGGCTCCACCGAGAAACAACGGCATGCCACATGACTCGGTCGTCGTCGTACACTGCTGCATGCAGGCCCGTTCCAAAAGACGGGGAATTGCAGTGTCACTGATCCGTGAAACGATCGTTACGCTCACTGCGCCATTCGTTCGTTTCTATCCCAGCGACGGGAAAGGGCCACCATGACGCGACCTGAAGACTCCGGGATCCTTCCGTACGTCACCGACAGCAACGAGGCGCTGCCGCGAACGATCAGCCGACGCGCGCTCACACGCACCGCGGGCATCGGGGCCGGCGCATTCGCCGCCTCAGCCGTCCTTGGCCACGCCGTGGCGCAGGATGCCACGCCTGGCGCATCCCCCGCAGCGGCACCTTCCGGGGACACGCCCCCCGATCCAAATGCGACGTTCAAGGTCATCTCACCCAGCCGCGAGGATGTCACGGCCAGGCTTCTCGAGGCACACGCCTTCGAGGATCCCCGTCACACCGGTGGAGAGCTCGTCCAGGCGTTCACCACCGACATCTCGACCCTCAACCCCTTGCTGCTGCAAGACGCGGCATCCGCCACCATCACCGGGCTGATCTACGAGCCACTGCTGGACATCAATCCGATCGACGGCACCTACCGGCCACTCCTCGCCGATTCGTGGGAGTTGGGCAGCGATGGCGTCCGATACCGCTTCCACCTCAACCCGAACGCGACCTGGCACGATGGCGAACCAGTGACCGCCGACGATGTGATCTTCTCGTTCGATGCCGTGCTCGATGAGAACGGCTTCTCGCCGGTGCAAGGCACGGTGAGCCGGGCGCTGGCCAGCTACGAGAAGGTCGACGATCTCACGGTGGAGCTGGTGTCCCGCGCCCCAAGCGCGACCTTCTTGACGGAAACCGCCGCCAACGTGGCGATCATGCCGAAGCACATCTGGGCATCTATCGCGATCGAGGACTGGATCACGGCGCCCGGCACCACCGGTGAGGATCCGTCCCAGGTCATCGGCAGCGGGCCGTTCACATTCGTCGAATGGGTTCAGGGCAGCAATGTCACGGTTGCCCGGAACGACGATTACTGGCTTTCCGACCAGGTCCCGGTGATCGATCGATACATCTACCGTGTGGTGGGTGAGGCATCGTCGGCGCTTCGCTCGCTGCAGACCGGCGAATCCGACATTTCCGGGATCCCGGCCTCCCTCGCCCCGCCTTTCATCGAAGACAACCCGGATCTCACGGTCCATCAATACGACCTGTCGCAGATCACCTATGTCCTGACCAACATGGACGCGGAGCGGACCGAGCTCTTCCAGGATGTCCGCGTCCGCCAGGCGATGATGTACGCCATCGACCGGGACCTGATCGCCGAGACGATCTTCCAGGGATTCGCGATCCGCGCCGATGGGCCGCACCCGCCCCTGTCGCTGGCCTACGCGCCGGATCGGATCGAGTCGATTTATCTCTACGAGCCGGAAACCGCCAGCGCCCTGCTGGACGACGCCGGCTGGGTCATCGGCGAGGACGGCATTTGCGAAAAAGACGGGGAGCGGTTCTCCTTCGAGTTCACCTACGAAGAAGGCATCGACACCTTCCAGCAGTTGGTGCCCTACCTGCAGCAGGCCTGGCGCGAGGTGGGCATCGAAATGACGCCCACGGCGATGCCCTACCCGGCCCAGCAGGAAGAGCTCAACAAGCGCAACTACGAGGCCGCGCTCACCGGCATCTCCCTGAACACCACCGGCAACCAGGGCGTCCTGTTCCGCTGCGATTCGTGGTATCCCGACGGATACAACGAGGTGGCCTACTGCAACCCAGAGTACGACCGCCTGGATGACCTGCAACGCCAGGAGCTCGACCCGGAGCGGCGGATGGACCTGATGGTGGAAGCGGCCAACATCATCGCGCACGATGTGCCGATCGAGCCGCTCGTGTTCCCCCAGGGCCTGATCGCCTCCGCACCGAGGGTGCACAACTTCTTCCCCTCGGGCTATTCGACCCTGTGGACGATCCAGTGGATCTGGCTGGATCCGATGTAGGACAAGGCCACCCGGGATCGATCACCTGCAGAGAGAGCGTCGCAAATGCGACGCTCTCTTTTCGTTTGGGGCGGAGCAGGGATTCATCCTTCACGTCCGGGATGGATTCCTGAGACAGGATCGTCACATCCCTGGGCCGCCGCCCCGATAGCATGTGCCGTGGAAGATCGTTTTTCTCCGTACCGACTGAAGGAGACGCCATGCACGAACACCAGATCCGCCTCGCCACAATCGACGATGTCCCCCGGTTGGCCTCGACGCTCACCGACGCGTTCGAGCACTACGCATTCACCAGGCACACCATCGCCGCGGACAACCACCGGTCCCGTCTTCAGCGGTTCAACGAGCTTTTCCTGGGCGAGATCGGCATCCCGCACGGAAAGGTCTGGATGGCGAACGGTGGCGAGGCGGCTGCCATCTGGACCACGCCGGAATCGACCGGGATCTTCGAGGCGTTCACCAGGCTCGAGCCGGAATTCGCTTGGCTCGCCGGGGATCGCGCACATTGCCATGCATCCGCCGAGGCCACCATGCAACGCTACCGGCCGTCTGAACCGGTCTGGTTCCTCGGCTCGGTCGGGGTACATCCGGCACATCAGGGCAAGGGCCTTGGCCGCGCGGTCATCCAGCCCGGCCTCGATGCGGCGAAGAAGGCTGGCGTTCCGGCCTTCCTGGAAACGTCCGATCCCGGCAATGTCCGGTTCTACGAGCGACTTGGCTTCGATATCACCGCCGAGTACGACCTCCCGGATGGCGGACCTCGGACATGGTCCATGATCCGCCTCCCTGACTAATCCCCTCTGCTTCCCGGTTGCTGGCACCATCCGGTCTGGCGGATTCGAGGTGTACAGTCCGCACTCCAACTGGTATGGTTCCTGTCGGCGTGCCATCCGGCCGTCACCTCATACCTCGCAATTAATGATGAACAGAACGCCGGCCATTCGTCCTGATCGGGATGAAACTGGCCGGCGCTTATACAGGGTGCACAAGGGAATGACACTGGCAAACTGGAGAACCGAGTGGTTCGGCAATGTCCGGGCGGACGTCCTCGCCGGGCTGGTCGTCGCGCTGGCGCTGATCCCGGAGGCGATCGCGTTCTCGATCATCGCCGGGGTCGACCCGAAGGTCGGTCTCTACGCATCCTTCTCGATCGCGGTCATCATGGCGTTCGTGGGCGGACGCCCGGGCATGATCTCCGCCGCGACCGGCGCGATGGCGCTGCTGATGGTCGATCTCGTCAAGGATCACGGGCTGGAGTATCTCTTCGCCGCGACCATCCTCACCGGCATCATCCAGGTGATCTTCGGCATCCTGAAGCTCGGGCGCCTGATGCAGTTCGTCGGGCAGCCGGTGATGACCGGCTTCGTCAATGCGCTCGCGATCCTCATCTTTATGGCCCAGCTGCCGGAGCTCCAGAACGTCACCGGGGCGACCTATGTCATGGCCGCCGTCGGGCTGGGCATCATCTACGGCTTCCCGCGTATCACGAAGGCAATCCCGGCACCGCTCGTCACGATCGTGCTCCTCACCGCCGCAACGGTCTGGCTGGACATCGATGTCCGCAACGTCGGTGACATGGGCGAGCTGCCGTCGTCGCTCCCGACCTTCCTGATCCCGGATGTCCCATTCAATATGGAGACGCTCGGCATCATCTTCCCCTACGCCCTCCCGCTCGCGATCGTCGGCCTCATGGAGTCACTGATGACCGCATCCCTCCTCGACGACCTCACCGACACGCCGAGCGACAAGAACGTTGAGAGCCGGGGGCAGGGTATCGCCAACATCGCGACCGGCTTCCTTGGCGGCATGGCGGGTTGCGCGATGATCGGCCAGTCGGTGATCAACGTCACGTCCGGCGGCCGCGGGAGGCTCTCCACCTTCATCGCCGGCTCCGTCTTGCTCGTGCTGGTCGTCGGCCTCGGGGACGCCGTGGGCCTGATCCCGATGCCTGCGCTCGTCGCTGTGATGATCATGGTCTCGATCGGCACCTTCGACTGGGGCTCCATCACCCGGCTGCGGACCACCCCGAAGAGTGCCAGCGCGATCATGTTGGCAGTAGTGGTTGTCGTTGTCGCGACGAATAACCTCGCCTACGGCGTCGTCCTCGGCGTATTCCTGAGCGGCATCCTCTTCGCCTGGAAAATCAGCCAGATCTTCCAGGTCACCTCGCACCTGACCGATGACGGCCGCCGCCGGACTTACGTCGTCTCCGGGCAGGTCTTCTTCGCCTCGGTCGACCGTTTTGTGGACTCGTTCAACTTCGATGAGGCGGTGGAAGAGGTCATCATCGACGCTACCCATGCCCACTTCTGGGATACATCCGCCATTGCCGCGCTGGACAAGGTCGTCCTCAAACTCCGTCGCGACGGCGCAGACGTGAAGGTCGTCGGGTTGAACGAGGCGAGCGCCACAATCGTCGACCGCCTTGCGGTGCACAACAAGATGGATGCTCTTGACCTGGCGCCGGGAAAGTAGCCGAATGAATCGCGGGAGTGACCTAATGAAGATCCTTGCCTGTATCGATACGTCACGTCACGCCGATGACGTGCTGGACCACGCCGCATGGCTCGCGCAGCAGATGTCCCTCCCCGTGGAGGTCCTGCACGCGCTGGAGAAGCCGACCAGCGTCTCGTCAACTGACCTCAGCGGCATGATCGGCGTCGCCTCGCGCGAGACGCTCATGAACCGGTTGACGGAGCTTGACGAGCAGCGCAACCGGCTCGCCCAGGAAGGCGGCTGGCACCTGCTCGCCGGCGCCGTGGAGTTCCTGCGTGAACGTGGCGTCACGGACATCTCGCAGCGTCTCGTCCATGGCTCACTCGCCGACCACATCCGCGACTACGACCGGACGGCTCGCGTCATCGTCGTCGGCAAAAAAGGCGAGAGCAACGGCCGGCAGGACGACCACCTCGGCATCAACCTGGAGCGAATCATCCGCGCCAGCACCCGCCCTGTGCTGGTGACCACCGGGCCGCGCAAACCGGTCGAGCGTTTCATCATCGCCTTCGATGGTGGCCCAACCACCGGCAAAGCCATCGACATGCTGGCTCGCGACCCGCTCTACGCGGACGCCGAAGCGCATCTCCTGATGGTGGGCGATGAGACGTCCAGGCGTCAGGAACAGGTCTCGGACGCCGCCGAGCGACTCCGCGCCAGCGGCCACACCGTCGTCGAG
Source organism: Thermomicrobiales bacterium (assembly GCA_035305265.1). Classification (GTDB taxonomy): domain Bacteria; phylum Chloroflexota; class Chloroflexia; order Thermomicrobiales; family UBA6265; genus UBA6265. Next base: position 3,279 of record DATGPC010000171.1, on the reverse strand, counting down.
CAGATCCTTCCCGGGCAGCCGGAAGAGGTTATTCCAGCATATCTCGAACGCGTGGACGCCGGGCTCCTTATCATGGGCGCCTACGGCCACTCCCGCATCCGGGAATGGGTCGTCGGCAGCACCACAACCGCCCTGCTCCGCAAGAGCACTGTTCCGTTGCTCATCCTCCGCTAGACGCGCTAGATCGCACCCATCCGCACGACCGTGACAATTTTGCCGTACGTATTTCCTAGGGTGGTGCCGGGACACGAACGGAGAATCGCACCTCTTTGCACAAGGAGCCTGTCACGATCATGTCGATATCCCGAAGAAACTTCCTCCTGGCGTCGGCTGCATCGGCAGCAACCATTCCCTCCCTCACGTCAGCACGACACCAGGCGACCCCGACGACGGCAACGCCCGTCGCCGACGCGGCCGACCGGGAAGCCCGCGTGCTCGCCGCGATGGAGCAACACGGCATACCCGGCGCAATCGTCCTCTACGAGTCGCCCGAGATCGGGACATGGTCCTCGGCCTTCGGCGTGGCGAACCTCGAAACCGGTGACCCGATGACGGTCGACATGCACATGCGGATCGCCAGCATCACCAAGACCTTTACCTCGACGATGATCCTGCAGCTCGTCGACCAGGGCGCGCTCGCTTTCGACGACACGCTGGCGACCCTGCTGCCCTCGCAATCCGGCCTCCCTAATGCGGACACCATCACGCTCCGGCACCTGCTGACGATGCAGAGCGGCCTACCCGACTATGTCACCCCGGAGACCGTCTTTGGCGGCGATCCGGACGCGACGATCACCGATGAGGAGATCGTCGGCATGATCGACGGCATGGACGCAAATTTCGCTCCTGGCCAGCGAAGCGAATACTCCAACACGAACTACATCTTGCTCGGCATGATCGCGAACGAGGTGGCCGGCACGCCGTGGCCGGAGCTCATCCAAACAAGCGTCCTTGACGAGGTCGGGCTCGCCCATACGTCCATTCCGACCAGTCCCGATCTCCCGGACCCGTCGCCGCGGGGCTACGTCTACGAGGCGGCCTTCCTGCAGTCAGGGACACCCTCCGCGACGCCTGACGTCGACGCCGTGCCAACCGATATGACGCGGATCAACCCGTATTTCCCCGGCGCGGCCGGAAACATGATCTCGACCGTGGACGACCTGGCGACCTGGATACGCGTCCTGCTGGACGGCTCGCTCCTCAGCCCGGAGCTGCAGGCCGACCGCCTCGACTTCTCCGACGAAGGCATCATCGGGGACGCGGAAAGCGGCATGGCGTATGGGCTCGGCCTGACCAAGGTTCAGGACGCCATCGGGCATGACGGCGGCATCACCGGCTTCCGCTCCTCGATGCTCGCGGTACCCGAAACCGGCGAGATCCTCATCACCCTCGCGAACGTGATCCCGACGCGGGACGGTGGAGACCCGGCAGCGGTCCTGATGAACGCCCTCCTCGGGGAATAACGCATGGCAAGGGGCCCGCACCTTCACTGGTGCGGGCCCCTTGCCATGCCCCATCCGAAACCGGCGGCACATTGACCGATCCCGCGCCTTCCGCCATTATCAGCACCATCCCGGGCGCACAGCCCCGGGGCTCCGTTCGGAAGGCCACACCAGATCATGGGACTCACATCGTCATTACCAGCCCGTCTCGGAGGGCTGCCCGTTTACCTGCTCACCGCCACGCTTGCCCGCCTCGCCAATGAGGGACTCAAGCTCGCGCTGATCCTCGCCGCCGCAGCATCCCCCGGCGGCATCCGTCTTGGCGGCATGCTCGTCGCCGCGTTCCTCATCCCCGCCGTCATCGCCGCGCCGTTCGTCGGCCGTCTGGCAGATACATCGACCAACCCGACGCGCCTCTACAGCCTCGCCTTCGCCTTCAATGGCGCGACCATCGCCGGAGCAGGGCTACTTCTCCAGACGGATGTCCACCCGGTCATCATCCTGGTCCTGGCAGCGCTCGGCGGAACGGTCGGACCACTCCTGCAGGGGGGCCTCTCTGCGCTCGTCGGCTCCATCGTGCCGAAGGACGCGCTCCATCGCGGCTACGCGCTCGACGTGGTCACCTACAACGTCTCGGCGATCCTCGCGCCGGCGATCGTCGCCGCCATCGCCGGGTTCATCTCGCCGCTCGCGTCGGTGATGATCCTCGCCGCCCTCATGCTCTCGGCATCCCTCACCGTCACCAGCATCCCGATGCGGCGCAAGGGCACTGCCGCATCGCTGCCGGTCTCCTCACCGCTGGACGGCTTGAAGGCAATCGGCACGATTGTTCCGCTGCGCTCGACCGCGACGGCGACCAGCATCGCCAACATCAGCAATGGCGTCCTGCCAGTCGCCGCGACCTTGCTCGCCGCCGACCGCTTCAGCGTCAATGCCGGCGTCCTGCTCTCGACCATGGCGGTCGGCGCCCTGGTCGGGTCGCTGAGCTACGCCGCACGCCCCTTCGGCACTGACAAGCCGGAGCTGCTGGTCCCGGTCATTGCGCTCATCGTCGCCATCCCGATCGGCTTCATCGCCCTGACCGGCTCCACGCCACTCGCGCTCGTCTTCTTCGCGCTTGCCGGTTTCCTCGGCGGTCCGCAGGGCGCCGCCCAGTTCTCGGTTCGGGACCGCTTCTCGCCCCCGCCAGTCCGCACCCAGGTCTTCACGCTCTCGACTAGCCTCAAGACCACTTTCGCCGCGCTCGGCTCGGCGCTTGCCGGCTTCATCGCCGGTGCGCCGCCCTCCGTCATGCTGACGATCGCCGTCGCCGCCAACATCATCGGCGGTACCATCGCCCTCGCCGATCTCGCACGCCACCGTGGCGACATGCCCCTCCGGCAAGACGAACCGACCCACGTCACGGCCACCGAAACGGCCGACTGATCCGGCGCGGCATCCGAAATGCGCCGGATCACGCCAGGACATGCCGCACACGGGTGGCATATACACACAAAAAGAGCAGGACTGGGCCAGTACACCGATGATCGTCGACAACGCCGTCTATCTCGAAGGAAAGAGAATCCTCGAACCGGAATCGATCGAAGACGCCTACGACGCCTCGCGAGAGGTCGGCTGCGTCGCCTGGATCGGGCTGAAGAAGCCTGATCCGACCGAATTTGGCCAGATGGCGCGCGAGTTCAACATCCACGAGCTCGCGATCGAGGATTCCGTCATCGCCCACCAGCGACCGAAGATCGAGCGCTACGACGACATCCTCTTCGTCGTCCTTAAATCCGCCCGCTACGTCGACCGTCGCGAGGAGGTCGAGTTCTCCGAGATCCACGTCTATGTCGGC
>DATGPC010000170.1:0-5556 GCA_035305265.1 Thermomicrobiales bacterium | reverse complement strand
TCGTCAAGGGTGGCGGCGATCCGGCCGCGGCGGCGCGCGCCGTCCTCCAGACCGGCGAGTACGACTACGCCTGGAACCTGCAGGTCGAGCCGGAGGTCCTCGACAGCCTCGTATCCGACGACTCCCCCGGCGAAGTCGTCGTCGAGCGTGGCACGGCGGTCGAGCGCCTCAACTTCCAGTTCGCCGACCCCTGGACCGAGGTCGGCGGCCAGCGCGCCGAGATGAACACGCCGCACCCGATCCTGACCGACAAGGCCGTTCGCCAGGCGATCTCGTTCGCCATTCCGCGTGACCTCATTGCCGAGCGCTTCTACGGGGAGGGCCAGCCCGCCACCCCGAACATCCTGACCGGCCTCGAGTCCTTCGACAGCCCCAACACCTCGTGGGAATACGATCTCGAGAAGGCCTCCCGCATCCTCGACGACGCTGGCTGGATCATGGAGGGCAACGTCCGCAAGAAGGACGACCTGGAGCTGCGCCTCGTTCTCGCCACGTCGGTCAACTCCGTCCGTCAGAAGACACAGGCCGTGATCAAGGAAGAGCTCTCGAAGATCGGCATCGAGGTCCAGCTCGAGCAGGTTGACGCCGCGATCTATTTCGACAGCGCCGCCGGCAACGACCAGAACATCGGCCACTTCTACTGGGACATGAACATGTGGGCGACCAACGCGCAGTCGGTCATTCCCATCGGCTACATGAACGCCTGGTATGCCGGCGCCGATCGCCAGAATATCGCCCAGAAGTCCAATGAATGGTCCGGCAACAACCAGGCCCGCTGGGTCAACGAGGAGTACGACGCAACCTACGACTCGATCTTCACGGTGACGTCGATGGAGGAGGCGCTCGAACTCCTCATCCGCCTCAACGACATCGTGATCGAGGACGTCGCCGTCCTGCCCCTCGTCAACCGCTCCGCGGACACTTACGGCATCTCCCGCACTCTGGTGAAGGAGAACGTCGCGCTCGGTGCCGGCATGGAGCGTAACTACTGGAACATTGCCAACTGGAACCGCAAGGCAGAGTAGAAGGTCGGGGAGCAGGCGATGTCCCTGGTCCCGCGACATTGAGAGAAGCGCCCGATGCGAAGCGGTGTTCACGGCAGCTCACGCCTGCCGGAACACCGCTTCGTCACGTCCCCTGATTGTCTACTCCGGCCTTCGGGCGCCCCGCAGCTCCGGTGACGGTTGCCCCGCGCCCGACGTGTCGTCCGGTTTCGCCGGTCCCTTCTTCAGGTGGTAGATCACCGCGTTCAGCTCGGCTCCGGCCAGGAGCACGTTGCTCGAGATGAAGAAGTACAGCATCAGCACGATGATCCCGCCGATGCTGCCATACGTCGCGTCGAAGTTCGCGATGTTCGTTACGTAGATCGAGAACCCGATCGACGCGAGGATCCAGGCCAGCACCGCAAGGACCGACCCCGGCGTGATCAGCCGGAACGGCTGGTCGATGTTCGGCACCACGTAGTAGACAACCGCCGCCAGCAACATCAGCAGCAGCACGACAACCGGCCAGCGCAGCCAATTCCACACCACTACGAACGCGTCGCCCAGCCCGATCCGCTCCGCGAGCCACTCCATGACCTGCGGACCGGACACCAGCAGCACCCCGGCGGCCAGCAGCAGCACCGCGAAGCCCACCGTGTACACCACCGAGAACAGGTATCGTTTCCACGCCGCCCGCGCTTCCGGCACGTCGTACGCCGAGTTAAGCGCATTCATCAATGCCCGCACGCCCGTCGATGCCGACCACAACGCCGTCCCGATGCCGATCGATAGCAGGCCGCCGTGTTGGGAGGCCTCCACGTTGCGGATCACGTCCTCGATTACGCTGAATGCATCCGGCGGCAACGCGATCTCCGCCTGCTCGAGCACCCAGTCGAAGAACTCCGGCACCTGCAGGAACCCGAGCAGGGAGACGAAGAAGAGCAGGAACGGAAAGAGGGCGAACAGCATGTGGTACGCCAGCGCGGCGGCGTACGTCACCATGTCGTCCTCGATATACTCCCGCACCACTTCCGGGACGACCTTCAGCACCCGCACCCTGCCGATGAGCGGGAACCTCATCCGGCGCGCTCCTGACGGCGCTCAACCTGCGCGGCGATCCACCGCACCACGAGCATCGCCAGCACCGCGCCGATCGTGTCCGCCACGATATCGCGCCAATCCGGCGTCCGGCCCGGCACGAACGACTGGTGCCACTCATCGATGAACCCGTACGCGACTGTCAGCGCGATCGCCAGCCACTCGCGCCGCCCGAACGCGAGCGACAAACCGCCAGATGGTACGGGTCGTCCTCCCGGAGGAATTCCCACCCCATCGCTCCGTAACCCCAATGCCCACCAAATCAGCACCGAGAGCACGCCGAAAACTCCGACGTGACCCATCGTCGAGATGATCTTGGCATCGAGCCCCTCGGGGTAGGGGAGCGTTGGTTGGTGGGAGAGATAAAAGCTGAGCGCGATCCACGCCAGGGGAGGCAGGATGCGCCCGGAACGGGACGTAGCGATGGACGTGAGCGTGGCGATCAAGGTCAGGACACCGGGTTCTGGACGACGGGCAGGATTGCCGTCGCCATACTACCCTACACCGCGTCCTCCATCCGACCGGAACGGGCCGGGGCTTCCTCACCGTTCACGGACAGCACCTCGGCGATGCCCAACCCGACATGCTGCTCGCCGATCAGGTCATCCTCGCAGGTCACCTCCAGCATCATCTCCTGCAAGGTGCAGCCATGTGCCAGGGCGGCCCGGATCTGGCACGCAACCTCACCCAGCTCTGCGGAGAGGACCAGCAGCGTGCTGCTCGGGATGTGCCATAATGAATAGTTGGTCGGCGACCTGTCGTGTTGTCGTTGCGCGTCCATGACGTTACTTTGCCGAAGGCCCCTGCCGGGTGTCATCAGCAAAATTACGGAATTTGCCGGGCACTACGTATAGGGGTCCTAGGTAACACTCGCCGAAGCTACGTCTCGCTCCGTAGCGAACCTCCGTGGCCTGGCTCCCGGACCTGTTTTTACCCCTGTTTCTGGCCTCGCCGGAATTCCTCGACGAACGGCGATCCGCTTCCAGGTGCCCCGTACGTGTTCCGGCCGGCGTCTCCCGGCACGAACGCCACGATCACGAAGAGCACGACGAGGAAGACCGGGAACATGTAGATCACCGGGAAGAGGGGAGGGATATACGCCAGCAACAGCGGCCCGACCACCAGGAGCATCCACTTCCCCGAGATTCCCCGGTCGTGCAGCCGTCGCACACCGAACAGCCCGACCACGAGCGATACGCCCAGTACCGTGAAATACGCCGAGTCCCAGACCTCCAGCGTATCCTCGGCCCGGTACGCGTCCCGCAGCATCAACCCGCCGATGATCCCGACGAGCACGAGGAACGGCGCGGACAACATCCAGAACGTCCGCCGCCCGATCCTTCCGCGCGTGCTGAACACCGCCTCCCACCGGAAGCTCTTTCCCAGGTCCCTCACGGAATCTCCACCGTCACCGTTACCGTCACCTGCTCGAACCGGGAGATCCGCATCACGACCGACACGTCCCACTCCCCGGAGATAGGGAATCGTACCGCCCCGCTGTACGTCCCGACCGTTTCGCCGGGCCGGAGGACCGACGTCAGCGGTCCCAAACCTTCTGCCGGAAGCGTCAGCTCGACGGCCGGGTTGTTCGCCAGCTCGATCGGCGATCCTTCGTCATCGCGTAGCTCCACCACGACGGTGTTCTCGCCCGTTGCCCCGGGCTCGACGCGCACGACCGCCGCTCCACCGTCGAATTCTGCCGTGTCCTCGAACGCCACCGCCGCCGGAGTCTCGCTCGCCGCCTCGTCGACATTCGGGCTCTGTACGACGAGGAACCCGGTCAAACCGGCGACCGCTACCAGCACAGTGACCTCGGCGATCACCATCCCGCGCAGCCGTCTCCATGCTGACACCGCATCCGGCTCGCGCTTCACCGCCGGCACCAGCCGGACCCGGTTCCAGACCGCCAGTCCGAACGGGATCGCCACCAGCGCAACCTTCGCGAGCAGCAGTCGCCCGTATGTCGTTCGCCACAAGGCGTCGACGCTGTCCAGGATCAGGAACGCCATCACCGCCCCGGTCGCCGCCGCCAGCGTGAACGCCACGGCGGCCATCGTCGAGAAGCGGCTCACGACCCGCGCGCCATCGACCGGCTTCGATCGCGCCTCGGTGCCCATGTACCGCCCGAGCCCGATCAGCCCGCCGAACCACGTTGCCCCCGCCATTCCGTGCACGATGTCGCTGGCAAACATCAATGCCGCCGGCTCTTTCGTCTGCGTGTGCCCGACGAGCGACAGCGCCGCGATGGCCGCCATTCCGCCAAACGGGATGCCGGCCTCCCGGCGGTACCCGCCAACAATCGTCGCCACGACCGCCATCAGGAGCCCGACCGCGATCACCAGCACCACGTTGACCGCCGGCGCATCCATCTCGACCCGCCACGACGATACGCTGAACACCCGGTCGAGATCGGCGCCCGTTTCGTTGATCTGCGTCAGGGGAATGAGCAGGATATGCGCGAAGATCGCCACCCCGCCCAAGACGAGGACCAGTGGCCGCTGCCGCACGTCGTCCCCGGACACCAGCCCGAAGAGCAGCAGGCCGACCCCGCCAAGCAGCGCGATGTACCCGGCGCCCTGCACTGCGCCGAGCACCGGCGCGATATCCGACGAATCCGGCGCATCCACCGGCCCCGCAGCCGCGTCACCGACCGTGAACGTCACCGCGCCGGAGATCGGGTGCGAGTCCATCGAGATCACTCGCCAGCCGACGACATACCCGCCGTCCGGCAGGTCACCCGGCAGCGTCACGATCACGTCCGGACCGGACGCTTCCGCCTCCAGCGTCGCTACCGCTCCGCTCGCGTCGAACAGCTGGAACGCCTCCCCGACCGGTTCTACCGGCTCGGTGAACGACAGGGTCAGCGTCTCCGGCGCCTCGTCCAGCGCCACACCGTCTTTCGGATCCGTCCCGATCAGCGACGCATGCGCCCACACCGAGGACGGCACCAATGCGAGGAGGAGCACGACAAGGCACAAAGAGCCCCGGCCCCAACAAGGCCGGGGTCGTGGTTGTTGCCCTCGTGACCGGCGTGACCTGGGAATCATCATCGTTGAATCGGGGAGGTCATCGGGTCCCGGCAGGCATGCCCCATGTCCCGACGTGGCGGCGATGCCTGCCGGTCGCGCGTCAATGGCCGCCTTCCTCCGCCTCCGTCAGCGTGATCGACGGCGCCGGCGACTCCAGCTCTTCGCCATCCTCATCCTCGGCCGGGATCTCGATCCACGCCGCCTCGCCCTCTTCACACGTCTGGATCACCGGGAAATAGAGCGTCTCGCCCTCCATCCCTTCCGGCAACCGGACCTGCAGCACCAGCTCGTCGTAGAACCCGTCCGCCACCGGCTCCTTCGCGGTGTAGACGACCTCCGTCACCTTCGCCGACGACCCGTGATCCCCGGCCGCCGGTGTCGCGGATTCATCGGCCACCTTCTCGACCGTCCACCCGTAGTTCATCCCGGGCGACACGCTCTCCACC
>DATGPC010000169.1:0-4679 GCA_035305265.1 Thermomicrobiales bacterium | reverse complement strand
CACGTTCCGGGGCGTGATCTCGGCCCGGAGCTCCTCCGCGACCTTCTGGCGTCGGAACCGGTTCCGGAGGGCGATCGCGACGGCACGCTTCGCGTCGCCCTGCCCGATCACGTATCGATCCAGCTCGGCCACGATCTGCCTTGGCGTCATGTCACTGGCCAATGCAGTGCCGTCGTCACCCGGCGTTCTCTGGTGCCGGTCGGCAGGTTTGGCCTGGCGTGCGAGGTCAACCATCACGCCACCTCCCCTTCGCTATCCCCGTCGTCATCCGTTTGGGCACGGGCGATCTCGACGGTGAGCTCCTTGTTCGTGAAGATGCAGATCTCTTCCGTGATGCGCATTGCCTCGCGAACGATCGCCTCGGCGTCCATCTCGGTATTCGCGAGCAATGCCTTGGCGGCCGCGGTCGCGAACGGCGCGCCCGATCCGATAGCCACGACGCCATCATCCGGCTCGATGACATCACCCTCGCCGGAGATCACCAGCAGGGACGAGCCGTCGGTGACGAGAAGCTGGGCTTCGAGGCGACGCAGATACCGGTCGCTCCGCCATTCCTTCGCCAGCGCGACGGCCGCTCGGCGAAGATTTCCGTCGGTCGCCTGCAGGTGCGATTCGAATGTCCCGAAGAGGGTCAGGGCGTCGGCAACGGCGCCGGCAAAGCCCGCGACGACGTGCCCGTCATGAAGGGTGCGAAGCTTGCGCGCCTTGTGCTTGATGACAATGTCACCCATGGTGACCTGGCCGTCTCCGGCGAGCGCGACAACATCATCACGCCGGACGCCGAGGATCGTTGTTGCGTGGGGTGACCACGCCTGGTGCTGATTCATGGTGTTCCTGAACGAGCGCGGAGAATTGCCGCGCCGCATACGTATTCTTGCCGTCAAGTGTACAGCGTAATGGCCCCGGTTCCTTCGGGATTCCGGGGCCATCGCAGTCGAAAATGCGTCGTGATTTGTGGGGGCTGGTGCTAGTCACCAGCCTTGGCGAGCGCCTCGCCCTGATAGCTGCAGGAGGAGCACTTCACCTTGCTGCCACGGCTGCCAACTTCGACCAGCACGCCACCGCATTCGGGGCACGGCTGGGCGATCGGCTTGTTCCAGGAGACGAAGTCGCACTCCGGGTAGCGCTCACAGCCATAGAACTTTCGCCCCTTCTTGGATCGGCGCTCCACGACCTCGCCCTGGTGGCACGTCGGGCACTCCACACCGATCTTCGTCAGGAGCGGCTTGGAGTTCCGGCACTCCGGGAAGGCGCTGCACGCCATGAACTTCCCGAAACGTCCGAGCTTGATGACCATCGGCGCGCCGCACTTCTCGCAGACCTCGTCGGTCGGCTCGTCGCGGATCTTCACCTTCTCCATGGTCTTCTCGGCCTGCTGCAGCGACTGCGTAAACGGGCCGTAGAACTGCTTCAGCGTCGGCACCCACTCCCGTTCGCCTGAGGCGATGTCGTCGAGCTCCGACTCCATCTGCGACGTGAAATTCACGTTGAAGATGTTCGGGAAATGCTCGACCAACAGGTCGTTGACGACCAGGCCCAGCTCGGTCGGCACCAGCTTCTTCTCTTCCAGCGTGACGTAGTTGCGCGCCTGGAGCGTGGCGATGGTCGGCACGTACGTACTCGGTCGGCCGATCCCCTGCTCCTCCAGCGCCTTCACCAGCGTCGCCTCCGTGAAACGTGGCGGCGGCTGGGTGAAATGCTGCTCAGGCAGGAGCTTGATGAGATCGAGCAGCTCGCCCTCGCTGAGCTCCGGCAGCGCGCCCTTGTCCAGCTCGTCCGTTTCGCCCTCGTCACGCCCCATCTGGTAAACCGCCATCCACCCCTTGAAGGTGATGATCGAGCCGGTGGCACGGAAGACGTACGGCGCCTTACCGGCCGAGACGTCGGTCTCCGACCCGGCCAGGATGTCAACGCGGGTGTTGTCCAACCGCGCCGGCGCCATCTGGCTCGCCATGAAGCGCTGCCAGATCAGGTTGTAGAGCCGGAATTGGGGACCGGACAGCCGGGCCTTGATCGACGCGGGATCGCGCGACGGGTCCGTCGGGCGAATCGCCTCGTGCGCCTCCTGCGCGCCCTTCGATCGGGTGCGGTAGAACGGCGGCTTTTCGGGGACGTATTCGTCTCCGAACGTCCTGGCGATCACGTCCCGCGCCTGGTGCTGGACGGCGCTCGAGATATTGACCGAGTCGGTACGCATATAGGTGATCAGGCCCTGGGTGCCTTCCGCACCGAGGTCCACGCCCTCGTACAGCTCCTGGGCGATCTGCATCGTCCGGCGGACGGAGAAGCCAAGCTTCCGCGACGCCTCCTGCTGCAATGTACTCGTCGTGAAAGGCGCGCCCGGATTTCGCTTCGACTGGCGCCGCTGGATGCTGTCGATCTTCCAGGTCGCGCCTTCGAGCGCCGAGACGATCGCATTCGCTTCCTCGCCGGTCTTCAGCTCTGCCTTCTTGCCGTTCACCTTCAGGATCGACGCGCGGAACATATCCGCCTTCGTCGGCTTCTTGCCGGTGATCTTCGCGAGATCGGCGTCGAGCGACCAGTATTCAACCGGCTGGAAGACCTCGATCTCCCGCTCGCGTTCGACAACGATCCGCAGCGCGGCCGACTGGACGCGACCAGCCGAGAGGCCACGTTTCACCTTCTTCCAAAGAAGGGGGCTGACGCTGTATCCCACGATCCGATCGAGGACACGACGCGCCTGCTGGGCATCGACGAGATCCATATCGATCTCGCGCGGGTTCTCGATCGCATTGGTGACGGCGTGCGGGGTGATTTCGTGGAACACCACGCGCTTCAACGGCTTCTGGCGAGCATCGGTCGCTTCGATGAGGTGCCACGCGATGGCCTCGCCCTCGCGGTCAGGGTCGGTTGCGAGGTAGATCTCCTTCGCGCCCTGGACGCTCGCCTTCAATTCCTTCACGACCTTCGACTTGTCGCGAGGAATGAGGTACTTCGGCTCGAAATCAGCGTCCAGGTTCACGCCCATGCTGCTCTTCGGCAGGTCACGCACGTGCCCCATCGACGCCTTGACCGTGTATCCACGACCAAGATAGCGACCAATGGTCTTCGCCTTGGCAGGAGACTCGACGATGACGAGCTTGCCACGGCCGGTGGAGGTCGATTTCTTACCGGCTGCTGACTTCTTGGTGGTTTTCTTTGGTGTCGTTGTTGTTGCCATGTACTGATTCGTCCTGGTAACCCCGACCTCGTCGTCGGGCGTAGGGGGTGTCCAACGTAATGCAACGGACGCGACCACGCCAGCGGGTATCTTGAGCACACGCCCGGTCAACGCCTGTCCGGCGAGACAAAGGGTGGCCCCGATGGTAACTGGCCGTGTGGTGCGTCCCCTTTTCAACAGTAGGAAGGGCTGTCAAGTCCTGTCAAGCAAATATTTACGCCCGGGCATAATGCTGGGCACCGGCATTCCGTACGAGCCCCTGAAGCTCGAGCATCATCAACCGACTCGAAATATCGGCGACGGTACCGTCGCACAGTTCGGCAAGATCGTCGATATGCTGCGGCATCGCGGTGAGGACGGCCAGGAGCCGCCGATCGTCATCCGAGAGCGGAAGCGACTGCTGGATCGCATCCGTGCGGCCCGTCTGGTGGATCTGCAGGTCCTCAAGGATGTCATCCGCGCTCCGCACAAGCCGCGCACCCTCGCGAATGAGCCGATTGGTGCCCGAGCTGTTCGCCGCGTTGGCCTGACCGGGCAACGCGAAGATGTCCCGTCCCTGGTCAGCTGCAAAATCGACGGTGATCAGCGCCCCGCTTCGGTCCGGCGCCTCGATGACAACCACCCCGAGTGAGAGCCCGGAGATGATGCGGTTGCGTGGCGGAAAGTTGACGCCGTCAGGCGGCGTATCCGGCAGGTAATCCGAAAGGACCGCGCCTTGCTCCGTGATGCGCTGGGCAAGGTTGCGATGCTCGGGCGGGTAGATGCGATCCACACCGCTACCGAGAACTGCGAGCGTCCGGCCCCCGGCATCCAACGCGGCCTGATGGGCAACCCCATCCACCCCGCGTGCCAGTCCGGAAACAATCGTGACGCCCGCCCGGGCCAGGTCTCCCGCGATCCGGGCGGTCATCTCCCGCCCATACGCCGTCATACGACGCGTGCCGACGATGGCGATTGCGGTGCGGTCGGTTTCGAGGAGTTCGCCTCTATAGTATACGACCGGAGGCGGCGCAGGGATCTCTGCCAGCAGTGACGGATAGGACATGTCGACTGGTGTGCTGACGGACACGCCACGGGAGAGAATGTCCTGGTAGATCGCCGCGACATCCAGCTCCTCTCGCGCGCGGAGAAGTTCCTGCAGGGCGCGCTGCTCCAGGCATCGCCGGAGCTCCGGAACTGGCGCGCTCCATGCCGCTCGCAGGCTGCCAAACGACTCCACCAGGCGTCGCAGTCGCGCCGGACCGATGTAGGAAACGCGATGGAACGCGACCCAGTAGGCGCGCTCCGGGAGAGCATCGTCGCCGGGTGCCGCCGCGACGGCATCGGCACCGGATGAGGGGAGATCGTCTGCGCTCATTTGCGAGTTCCGGATCCTTCTATACAATGACGCCACGTTACAAGGCAGACAATCAATCCCTATCTTCCTGGAGGGAAGACATGAACCTGACGAACCCTGTAAAGGAAAAGCTTGCGGCCGGCGAACGAGTGTTCGGAGTGT
>DATGPC010000168.1:0-11305 GCA_035305265.1 Thermomicrobiales bacterium | reverse complement strand
GAGCGGTACTCGAACGACACCGGGATCGGCTCGTTTGGTCGCTCGATTCCGGCCTCGTCCAGTACCTCCGTGAAGGCGTTCCAGCGGTCGAGCGCGTCCGGGCTGCCGGAGATGCTCCCGGCGATAGCGAAGCGGCGGTATCCGTGGGTCTCGATCAGGTGCCGGGCGAGCGCCTGCGTCTCGGTCCGGTTGTCGACGCGGACGGACGGGATGCCTTGCTCCGGGTGCTGGGAGACGAGGACCAGCGGGCAGCCGGTGAGCCGGAGCTGGGCCAGCATGCTGGCGGCGAGCGTCCCGCCCATTACGGCAAGGCCATCCACCCGGCCCGAGAGGGCGAGGACCTGATCCTTCGCGTTTGGCAGCAAGTGGGTCGAGAAGACGAGGACGCTCTTCTGCGCTTCCAGCGCGGCCTCGGTACACCCCTGGACGACCTCGGCGAAGAACGGGCCGACGAGCCCGGGAACCACCAGGCCGAGCGTGTTGTGACGCCGGTTGACCAGCGCTCGGCCGGACTCGTTCGGCAGGTATCCCAACTCGCTGATGGCGTCCATGACGCGCCGCCGCGTCGAGGGGGCGACCCGCTCGATATTGCGGACCACCCGTGACACGGTCGCGATGGAGACGCCGGCCTGCGCGGCGACGTCATGGAGTGTGGGACCCTTCCTGGTCATACGCTCCCCGTTGGTAAACGTTTACATTCGATGCCTCAGACAATACTCTTACATGAACCGATGCGCAAGTGTCGACTGTCGGTAGTAGACAGAACATCGCCAGAGGCCTTTTCGCAACCAGTACGCAAGAACCACGCCAGTTCCCTGGTGGCGAGACTGGAGGGAGAACGATGATCGAGGTGCGCGAGAAGACGATCCGGATCGACGGGGAGCCCCGGCTCCTTGTCTCGGGTGAGGTCCACTACTATCGGCTCCCCCGCGATCAGTGGCGGGATCGCCTGGAGAAGCTGAAGGCCGCCGGCTGCAACACCGTCGCCTCCTACATCCCCTGGCTGTGTCACGAGCCGGAGAAGGGCCATTTCGACCTTGATGGCCACACCCGCGACCACCTCGATCTCGGTGCCTTCATCGACCTCTGCGCGGAGCTGGATCTCTACTTCATCGCCCGGCCGGGCCCGTTCATCATGGCCGAGATGAAGAACGAGGGCGTCCCGTATTACCTCTACACCGATCACCCGGAGATCGTGCCAATCGGCTGGGACGGTAAACCCGCCCCGACCCGCACGCTGGACTACACCGCCCCGGCGTTCCTCGAGGAGATCCGTCGCTGGTACGACGCAGTGATGCCGGTCATCGCCGAGCGCCTCTACGAGGGAGGCGGCAACGTGATCGCCGTCCAGCTCGACAACGAGGTTGGCATGCTCTCGTGGGTCAGCAACTCGCCGGACCTGACCGAGCACGTTATCAATGGATTCTGGTCGTGGCTCGGCACCACGCATGGCGAGGATGAGCGGTCTCGGCGGTATCCGTTCGCCGGTGGCGACCTCGCCGCCTCGATTCGATCACCACAGGAGCCGTGGGCCGGGTTCCTGATGCAGGACCTCGCCGCCTATATGCGACACCGTTTCGCGGAGTACATCGCCGCGCTCCGGGGCATGGCGGAGGCGAACGGCGTCACCGGCGTCCCGTTCATCGTCAACATCCACGGCACCGAAGCCGGCGGTGGCGCGAGCTACCCGATCGGCATCAGCCAGCTCTACGAGAGCTACACGCAGGACGACGGTTACATTTCCGGTAGCGATCACTACCTCGGCAACCTGACTGCGACGAACGGGCCGGACTGGTACGTCATGAATGCGTACATGGACGCCGTGAACCTGCCGGACCAACCCCTGACGTCAATGGAGTTCGAGGCGGGGGAGGGTGACTATGGCGGTAGCATGGGCGCCCGGCTCGACCCGGCGGCCGCGCCGGTCAAGCTCCGCATGGCGGCCGCGCAGGGCAATCGCCTCGTCAACTACTATCTCTTCACCGGCGGCTACAACTATCGGATGGACCGCGAGACTGGCGACGGCAACGACCGCATCAGCTTCACCGGCGAACGACACGGCATCGGCGCGCCGGTGAACCCGGAAGGCGTCACCAGCTACACCTATCCGGCCCTCGCCCGCGCCAACACGACGCTCCTCGCGCTGGAGCAGCAGGTCGCGACGGCCACCGAAGAGCGCGACAACCTCGCGATGGCCTTCATCCCGGATTACTACGCGACGGAGAGCGTGTACCCCGGCAGCGACACGATGAAGACGGTCGCGGAGAACCTGAAGCGCAACCGCTTTGGCGGCCCCGGTGGCTGGCTCGGTCGCGCGTTGCTGCAGGCGACGGTGCGCTACACGGCGGTCGATATCCAGAACCGCGGGCTGTCACCGGAGACCACGCCCGTCCTCGCGCTTGGCTCCGCCCGCAACATGTCACGCGAGATCCAGGAGAAGCTCGTTGCATACCTGCAAGCCGGCGGGAAGCTCCTCCTCATGGGCGAGGTGCCGTTGCAGGACATGCACGGCCACGATTGCACCGTGTTGGCGGACGCGCTCGGCCTCCGGCACGTCGGCGAGCGGTACTCGACGCATCGCTATTACCTCTCGCTCAACGCCAACGGCTGGGCCGCGCCCCGCGCCGAATGGCGGGCCGGTTGGGCGCAGACGTTCCAGCCGGACGTCCCGAACGGCACCACGCTTCTGCACGTTTATGGCGCGGACGAGGCGGCCGGGTTCGATATCTTGCTGGGAGAGGGGCGGGCGATCGTCATCACCGCCGAGATCCCGCTCCAGGTCGATTTCGTCGAGGATGTCCTGGCGCAGGTCGGAGTCGAGCGCGGACTGCGGCACTCCTCGCCGCACCACAACATCTTCCTGTCGTCCGCCCGGACCCCAAAGGGCGAGCGGCTCGTCCACGCGCTGAACTTCGATGGTTTCGACAAGAGCGTCACGCTGGCGCTCGACGGGGAAACGCTCTTCGATGGGCGCGAGGTCATGCTGCGCCGGCGCGATGGCGTCATGCTGCCGCTGGGCGTCGACCTCGGCGACGTGTGCATCGACTGGTCAACCGCAGAGGTCGCTCGGCGGGACGGCTCCAGCCTGACCTTCCGCCTTACCGGCCCGCGCGACGCCGTCCAATTGACAACGTCCCGCGCTATCCAGCCATCGGACGCCTACACCGTCACCTCGACCGGCGACCGGCACCTCATAGAGAGCACCGTTCCCGGCTATGGCGACGAGGAGATGACGATCTCCTGGGAGTAGACCCCTCTGTACGCCCGGCCGTAAGGGCTGGGTGTACGGGGGGGGGGACGCGCGCTCACCCGAGCACGACCGTCCCGTCCGCCTCGACCCGCCATACGGGATTGTGCGCCACTTCCCAGACGATCCCGTTCGGGTCGTGCACCATCGCGTGATAGATCCCGCCGAACGCGCCGTCCTGCGGCGGCTTGACGACCTCGCCGCCCGCGTTCCGCATCCGCTCGACTGCATCGTTGACCGCTTCGCGGCTCCCTACGTTGTGCGACAGCGTCACGCCCTCGACCGGAGCGATCGTTCCCGGCCGTCCCTGGTCTTGCGCGAACTTCTCCGCGTCGAAGAGCCCGAGCGTGAGCCCCGGCGCCAGTTGGAAGAAGATGATCTCCCCCGGAACGTCCACCAGCGGCTCCCAGCCAAGGCCGCGCACGTAGAAATCCCGCGCCGCGTCCAGGTCCTTCGTCGAGAGCGTGATGAAATGGAGCTGCTGGTTCACGAAACGCTTACTCCTCCGGCGACTTCCGGCTCCAGAGCTCGAAGCGCCGGACCGTGCCGTATCCCATTCGCTCATACACCCGTTGCCCCGCGTCGGACGCGATCAGCAGCGTCGGTAATGAGGGCTCGGTGAGCGTCGCCCGCCACGTCACCGCACCGGCGTATCCGCGTCCGCGAGCCTCCGGGATCGTCGCCACGTTGATGACGTTCGTGATGCCCTCGGAGACGAAGCAGGCCGCTGTCGTGACCGGCATATCGCCTTCGTACCCGACCCACATCCGCATCCGGTCGTCGTCCAGCAACGCCGGCCCGAAAAGCCCTCCCCGCTCCAGCACCTCCGGATCTTTCAGGCCGAAACCCTGCACGGTGACCGCCTCCGCGTCCCGCAGCGTTGCCTCGTCACGAACCGTTTCGATCCGCAGGTCACCATCTGTCTCCGGCAGCTCTCCACCGGCCGGGCGCAGCATCAACGGCGCTTCGCCGAGCGGCGACCAGCCATATGGCGCCAGGTCCGGCGCCGGCCATGCACTGAAGATCAGCACCCGGCCTGTCCGCTGGCCGGAGTCGAAGCCGTAGTGCTGATCCAGCGCGTGCATCAGGTCCGCGGCGTTCTCCTCCGTGATCGGTTCGAGCGGCGTCACGGCGTTGGCGACGAACGCCGGCCGCCCCGCATACACCGCCACGGCATCGTCCCGGCGCAGCACCCGTCCACCCAACGCGGCGGCCCAGGCGCCGGACGCCTTTGCCCAGTTCGCGAGGAAGGCGTCGAGCGATTGCGTATCCAGCGTCATCATCCGTCCAGTCGTTCCAGCAGGGGTTGCAGGTCGGCGATCGTGTCCGCCGTGATCGGGTCGAGCACGAGCTGGACATGCGAGATACCCATCTCGGCATATGCGTTCAGCTCGTCCGCTAGTCGCCCGATATCCGTTCCGTCGATCCCTTCGGGTACGCCATATTCCGAGACGCGGCCGGATCCACCCTTCATCCGAATCAGCGGCGCGATCGTCTTCTCCAGCGTCGCCGGGTCGCGCCCGACCCGCTCGCAGATCGCATCGACGCGGTCGAGGAGCTTCTTCAGTCCCTCGCGGTTGTTGCCATAGTCCTGGCTCCACGCGTTCCACATCTGCACGTGCGGCAGCGTCAGCTCCAGCATCTTCTCGCCGTACGACCCGATCATCAGCGGCGGCCCGCCGGCCTGCACCGGCTTCGGGAAGAGCAGCGACCCGTCGATGTCGTAGTACTCGCCCTTGAACGTGCTCTCGCCGGACTCGAACAGCTCCCGGATCACCGCGAACGCTTCGCGGAAGCGGCTGAAACGGTGGTCGAACGGAAAGCCGAATCCCCGGTACTCCGGCTCGTGCCAGCCGGCGCCGATTCCCAGGATGAAGCGCCCGTTGCTGATCTGGTCGATCGTGGCCGCCTTCTTCGCGATCATCGGCGGGCTGTGGAACAGCAAGCTCGCCACCAGTGGCCCGAGCTGGACGCGCTCCGTTACCGCCGCGAGCGCCGAGAGCGTGCTCCACGCCTCGAACGGGCCGCGCGGCTCGCGATCCGCCTTCTCGTAGCGGTACATCAGGTGGTCGCCGAGCCAGATCGAGTCGAGCCCGATCCCCTCAGCAACCAGCGCCATCACCTTCAACTGCGGCCAGGTGTATTCGTACTCGACTTCCGGTAGCTGGACCCCGACTTTGAGCGCTCGCGGCATAGGAAACTCCCCCGGTATGTGGGACCTCGACACAGGTCGTCATCATACCGGGGGAGTCTGCGGGCGAAAAGACTACAGCGATTTGTTCGGGTTCTGGCTTTGGATGTCGTCAAAGGCTTCTTCGACGACATCGCCGTCACCAGGACCAGCGTTGGTCGGCATCCGCTGGCCGGACGGCCGGTCCGTCTGCGCGGTAACGTCAGCTCGTGATGCGCGGTTGCCCGGGAAGACGGTGTCACCTGAGCCGGCATCGGTTCCCGGCGGGTTCAGGTTCGTCGGGACCCGGCTCCGGGCCGAGATTCTCGGCCACAGGAAAACGAGGATCGCCGCGACGACGATGATAAGGACGATGGTCATGATCGACATGAAGTGTGCTCCGTAACCGTGGGGTAAAGGATGCGGTCCCGCTCAGCTAGAGGGACCGCTTCTGGTCATCCGCGGCGTCCTCGACGCGATCGACCATGTCGCCACCCTTGCCCTTCGGAGCATCCTTGGTCGGTTTGGGATTGGTCGGGAAGGGGCCGCGGTCGTTGCCAGGCGAGTTCCCGGGCGGGTTCAGGCCCGACGAGCCTCCGTCACGCCGGGTGAGGAATCGTGGTCCGAGAAAGACCGCGATCGCGAGGATCACGATGATCGTGATGATGTTGCTCATATCCATGTCGGTGTCCCCTGTTCAGGATCTCCGGGCACGCTGCCCGGACGTTCACCGAAAGGAGCGCCAGTTATGTGCCACTCGTAGGGAGTGGTGACTGCTCGGCCTCTTTTGCGATGCGTTGGCTCTGGTCGTACGCCAGCGCGCCCGCGTTCCCGGTGCCGGCGAGGCCAAGCTGGCCCGACCCGGTGACCTGCTCGTGCGCGCCGTCTACGGCGGGGTCGACGTACCGCGTGAACCACCGCTGCAACTCGCCGCGCAGCAGCGTCACGATCTCCGATTTCGCCGGGTCATCGACGAGGTTCACCCGCTCGCCGGGGTCGTGCGCCATGTCGTACAGCTCGTGCGGCCCGTAGGGATACCGGTGCACGTATTTCCACGCCGGCGTCCGGATCATCCGTACCGGTCCATATTCGTCAAGGATCACGACATGGTCGCGGTCGATCGTGTTCTCCGGGTCGAAGAGGCAGGTGAAGGCCCGCCCCGGCAACTCCTCCGCGTTCGGCATCGCCAATCCGACCTGAGCCAGCAGGGTGTGCGGGAAGTCGTACGCGCTGACCATCTCCGTCCGTACCGCGCCCGCCGGGATAACGCCCGGATACCGCGCGATCGCCGGCACGCGCACCGAGTTGTCCCACATGTTCAGCGGGAAGGTCGCGTTGCCCTTGCCCCAGATGCCACGATGGCCGGCACTGAAGCCGTTGTCACTGAGGAACCAGACAATCGTGTCCTCCGCGATGGCGTGCTCGTCCAGCCGGTAGAGGATGCGCCCGATATTCGCATCCATCGCCGTCACCGCCGCGAAATACCCCTGGAGTTGCGCTCGCCACAGGTCTGAACCGGGTTCCGGGGCCAGTTCCGGCACGCTCCACGGGTGCACCGGGTCGCGCGGGATCGAGTCGAACGCGCAGTCCGCGTACAGCTCCAGGTATTCGCGCGGATGGCTGTCGATCCATGGCGAGTGCGGCGCGGTGAAATGAACACTGAGGTAGAACGGGTCGCGCTCGCGGTGATGCGCGTCGATGAACGCCAGCGCATCGTCCGTGATCGCGTCGGTCAGGTAACCCGGCTCGGTGACCGGCTCCCCGTCGCGGATCATCGGAGCGCCGTAGTACGGGCCGCCGCCCTCCTGGTGCGTGTACCAGTGCGAGAAGCCGTGCTGCGGCACCATGCTGTCGCCGAGGTGCCACTTCCCGCTGAGACCACAGGTGTAGCCGTTCTCCGCCAGCACCTGCGTGTAGCTCGGCTTGCCGTCGAGATACCGGATCGCCGGACGCTCACCCGTCGCCATGCTGCCGCCGCGGATCCAGTCGTGGATGCCGTGCTGCGACGGGATCTGGCCGGTGAGCAGCGTCGCGCGGGCAGGGGAACAAACCGGCGAGGCGCAGTAGAACTGGTCCAGCCGCGTACCCTCGGCGGCGAGCCGGTCGAGATTGGGCGTGATGATCTCGTCGTTGCCGGCGCACCCCAGCGCCCATGGCCCCTGGTCGTCCGACAGGATGACGATGATATTGGGACGGTTTCCCTGCACGAACCTCGAGCCTCCTGCGTATCCAGAAACGAACGGCCAGCCCGTTCTCCTGTCTCCAGTCTAGGAGGCGTCACGCCCGACGTATGTACCGCAATCGACGTAAAGATGGCCGGCAGCTCTGCCGATCCCGTCGGTCAATCGACGTAGCCCGCCTCACTCGCCATGGGAAACGCTGGTATCTGGGCCAGGCGGCCAGAGTCGACCCCGGCCATCGCATGACCGGGGTCGTGGGATGTAATACGGGGTCAGGCCGCCCGCCGGATTGGATGCATCGCGATGCTGGCCTCACCCCCGAACGGGGTGACATATCCGGCCTCGGCCGGGAGCATCTCTTCCGGGATGCGGACCGGGGCCTCGCAGGACTCTGTGCCTTCCATGCACGCTGCCTGGATCTCGGCGAGTTCCAGCGTGGCGGATTCCGATGGTTCCAGGGTCCAGCCCTGCTCGGCCGCGAGTGCCGTGCCGGTGTCATGGATCATATAGACCACCATGTTGTCGACCCGGATCACGACGTTGAACATGAGATTGCCATTGCCGGACTCATAGTGCGCGCTGAATGATTCGTGTCCCAGGTCGAGATCGGTAACGGAACTGACCTCGCCGTAAGCTGATCTCAACCTTTCGAAACCGGCTTCTGCCGCTTCCTCGGAGCTGAACTCGTCCAGGAAGAGCCAGTACCAGGATTCCGGCGTTCCATCCGCGTAAAAGTTCCCGAAGATGCGCGTCTTCAGGAAGTAGGAGTGTTCGATCTGCCGTTCGTCCGCGAGCTCTTGCGCGTCGTCGCACGCACCGGGCGACGTGAAGTCGACGTCGTCACACTGCCAGACCCCATCGATTGCGAAATAGGAATCCATCCAGGCGTTGTTGCCGTCGACGCGGAGGCGCACCACCTTGTCGAACAACGCCCCGCCTTCGTCTCCATCCAGCACCGATTCGATCCGGTCCGCCTGGATCGATGCGAGGTCCTCGGTCACGTCCTGTGTTGGCGGATCGTCATCGGAGAAGTTGATGAGGATGATGGCGGCGACGATGTTGTCAACCTGGAAGCCGAGCGTCGTGCGCTCGACAGGACGCTGGACGTCGTGCGGGATCGCATCTCCTTCGAGATAGAAGCTGCCGTCGCCGATTTGCTGGGCGCGCCGGACCTTGTCGAGGTGACCGGCTTCGAGCCACTGATCCTCCATCTCGTCGAGCGCATCCGCTGCCTCGTCGTCGTCCTCGAACTCGAGCACGATGGAGAAGGCAACCTGGGAGAAGCTGCCACTTTGATCATCGCCGTGGAAGCGGGCGAGCTCGAGGATATAGGTTCGATCGGCCCGGGCGTCGCCGATCACATGCTCGTCTCCGTTGCCGCCATCAGGCCCGCCGGATTCGAGGAACTGCCTGGCGCTGCGTGACCGGTCAGTCAGGTGCCCGTAGTTTTGGCCGAACCCGTCATGACCCACCTCCATGAAGTCTGTTGTTCGTAGGGCCATCGCGGGGAGGTCGAGACGTGGCGCACCCCTGCGGGCAGCGACGGATGCTGGCGCGAGAGACGTGAGCGCGAGCAGGATCGCGAACGCGAACGACGCGCGAAAAGGAAGGCGAGGAACGAGGAACATGACAGAATCCCTCCGTATGAAATGTTTGACGTGGCTTCAGTTTAGGAGGGATCAGGTGCGAGGTCTATCGTATTTTTGACGTAGTTTTGGGCGCAAATCGGCCCAAATTCCGTCAATCGACCCTATCCGGCTCTGCAACGGAAGATTCTGGGGTCGTAAAGAGCCCTCTGGCGGGGACCGTGGGTCGCTAGCGGATGATGGGCTCGGAATCCTTCTTGTCTTCGAAGGTCCTGCCCCACTGCGACTCGGAGCTCCATTCGGAGTCGTCGAAGCCGTACTTCGTCTTGCCCCATTGCGAGTCGCGGTCGCCCTCGTCTTCGAACAGCGAGCCCTGCCGGCCGAAGTCCAGTCCGCCAAAGACGAGAACCTCCTCATCCTGGCGCTCCCGCTTTTCGCGTGCCTTGCGCTCGTCCGAGGCGAAGATGTAGCCACCTGCCGGACGCTCCTCTGCCGGTCGCCCGAACAGGTCGTCCGCCTCGCGGCGTTCCTCCCACCGTCCAGACGTATCGTCAGCGGGCATCGCCGGTTGGGGTGCCTCGTCCTGCCGGGGCATGCGTTTCTGGTCGCCGGCCGGTTGCTTCTTGTCGCCGTTGAAGAACGAGAAGAGGAGGGCGACGATGAAGATGATGAGGCCGATCGGCAAGTCGGCAAGGAGATTGGTCAGTCGTTCGAGGAGTTCGTCCATGAGGATCCTTCGGGAGCGAATCAAGGGCATGCGTCTTGTTCACCATGATACCCACCCGGCACCGGTCACCGCAGCCGGCCCCACCGTTCGTTGAACGCGCGTCGCCACCGCTGCACGTCGTCCCGGAACGAGATCCAGGCCGTCCCGCCGACCAGCAGCACCAGTCCGACCGAGAGCAAGGCGACCCAGTTCGGCAGCGCGTTGATCGCGTCGACCGCCATCCGGAGCACCAGCACGGAGATGGTGAGCACCCCCGCCGCGATCGGGACTCTCAGGCGCATCGCAAGCCCAACGAGGAAGAGCGCGATCCCTTCCGCCAGGAGGATCATCAGCCAGCGAAGCTCGTTGTATGCCAGCGCCTCGATCAACGTCGGAACGACAAGCACGCCGGCGCCAGCCCCGAAGAGTCCGTTCGCTCGCGCGGAATGGGATCGCTCCACCATGCCGAGCGTGAACAGCCAGGCCGCGATCGGGACCGAATACGCATGGATGGAGTCGGGTGACCTCAGGCTGATCTGAAGGAGCAGCGCCAGCATGGCCGCACCGGAAGCCCAGAACGCGATGTCCCGTCGCCGGTAGAGCCACGCGGCCAGCGCGAGCAGGCCCGCCAGGGACATCAGCCAGATGACGGCCAGTCCGCGCAGGTGGTTGGCGTCGCTTTCGAGGAGCGTGCTGGCCTGTGGGGCGGCGAAGGCGATCGACGCGATGCTGGCCGATAGAGCCGAGATCATCAGCGGCTCGGCGCTCCAACCAAGGCGGAAACGACCGTTCGCAACCACTCCGATGCCCGCGAAAGCCCACGCCAGCGCGATGAACGCCAGCATGGTCCCGGTATCGCCGGCGTCCGCGTACCGGGTCCCGAACCAGCAGCTCAGGGCCAGCAATGCAGCCGCCACGTAGATGCCGTTGCCAGACCTCGCTCGCGTCGCGATCGTAGCCGCCAGAATGCCGAGACCAGCGTAGATGGCTACTTGCCCGAGGAGATGACTGTCCGGAACGATCCCCGTCGACGCACTCAGGTTCAGCAGGGTTGTGGCGCCAAGCAGCACCGGACCGCCGACCTGCATGGTGCCCCGCACGCGTTGCAGGAAGCGACCGTCCGGGCGCCAGGTCATGCCGGCGGCGGCAATTCCGGTCGCAATGACCATCCAGGGCCAGGTTGCCACGAGCAGGTCTCGCGTCAACGTGCTCGTCACGGAGGCGACGATCAGCGCGCCGAGAGCCAACGGTGCCCATGTCACGATGGGTTGCAGCCGATTGAACAGGCCGCCCTCTACTGATCCAGGTGTTTCGTCATCGGCGCGGAGCCCGATC
Source organism: Thermomicrobiales bacterium (assembly GCA_035305265.1). Lineage (GTDB taxonomy): Bacteria > Chloroflexota > Chloroflexia > Thermomicrobiales > UBA6265 > UBA6265. The sequence goes on along the minus strand of DATGPC010000168.1, from coordinate 81 downwards.
CAGAAGCTGGCCACGATCAACAGGACCATCACCGCCAGGTGTGCCATCCAGCCGGATGTCGTCAGCTCGAGATCGCTCCCC
>DATGPC010000167.1:0-13469 GCA_035305265.1 Thermomicrobiales bacterium | reverse complement strand
CAACGCCGGCAATGTCCCGGTAGGGTCGTTCGGATTTGACCTCCTCGTGCCGGATATCGGGGCCGATTACGACTTCGAAGCCATCGAAAATTCTGGTGCCGGTTTCCATTGCAGCTACCCTAATGGAAATGGTAATGACCGCTCGTGTGAGACCCTGGGCACGTTCGAGCCAGGCGACAGCTTTGTCATCACCCTCACCGGGACGATCAGCGACGCTGTTGCCTGCGATTCTGCGCTCACCGCATCGGGAACGCTGACCTACGGGGTGACAGGTAGCGATAGCGTCACGACGACGGTGGCCTGTCCCGCCCCTGACCCCACGATCAGCATCAACGGCCCCGCATCCGCCAGCCCCGGCGACATCCTCATCTACACGATTACCCTGACGAACAATGGCGACGCACCGCTCACCAATGGGTCGTTCAACACATTGATGCCGTCGCCCATCAACGGCACGTGGGACCTGACGGCAGACGGCAATGGCGAGTGCGCCCCGCTCGGCAACGGCATCAATAGATGCTCGTCGATCACCCTTGCCCCGGGCGCATCGGCGACCTTCACGTTCTCGGTCCAGACGACCGCCACGTTGGCATGCGGGGAATTCACTGCCTCTGTCGACCTCATCTCTCCGTCCACCGGGATTGGCGGCCGCTTTACGACGACAATCACCTGCGAGCCAAACCTCTCGATCGCGCTTTCTGGGCCGGAATCCCTGGAACCGGGTGATCCGGTCGGATACACGGTGACCGTCACGAACACCGGCACCCTGCCGGTCGATGACGCCAGCTTCACTCTCGAGCTTCCCCCAACGGGTGAGACGTGGACGCTGTCGGATAGCGAACGCTGCACGATCTCCGACGATCTCCTGACGTGCTCGGGCCTTTCCGTGGCGAAAAACGACGGCATCGCGACGATCTCCGTTACTGGCAACGCCGGATACCTGGAAATCTGTGACGGCTTCACGACCCGGGCTGTCCTGACCGGCGCGTATGAGGGCAGTAGCGACGCTGTCACGACGCAGGTCACCTGTATCGTTGACATCTCCCATCGATGGACCCTGATCACGATCGACGGCGTTCCCGGCGAAGACTTCGACGGGGACATCGTTCTCGGAACAGAGTTCGTCTACGAGCTCGCCATCCTGAACGAGGGCAATATCCCCCTCATGGACATCGACGTCCAGAGCTTCGGAGAGAACGATTTCTCCGAGCAGTGTGGAGCGACGACGCTGGACCCCGGTGAGGAGCTGGTCTGCGAAGCCACCTACTCGATCACCCAGCCCGACGTTGACCGTGGTCAGTTCATGCACGGGGTACTCGTCGAGAGCACCGCACCGAACGGTCAAGGGGCAAGCACCAGTGGGGTGATGGGTTTTCAGGTCAGCCAGAGCCCGGCGCTGGAGCTGGAGGCTGAAGGGACCTACGTCGCGCCATCGGATGGTGCGCCTCACGGCAGCATTGCCTACACCTTCACCGCGACGAACACCGGCACGATCACGCTCAACGACGTCAGCATCTACGAGAGCACCGGCGGCATCCCGCTCGGTCTGGTGCTGGCCTGCACCGTCGACGACGAATCCGTCCAGCAGCCGGTCTCGCTGCCGGTCGGCGGGTCCATCACGTGCACGTCATCCTATGTGCTCGCACAGCAGCATGTGGACGACGGCTCGATCCGGGTCCTGCCCGAGGCCGACAGCTCCCGGACCAGTCCGTCGCGCGTGTACCTGACGACGGATATCCCGCGAAACCCCGCCATCACGATCGAGGCCGTCCCGGTCGGCGTCCCGGTCGACGGGTTCAATGCCGGCGATCTCGCGACGTTCACGATCACGGTCACCAACAGCGGCGATGTGACGCTGCGTAACGGGGAAGTGTCAGTCTCTGCCGGAGCGATGCAGTTCGACTGCGCTCATCTCGCCGATCCACTGGGGCACAGGCTCCCGCAGCTGGCCCCTGGAGCCTCCGCCACGTGCACCGGAACGCTCGCGATCACCCAAGCGGACGTCGAGGCTGGCGAGCGGACGATCACCCTCGAAACCTTCGCCTACGCGCCTCCCGGCGCGGATCCGGCCCAGCCGTCGGACAGCGTGGACGTCACGGTCCCGACGAACAACACGCCGGGCATCGGGCTCTGGATGTCCGCGTCGCCCATGCCGGATGCGCTGGAGAGCGACCAGGAGATCACCTACACCCTGCGCGCCGAGAACACGGGCACGGTCACGCTTTCGGGCGTCGAGATCGTCAATGACGACCTCGAAGGTCTCTCCGCGCTCGCCTGCGAGGTGAGCGGCAGCGACGCGACGCAGCCGGTCACGCTCGGCCCCGGCCAGGTCATTCTCTGTACGGCGACGTACAGCGTCACGCACGCCGATGTCGATCGGGGCTCCATCGCGAACAGCGGCTCCGTTACGGGGCAATACCAGGACGAAACGGTCGCCGACTCTGCGTCCCTGACGATCGGCGACCCGTCGATGCGCGAGGCCAGCGTCGAGATCACGACGACGGCGAGCCCGCAGAACGGTGTCACGGCTGGCACGGATGTGACCTACACCTACACGATCCGCAATACCGGCAACGTGACGCTGACGGACCTGACCGTGACCGACGATGCGGTCACCGGCATCGACTGCGGCGACGGCACGAACGTGATCGGATCCCTCACCGCGACCGGCGAGCCGGTCGAGTGCTCGGCGACGTTCACGGTCTCCCAGGACATCATCGACGCCTTCGAGCCGGGTGACGACGCCACCTGGTCACTCACCTCGACAGCTACCGTGATCGCGACCACGCCGTCCGGCATGACACCGGAGCAGGTCTCCGAAACCGCAGGGACGACGATCTCCGGGCCGCGCACGATCGCGATCCGGCTCGACAAGGTCGTTACCCGGATCGATGACGCAGAGGTCGAGCCCGGCGAAGCCGTCACCGGCCTCACCGCCGGCCAGGTCATCACCTACATGCTGACCGCGACGAATACGGGTCAGGTGACGCTGGACGACGTCACCATCACCGACACGCTGCTGGCGGACCTTTCGTGCGACGAGGCGACCCGGTTGGCGCCGGGTGAGAGCATCACCTGCACCGGCACGCTGACAATCTCGCAGGATGCGTTCGACACCAACGCAGATCGGACGATCGAGAACCGCGGAGAGGTCACCTCCATCGATCCGCAGGGCAATCCAGTCGAGGCCGTGAGCGAGGTCACTATCTCACTGGCGGCAGCCGCTCCGGCGATCGGGATCACCAAGGCCGTCATCGGCGAAACGGAGAACCTTGCGGCCGGGGACGTGGTCGAGTACACGATCGTCGTCTCGAATGACGGCAACGTGACCCTCAGCGACATCCGCGTGAGCGACGACATCGCCACCTCGCTGGAGTGCGCTGACGCGGCCCCGCTCCCGGTCGGCGGCACAATCGAGTGCACGGCGTTGTACACGATCACCGAAGCGGACATGGTCGCCGGCGAGGTGGTCAACATCGCTGGCGTCGTGGCAGCCGCCCCGGATGGCACCGAGGTCTCCGCCGAAGCGGCCGCGCGCGTCACGACCGTGGCGACGGCACCGTCGCTGGAGCTGGTCACCGATGTCACGACGCCGGAGGACGGCGCCCGCGAGGGTAGCGAACTGGGGATCGTCTTCACCGCCACCAATAGCGGCAACGTCACGCTGCGCGACGTCGAGCTGACGACGGACCTGGACGGCATCGAGTGGGCCGGAGACAACGCGGAGCTGGCCAGCCTCGTCTTCATGGCGCAAGCCAATACCGGTGGCGCGATCGGCGACCTCGCGCCCGGCGAATCGGTCACCGTCCATGCGACGTACATTGTCACCGCCACCGATGCGGAGGCGGGATCGCTGCGGTTCACCTCCCTGGTGCTCGGTGTCGGACCGGATGGCGACGTCGTGCAATCGGACGCGAGCGAGGTCGTTATCGAGATCGCGCAGCCAACTCCGGTACCGACGGCTCCGCCGGTCGAGTCTCGGCCGGAGGCCACACCCGACGTATCAGCTGAGCCTCGCGCCCAGACCGTGACGAAGCTGCCGTCGACCGGTGGAGGCAGCGGAGCCGGTTCGGCCCTCGGCTACGGCGCCATGCTGGCCGCGGCGACCGTGGCGGCGCTCCTGGCCGTGCGGCTCAGGACACTGCGCGGAGGTCGCACGCGATAGCTCCCAATCCGGACGCGAAAGGCCAGGCGGGTAATCCGCCTGGCCTTTTCGTTGGGCTTTTCCTGTATGTGACGTCAGTCAGCGTCGGCAGCAGGCTCGGTCACCGGCATTCCGTCGCCCGTTTCGACGTCGGCTGACTCGGTAATTACCCAGTTCTCGTCCGGCACGACGGGGGAGAAAGCTTCCTGGACCGGGTTGTAATCGTAGAACGCCCCGTCGGCCCCCTTAACCAGTAATTCGAGTTCGTTTTCCTTGTGCTCGCCTACCACTATGAATTCGTTGGTCATCGAAGGCCCCTATGCTCCGCCGCGCTGCTCGCGTCTCTACCACCCCCTAGAGCAACCGGCGTGCCACGCTGGCACCACCGTTGCGACCCAGCCCGCAGATGTCCGTGGCCAGCCCTCCGGGTTCGTCACCTTCCACACACCTGAAAGCGAGCACCCATGACCCTGTTCGGCTATCACAATTCCCACGAGCAATTCTCACCGGCGGACCTCCTGCGCTACACCGTGCAGGCAGAACAGGCAGGGTTCAATGCCGCCTTCTGCTCGGATCACATCGCGCCGTGGTCGGAGGCGCAAGGCGAATCCGGCTTCAACTGGTCGTGGCTTGGAGCGGCGATGCAGGCGACGTCCCTCCCCTTCGGCTCCTTCAACGCGCCGGGCTATCGCTACCATCCCGCGATCATCGCGCAGGCGATCGCGACGCTGAACATGATGTTCCCGGAACGGCTCTTCGTCGCCTTCGGCTCGGGCGAGGCGCTCAACGAGCACATCACCGGCGGACGCTGGCCCCTGAAAGCCGAGCGCAACGAGCGGCTGAAGCACAATGCCGAAATCATCCGCGCCCTGCTCGCGGGCGAGACCGTATCCGACGACCGGTACGTCACCGTTCACGAGGCGAAAATCTGGTCGCTGCCGGAGACGATGCCAACGCTGTTTGGCGGCGCCCTGAGCGAGGAGACCGCCCGCCACATCGGGAGCTGGGCGGACGGCATGATCACGGTCAACGCCGAGCCAGAGAAGATAAAGGCCCTCATCGCCGCGTTCCGCGAGGTCGCTGGCGACGATGCGCCGGTCTACATCCAGTCGCATGTCTCCTGGGCGAATACCGATGAAGAGGCGCGCGCGAACGCCTTCGATCAATGGCGACCGAACGTGCTGGCGGGTGACCTGGGCGCCGACCTGTGGTCGGTGCAGCATTTCGACGCGGCCGCGGCCTACGTCCGCCCCGAGGATCTGGACGGCTCGGTCCGCATCTCTTCCGACCCCGGCAAGCACCGCGAATGGATTCACCAGGACCTGGAGCTTGGCGTGCAGGGCGTCTTCCTGCACAACGTCGGCCGGAACCAGGAAGCGTTCATCGAAGCATTCGGCAAGGATGTCCTCCCGGGATTCGTCTCGTAATCTCGAGAAGATCGTCAACGTGATTGACATTCTATCGGGTTAGCCCTAGAATCGATTCAGTCAATCACGTTGACGACTCATCTGGAGGGCACACATGCCGACCTACACACTCGAGACTTGCCCGAAGCATCATCTCGAAGGGACCGAATTCACCACGCTCGCCACCCCCTCGCACGGCGGCGCCCATGTCCGCGTCTGGCAGGTGGAGATCCAGCCGGGCACGCCGGCCGTTCCTCATTCAGTGACCCGCACTGAGGTCTTTGTCGTGCAAGCGGGCGAGGCATCGGTCCGGATCCACGGGGAAGACTCCATCGCCCGGACAGGGAGCGTGATCGTCGTTCCGGCCGGGACGCCCTTCCAGATCCAGTCGCAGGGCGACGAGCCGTTTCGTGCCATCGTCTGCTTTCCGGTGGATGGGCAGGCGGTCCTGCCGGGTAAGGATCCCTTCACGCCACCCTGGGGTATCTAGTGAACGCTGAACACGCCCACAACGTGCCGTTGGCACGCATTTTCCTTTCTGCCGCCGGGATGCTCGTCGACGGCTTGCACCGTGGTTTGACCGCGCGCGGATGGGACGATGTCCGGCACTCGTGGGGGTTCGTCATGGGCCGGCTGAGCGCCGGCCCGACCAGCGTCAACGAGCTGGCGACGTTCCTCGGCGTCTCGAAGCAGGCCGCCTCGAAAACGATCGAGCACATGGAAGCGCACGGTCTGGTCCATGTCGCCCCGCACCCGGATGATGGCCGGCGAAAAATGGTCGACATGACCAGCGAGGGCGAGCGCTTCCTTCGGGACGTACAAGAGATTTACAGCGAGATCGAGGCGTCCTGGGCCGAGCAGATGGGACCGGGCGATCTCGAGCTGATTCGATCGAGCCTGGTCACCTTCCTCACGGACCTCAACGGCGGAACCCTTCCGCCTCCCGCCCCGCTGAAATAGCTTTCCGGACCTGGTCCGCCCCTCTCGACACCACCCCCGGTGTCGCTGCGTCACCCCGGCGCACCGTCGCGCGGAATAATTCGATCGTGCTTACCAATTGTATGTGACGAATGCTACGATAACACCATTGAGTTGGCAGCCCACGCGCGTGCTTGCTGGAGGCCGCCGTCAGCCCTTCAGCCTCGCCAACGCATACCGCGCAATCGGCCCCACCTGATGCAACCCATACGCTCCCGCCCCGCGGCATTCTCCATGCCGTGCCTGGCCGGGCGTGTGTCCTTGCTGAGGCACCGGAAACACCATTCCGCCGACCTCTTCCCGACCGATGTATCACCGGCCGATCCGACGCCTCTACTGAGGCAACGGGACCACGATCGCCTCGATCAGTGGTGAAGATCCGACATTTTGGTAAGGAGAAGGATATCTCGTGAACGCATACCTGCTGGATGATTCGAAGGCGCACGGTCTCAAGGCCATGTTCTATTGCCATGACACGTATGGGCTTGGGCACATTCGTCGCACGCTGACGCTTTCGCATCACTTCCGCGCGATCCATCCCGAAATCTCCCAGCTCATCCTGACGGGATCGCCGGTTGCCAGCGCGTTCACCTATCCGGATGGCGCCGACTTCGTCAAACTCCCCTCCGTCACCAAGGACGCCGCCGGTGAGTACACCTCCCGCACGCTCGGCCACATGCCCTTCGATGGCATTCGCGACCTGCGTCGTGACCTGATCCTCGCCGCCGCGAAGCAGTACCAGCCGGACTTCTTCTTCGTGGACCACGCCCCGGCCGGGCTACGTGGCGAGGTCGTCGAGACCCTCCGCTACCTGAAGCGGGAGATGCCGGAGACCCGCCTCGTCATCGGACTGCGCGACGTCATGGACGAGGCGCCCGCCGTCCGCAAGGCATGGCAGAAAGACGGTGTCTACGAGCTCTTCGACGATCTCTACGACATGATCTTCGTCTACGGTCACCGCAACTTCTACGACGTTGTCGAGGAATACGGCCTCAGCGAGAAGGCGGCCGCGAAGACCCGCTTCGTTGGCTACCTCAAGCGCGAAGCCGGCCAGCGCACCCCGGACGAGATTCGCGCCAGCATCGATATGCAGACCGACAAGCTCGTGCTGGTCACCGCGGGTGGTGGTGGCGACGGACAGGCGCTGTTCGACGCGACGATCCGCGACCTGAAGCTGACGCAGCAGCAGGATTTCGACACACTGATCGTCGGCGGCCCGCTGCAATCCAACGAGGAGCGTGACCAGATCCGCGCCCGCCTCGGCGACCGCGGGAACGTCCACTTCCTGGACTTTACGGACGATATGCCGGGTTACATCGGCGCGGCGGACGCGGTCATCAGCATGGGCGGCTACAACACCGTCTGCGAGACGATGTCGCTTCATCGCCCGACGGTGATCGTTCCGCGCGTCTTCCCGCGCAAGGAGCAGCTCATCCGGGCGTCGTTCCTGAACCGGCATGGCTACGTCGGCATGCTGCATCCGGACGACCTGGAACCGACGTCGCTGACCCGGGCCGCATTCCAGCTGCTTGAGCGTGACGAGCAGACGATCCCCGAACTGCCGATGGAAGGTCTCACCAACCTCGTTGACGAGCTCGAGCAGGAGCGCCAGGCCCAGCTCGCCGGCAGCGCCGCCTGAGATTCGGCTCTACAGCATGGGCCGGAACGGATTCGGCCCGATCGACTCACGTCGACACCCCTTCTCCTCTCCCTCAGACCGACGCCCGCGCGACGACCGGTCGTCACCACCACGAAAGGCCACATCCATGTCCTCAAACGCCAGACCCAGGGTCGCCTACATCACCAAGATGTTCCCCCGCTTCTCCGAGACGTTCATCCTGAGCGAGATCCTGGAGCTCGAGCGAACGGGCATGGATGTCCACATCTTTTCCCTGAAGCTGCCGAACGACGCGCGCCGTCACGCCGATGTCGACCGCGTCAAGGGCCCGATCACCTACCTGCCCGAGATCTCCTGGAAGAACGCCCGACGGTTCGTTCGCCCGCACCTCGGGATGCTGAGAAAGCACCCGGCCGGCTACCTGAACAGCCTGGTGCAGTCGGCACGACGCTCGATCAAGTCGCGCTCGTGGAGCAGCCTGAAGCGATTCCTGCAGGCGGGCTATGTCGGCGTGTACCTCCAGCGCGAGGACATCACCCACGTTCACGCCCACTTCGCATCCAGCGCGACCTCGGTGGCGCGGAACCTGAACGAGATGATGGGCATGAGCTATTCGTTCACCGCCCACGCCAAGGACATCTTCATCGAGACCGTGTCGTGGGGATCCCTGATAAGGAAACTGAAGCTGGCGAAATTCGTCGTCACCGTCAGCGATTTCAACGTGAAGCACCTGCTCTCGCTGGAGCCCGCGACCAACGTCCGGCGCATCTACAACGGCCTGGACCTCGAGATGTTCCAGCCGCAGGAGCCCCGACCGCAGGACCCGCCGCTGGTCCTGTCGGTCGGCCGCCTCGTCGAGAAGAAGGGCTTCGACGACCTTATCCGCGCCAGCGCCATCCTGCGCGACCGGGGAATCCCGTTCCGCTGCGAGATCATCGGCACCGGCGGCGAGGAAGCGAAGCTCCGCTCCCTGATCGCCGAGCTGAACCTCGGTGACCTCGTCTCCCTCCCTGGCCCGATGACGCGCGAGGAGCTCATCGACCGCTATCCGCAGGCCAGCGTCTTCGCCGCGCCGTGTATTGTCGGCAAGGACGGCAATCGCGACGGCCTTCCAACGGTCCTAATCGAGGCAATGGCACTCGGCGTGCCGGTTGTGGCCACGCCGGTGACCGGTATCCCGGAGCTCGTCCGCAATGGCGAGACCGGACGTATCGTCCCGGAGCGTGATCCAGAGACGCTTGCCGATGCGATCGCCGCATCCCTCGCCGACCGGGACGGTGCCCGGGCAATGGCCACTGCCGGCCGGAAGCTGGTCGAGGAAGAGTTCGACCTCCGCAAGAACGTCGCGCGCCTCCGCCAGAACTTCATCGAAGCGAGTGTTCAGTCATGAGAATCGCCTATCTGACCGCCGATTACGGCATCCCGGTCTTCGGGAACAAGGGCGCATCGATCCATGTCCGTGAGATGTCGACCGCCCTCCAATCCATCGGGCACGACGTGCATATCTTCACCCCTCGCCTCGGCGGGGAGCGCCCGGCCGGCTTCGATCTCCCGGTGACGGAGGTGCGGTTCGGCAAGGTCCAGAAGGGACTCGTCGACACCATGAAGGCCGATCCTGCCATCTCCGACCCCGCCATGAAGGAGATCCGGTCGATGCTCTACGGCGTCACGCTGGTGCAGGAGCTGTTGCCGGCGCTGGAGGGTTGGCAGCCTGACGCCATCTACGAGCGCTACTCCCTGATGAGCACCGCCGGCGTCGACCTCGCGAAGCGTCTCGGCATCCCGCACATCATCGAGGTGAACGCGCCGCTCGCCGACGAGGCGGAAGCGCACCGCGGCCTCGGCTTCAGCCGCACCGTCCGCGAGACGGAGCGCATGATCCTGCAATCAGCCGATTATGTGCTCGCCGTCTCCGAAGAGCTGCGCGAATGGCTGATCGGAACCGGCGTCGCGCCCGAGCGCATCACCGTCACCCCGAACCGGGTCAACATCGACCGCTTCGCCAGGGCGGCGGCCATGAAGCCGGAGCGGCCAACCGTCGGCTTCGTTGGAACACTGAAGGCCTGGCATGGCACGGCGACGCTCGTTGAAGCGATCGGCAAGATCGCCCGCGAGCGCGGCATAGACGACACGCCGCAGTTGCTCATCGTCGGCGACGGCCCCCAGCGCGACATGCTGGAAACGCTCGCCCGTGACCAGGGCATCACCGACCTTGTTCGCTTCACCGGCATGGTCGATCACGACGAGATGGCCGGCTACATCGGCCGGATGAGCATCGCCGTCGCTCCGTACAACCCCCAGCCCGGCTTCTACTTCTCGCCGCTCAAGATCTTCGAGTACATGGCCGCCGGTCGCGCGATCATCGCCGCGAACATCGGCCAGATCCCGCAGATCGTCGAGCAGGGCCGCACCGGCCTGCTGGTCGAACCGGGCGACACGTCCGCCCTCGCGGCAGCGATTACGTCCCTGCTGGACGATCGGGCGCAGCTCGACGCGCTCGGCGCCAAAGCGCTGCGCGAGGCCGTCGACGAGTACAGCTGGGAGAAGAACGCCCGCGTCGTCGAGGCGCTCGTCGCAACCCCGCTCGAGGCGGCTCTCGCAGGAGGTGATCGCTGATGGCATCGCCCGTCAAGGCGCTGAAAAAGCAGGCGCGGGGCATTCAGGTCTCGCTGGAGGTCATCATCCGCTTCCGCGAGGAGCTGATGCACCACTGGCCGAAGCTGCTGATGGCGCTCCTCTGTGCCATCGGGTACACGCTGGTGCGGCTGGCCGAGGCGTGGCCGATCAAGTTCATCCTCGACAACGTCATCCTGGATGTGCCGCTCGTCACGCCATTCGGGTGGCTGAACAGCTGGCTCGGCGACGACCGCATGCGCGTCCTGCAGCTGGCGGTCGGCGCGGTCCTCGTCCTGGCATTCATCAAGGGCATCTTCTACTACGGCCAGAGCGTGCTGACTTCGCGCGTTGGCCAGGATGTCGTCATCACGATCCGCGAGCGTCTCTTCGCCCACGTCCAGCGCCTCTCGCTGCGCTTCCACAACGGCACGAGCACCGGCGACCTGCTGATGCGCTTCACCGGCGATATCAACAACCTGCGCCAGCTCCTCGCCGCGTCGCTCCTCTCGCTGATCTCCGAATCGATCATCCTGGTCGGCTTCGTGACCATCATGTTCGTCATGAACTGGCGGCTCGCGCTCGTCGCGATCATCACGATCCCGATCATCTTCGGCGTGCTGGTCATCTACTCCAGCCGGATTCGCGCCGCCGCGAACAACCAGCGCAAGCGTGAGGGCGAGCTGGGCTCGCGCCTGCACGAATCGCTCTCCAACATCCAGATCGTCCAAATCTTTACCGGCGAGCGGTCGGAAGAAGCGCGCCTCGCGAAGATCAACAAGCGGTCGCTGAACGCTGGTCTGCGCGCAACCCGCCTCGAAGGCCAGCTGAACCGCTGGATCGAGATCGCCGTCGCGGTCAGCATGGCGCTGACGCTGTGGATCGGCGCGACCCAGGTCATCGATGGCCGCCTGTCCGCCGGTGAGCTGGTCGTGTTCGTTACCTACATGCAGAGCTTCAACCGCCCGCTCCGCCGCCTCTCCCGCGTTGCCGAGCGCGCCAGCAAGGCGTCCGCCTGCGTCGACCGCATCACCGAGGTGCTCGACGAGGTGCCGGACATCCAGGACGGCCCGCGCGACGCCGGCATCCTGCGCGGTGAGGTGGCCTACAACCACGTCTCGTTCGCGTACCAGGAAGGCGACCAGACGCTGACCGATATCGATTTCCGGGTCAATCCTGGCGAGACGATCGCACTGGTCGGCGGCTCCGGCGCCGGCAAGTCCACCATCGTCTCGCTTCTGCCGCGCCTCTATGACGTGACGGGTGGCAGCATCACGATCGATGGCATCGACATCCGCGAATTCACGCTGGACTCGCTGCGCGAGAACATCAGCATCGTGCCGCAGGATGGCGCCCTTTTCGCCGGGACGTTCCGCGAGAACATCGCCTACGGCAAGCAGGACGCGACCGACGAGGAGATTCGCGCCGCCGCAAAGGCCGCCTATATCGACGACTTCATCATGTCCCAGCCGGATGGCTACGACACGATGATCAGCGAGCGCGGCTCGTCGCTCTCCGGCGGCCAGCGACAGCGCCTGGCGATCGCCCGCGCGATGGTCAAGGACGCGCCGATCGTGATCCTCGACGAGCCGACCACCGGCCTCGACGCGGCGTCCGAGCAGTGGGTCACGAAGGCGATGGAACGCCTGCTGGCCGGTCGCACCGCGATCATCATCGCGCACCGGCTGGATACGATCCGCAAGGCGAACGAGATCCTCGTCCTCGAAGGTGGCCGCATCGTCGAGCGCGGCACCCACGACGAGCTGACCTCCCGCCCGGGCCGCTACCGCGACCTCTACGAGATGCAGGTGGCGCCCGCCAACGTCACACCCCTGATGCGAGCGACGTCATGATCCACATCCCACCGTTCGACCCAATCCTGCCCAATTTCATGACGCTCTTCGACGGCGAGGCGATGCGCGGCCTCATCGCCCGCCACGCCGCCGGAGACGCCGGTGTCGAGATCATCGCCTGCCGGCCCACCTACGTCCGGTACAAGCCGCAGACGAGCTGCCTCGTCAATTACGACATCGACATCCGGATCGGCGACGAGGTCACGACGCACCCGGCCCACATCAAGACGTTCGCCGACGACCGTGGCCGCCGCCGGATGAAGAGCCGCAAGCTGGCGAAGCTGCTCGACCGCGCGAACGATGCATGCGGGGCGTTCCCCCTGGAGCGGGTGGCGTACGTCCTGGAGCTGAACGGGATGCTGGCCTTCTTCCCGATCGACTACGATCTCCGCTCCCTGCTGCCGGCGGCGGCGACGGAGCCGGCACGAAAGCACCTCGCCACCATGTTGGACGCGCCTGACCTCACGGTGGCAAGCGACCCGGCGCTGATCCGCTACAAGCCCGGCCGGAAGGCGCTCTTCCGGTACGAGACATCCCGGGGAGTTGTCTACGGCAAGACCCACGCGGACAAGCCAGTCGAGATGATCCGCGCGGCGACCACCACTCTTATCGAGGCCGGACTACCGACGCCGGAGATGCTCGGGACCAACGAGAAGCTTGGGTACATTGCCCACGCAGAAGCCCCGGGCGACCAGCTCGCGTCGCTCCGGGACGATGCCCGCTTCGAAAGCCTGCTCGCGGCCCTCGCGGAGCCGCTCTCGCTCCTTCACCGCACGCCGGTGCAGGACCTGCCCGTTCATCATCTCGGCCACGAGGTCGACCGGCTGCGCGAGACCGCCCGGTTGCTGGGCGTGATC
>DATGPC010000166.1:0-13922 GCA_035305265.1 Thermomicrobiales bacterium | reverse complement strand
GCGGGGTAGATGGAGATATCGTCCCGCTCGGCCAGGATCTCGCCCGTGAGCGGATCGACGTCAACGATGCGCTCGATCTCGTCGCCCCAGAACTCGACCCGGACGGCGATCTCCTCATACGCCGGATAGATCTCGAGCGTGTCGCCGCGAACGCGGAATGAGCCGCGCTCGAGCACCATGTCATTGCGGTCGTACTGGATGTCGACCAGCTGCCGCAGAATCTTGTCGCGTCGTGCCTGCTGCCCGCGCATCAGGTTGATCATGGTCTTGGCGTATTCTTCCGGCGTACCAAGACCGAAGATGCACGAGACGGAGGCGACGATCAGGGTGTCGCGGCGAGTGAGGAGCGCACGCGTGGCCGCGTGACGGAGCTTGTCGATCTCCTCATTGATCTGCGCGTCCTTCTCGATGAACGTATCAGTCCGCGCGACGTAGGCTTCCGGCTGGTAGTAGTCGTAGTACGACACGAAGTACTCCACCGCGTTGTGCGGGAAGAACTCTTTGAACTCGGCGTACAGCTGCGCAGCAAGCGTCTTGTTGTGGGCGAGGACCAAGGTCGGACGGTTCACCTTTTCGATGACGTTGGCCATCGTGAAGGTCTTGCCCGAGCCGGTTACGCCGAGCAGGGTCTGGAACTTCTCGCCGTTTTCGATGCCTTCAGCGAGCTCTTCGATGGCGCGCGGTTGGTCACCAGTGGGACGCAGGTCGGAGACGATTCTGAAGTCGGGCATAGTGCCTCCGGGGGAAACGTAGGTATCTAGATCATTCGTTCTATTGTAGCGCGTGATGACGTGGAATGATCACCGGTCATCGTCATTGTGGCGGCCTTCGACCGCGGACTGGTACACCTCGTCATCATCGGCGTCTTCGTCGACCGGATCGGGATCCTGCTGGCCCTCGAGTTCGGCGATCGTGTCGTCGTCGAACCACTCATCGTCCTCCGGCTCCTCGCCATGTGCCGGTTGCGGCGTGGACAGGTCGAGCTGGTAGATGCTCGCTTCGGCCTCGCCCATGCTCATGATTTCGTCGAGATGGCGGACCGCCCATCGCTGGCCGGAGAACGCGAGCCGGCTGGTGGCCTCGTCCCGATCGAACCATGCGGCGTCCCGGAAGTCGGGGGCGAGGTCGAGGGGCGCCTGTGGGCTCACGTTGACGCCAAACACGGGCGCGAGCACCATGGCGTCACGACCCTCGTCGTAGAACTGGTTGATGTAGTCGGCGGAGTAGATTGCGCTCACGTTGAGACCGCAAAGGTCTTTCACCGCTCGCCGGACGGCATCGAGAGTCCGCTCACCGGCCAGAATCTGCGAGTGGAACGCTTGCCAGGTCTGGGGCAAGGTGACGTCCGGGCGTCGCTGGAGCAACAGAAACTGGACTCGCGCGTTCAGTCGTCGAAAGACGTAGACGTCGACGATATCGGACACGACTCTGGGCATGAACCGTCTTCTCCGTCCCGGAATGATTGCGACCGGGGGGCGCTATTTCAGGATGCCCTTCTTGCGGAGCCAATCCTGGAACTTTGTCACTGATTGTGGCGGATCGGGGCTCATGTCGAGCTCGCGTCCGCGCCACATCTTCGGGCCTGTCCGTGGTGTGCGGTAATGCGTCACCACCGGCCAGAAGAGTGCCACAACCGCGCCAGTCGCGGCGATGGTTGCGAGGAAGGGCGAGAAATCCCGGATAAGAACACCCAGGAGCGCTGCTGCAAAGGCGACAAGCATCGGAGCGGTGTCCAGCCAGCGCCGAAGGGAGGGACCGATGGCGGGCGCCTGGAATTGCCGCATGTAGTCACCCGGCGCCTTCCTGCGTGGCCGGATGGGCGTGGGGGGAGGTAGTGGGTTCTCCTTTTCAGCGCGGGTGAGAATCTCCTCGATCTCGCGTTCGAGACGGGTTTTCTTCGGCTGGTCGCTCGGCGAGCCGTTGGGCTGGGTGGAGGTAGGCATAGGGCTATGCGCTTTCATGGAACATGCCGATCGGTCTCCATCATATGGTACCCTACCGGCCCGGGCGTCCTATCTCATCCAAATACAGGAATCGTTGTCCATGGACTCGCATTTGTTTCGCCACGACCGAAACCACAATCACTATCGCGTCAACGTGATCGACCAGCGGGGAACCGTGAGCTTCCTTGCGCCACCGCACGGGTTGAAGGTGCTCGCTGCGGCAATCACGCAGGGCGCGACGGATGGTGGCGAATTGCTGGCGTTCGCGCACGCATACGATGCGGAATGGGCGATGAACGTGCGGTTCCAGATCATGCGATTCGACGAGCATAACGTCGAGGCCGTGGATGCGTCCTTCCAGAGCGCGATTGCCGGCGATGACCAGGACGAACACCCCGCGTTTCGCGTGATGGATAGCGAGACCCGGGCGCGCAGCCTCATTCCCGGCCGACTGGGACTGATCGTCTTCAACCTGAAGGAACGGCGAATCATCCAGGTCCAAAACAACTATGCGGATTTGCGCCGGAAGGATCGTGGCAGGATCCGCGTCGACGGAGAGCCGACGGACCTGTTGTTCCAGTATGAACTCCCGCAGGAGTGGTCGCTGGTGCCCTGATCAGTGCTTCTCGTGGGCACGGAAGCCGAAGAACGCGAGTGAGCCGACGACGAGTGCGATGGCGCCGCCAAGGTAGAGGATGTCATCGCCGTCCCGCCAGTTGCTGGCTTTTCCGAGGAACGTGACGCCCAGGAGCACGACAATCACGCCGACCAGCTTGGTTTTCAGCTGGTCGAGATCGGTGATGCGCATCCAGCCCGGAACGGCGACGTCGCTGTCGATGAAAAGTTGGAAGAAGCCGATCGAGACGATGTAGAGCACCGTACCGAGCAGGAATGCATCGGTCGCCTCGACCAGCTGCAGCGTCAGGTGCTTCAGGCCCTCTTCGCTTGGTTTCCCGCCCGTGATCGTGTCCCAGATGGCAATCCCCACAAACACCGCGCCATAGACGAACACAGCGATCGCGGAGACCGTGGTGCCGAGGATCGCGAAGAGCGCGATGAACCGGCTCGCCAGGGCGCTTTGCGATGCGGCCCGATGAGCCGAGTCCACGCCGAGATGCGCGCCCGTGCCCTGGTGCTGCTCAGGGGTCGGAGATTCCGGGGTGGTCACTGCCTGTCCCTTCCCTGGTGACGCCTAACGGCGGCCGTTGCTGTCCTTTCGGCGGTCCTTCCGAGCGAAGCCGCCAAGGAACATGCGACCGACCGACTGGGAGACGGTTTCGCCCTTCAACGAGTCCTGCCCCTGGAAGTCCTCATCGCGGCGGGCCGGGCTTTCAGCGCGCGCCCGGGCGTCCTGCGCCTTCACGAAGAACTCGTGGACCTTGTCTCGCGCCGATTCCTCGTCCTCGATCGCCAGGTCGGCCTTGAAGCCTTCAAGGGCGGCGATGTACTGGTCGATCCAGCGGGTGAGGGATTGGCGGTTCGTCAGCGAAATGTCGCGATGCATCTCGGGGCTCCCGAGGGCGAGGCGCGTGGTGTCTCGGAAGCCGGTGGACGCCATGGTCCGCATGTCCCGCCAGGAGTTGTCGCCGGTCGCGGTCAGGACCAGAGCCGCCGCGGCGACCATTGGCAGGTGGCTGATGCCGCCGACATAGGCGTCGTGCTCGACCGGGTCGGCGAAGAACGCTTCGGCGTCGACGGCGGCGATGAGGCCCATCACGTTGCGGATAGCGGTTTCGCTTGCGGTCGGTGAAGGCGTTACCACCCAGGTTGCGCCCTTGAAGAGGTCGGCGGTCGCGGCTTCGAGGCTCTCGGATTTCCCGGCCATGGGATGGCCGCCGATGAACGAGACCGTGCTGGGGAGCACCTTGGCCCATTCCAGGACTTCGGTCTTGGTCGAGCCGGTGTCGGTGACGATCGCGTCCCATTTGAGGCTGGGTGCGATGTTCTCGAAAAGCTCCTTCATCGCGCCGACAGGCGTGGAGACGATGACGATATCGGCGTCCTTGACGGCTTCGCCGAGGTTCCACGCGGCACCGTCGATGGCGCCCTTCGACTTCGCGAGGTTCTGCTTCTCGAGGTCGGCGTCGTACCCAACGATCCGCAGGGCGTTTTCGTTGTCCGCCGACCAGCGCCTCAACGCCATGCCGATCGAGCCGCCGATGAGCCCGAGCCCGATGATGGTGACCTGCTGCATTTTGGGTACTCCTAGGGTGTGTACTCGGTAACGTCGATCTCGCGGATCCAGCCTTCCTCGCCATCTTCGGTGCGGAAGAGCATCCATACCTGACCCTCATCGAGGCCGTCAGCGCCGGGATCCTGTGTCGGCTCGGATTCGCCGAGATACATGAGGGGGGCGTCGATCGGGACCGCCACAACGGCCTCGCCCGAGTTGACTCCCGGGCCGGGTCGCAGGTTGACGGAGTCGATCGAGTCGAGCTGATAGTCCGGCACAAACTCGTCGTCATCCGGTGTTGGCTCGGCCGTGGCTTCGGACGTCGGTTCAGGAGTAGGTTCGGTGGTCGGCTGTGGTTGCTCGGCGTTGTCCGTGTCGGTCTCTGTCGGAGCGGTTGGGGCGGCTTCGGCGACCTCCGGCTCTTCCGTCGGGGCCGCTTCGTCCGTGCTGCTCGAAACGAAGTCCGAGACGACTGGCTCCAGCTGGGCGTAGATGACGGTGAAGCTGCCGACGCAGACCAACAGCGTCAGCGCCATGGTCAGGCCGATGATGAAGCCCGAGCGGCGTGAACGCTGCTGAAGGCGGTGATTCAGTCCGGGATCCTGCATTGGACCTTTCTCGATCGGGTGATGCCGACGCGGAGACGGACGGCACGCGTGGGTTGAGGCTTCGTCGAGGGCATGGCCCACCAAAGGCGGGTCGCGCGTCTGCGAGCATTTATATCACGCACATGCAGGGACGACGGTTTCTGATTGAAGAGAAGCCTATTCCGTGGTAATATTGGCCTGTAACCGAACAGAGTGGGATCAAACGTGGGCCCACAGCCCGCGTTTCTTGTTGTTCGGGGATTTCAGGTTTCGACGATCTGGCCGACACCACTTCGGCCTATTTCCATTGCCATGACATCATGCAGAGCAGGAGGTGTGCGGGATGAAGAGTGATCTTTACACCGCGATCGCCCAAATAGCGGCGGAACGGGGTATTCCCCGGGAAGCGGTACTCAGCTCGGTCCAACAGGCGCTGACCTCTGTTTACAAGAAGAACGCGAACTCGGAAGAGGATATTCGGGTCGAGCTGGATCAGGCGACCGGCGAGATGCAGGTCGTCATCGTCAAGACGGTCGCCGAGGTCGTCGAGAACCCCGACCTGGAGATCTCGATCGAAGAGGCGAAGCAGTACACGCCGGCGCCGATCATCGGTGATTCGATCAAGATCGTGCGGACGCCGGAGAACTTCGGTCGCATCGCCGCCCAGACAGTCAAGCAGGTGGTCCACACCCGCATCCGCGACTTCGAGCGCGAGACCGTCTACAAGGAATACCAGGATAAGGAAGGCGAAGTCCTCAGCGGTGTCGTCCAGCGGGCCGACAATCGCGCGGTGATCATCGAGCTCGGCAAGGCCGAAGCTGTGATGCCGGCGCGCGAGCAGGTCCCGACCGAGCGGTATCGCCCGAACCAGCGCCTGAAGGTCCTGCTGACCGAAGTGAACGCGCACGCGCGCGGTCCGCAGCTGATCGTGTCGCGGTCCGATCCGCGACTGATCCGCCGGCTCTTCGAGCAGGAAGTGCCGGAGATCCAGAGCGGCGCGGTCGAGATCATGGAGATCGCCCGTGAGCCGGGCCTTCGCTCCAAGGTCGCCGTTGCGGCGCGCCAGGAGAAGGTCGACCCGGTTGGCTCGTGCGTCGGTGTCCGGGGCGTCCGCATCCAGAACATCGTGAACGAGCTGTACGGCGAGAAGATCGACGTGATCGAATGGTCGTCGGACGTCTCGACGTTCATCGCGAATGCGCTGAGCCCGGCCAAGCCGACGAACGTCTCGCTGGACGAGGTCGACGACCAGCGTGTCGCGACCGTGATCGTGCCGAGCGACCAGATGTCCCTTGCCATCGGCAAGGAAGGCCAGAATGCGCGGCTTGCTTACAAGTTGACGGGCTGGCGCATCGACATCAAGGGCCCCGAGTCGCTGCTGCAGGCGGGAGACGACTTCTTCCGGCAGGCGGCGAGCTCTTCCGGCGCGGGGATGCCCGATTTCAGCTGGCAGGGACGCCAGCCGCGCGCGGTCCAGGCCGACGGCATGGTCGAAGTGGCCGGTATGTCGTACGGTCCATTGTCCGAGGATCTCGTTCGCCGTCAGGTGGACGTCGATGTCCAGGATGGTGTGGTCGAGGTTTACTACGAGCGTGAGCTCCGGGCGCGGTTCGATCAGCAAACGGGCGACCGGTTGCCGATCGATGAATTCGATGATTTCGAGTTCAACGCCGCCGGCCGACCGGACGATGCCAATGCCTGAAAGGAGGTGGTGTAACACATGCCTCCAACAGGTGGTGCCGTAACGGGGAAGAAGCGCCAGGGACCGCGGCGGAAGCATGTTCCGCAGCGGACCTGCGTCGTCTGTCGCGAGACGGGCGAGAAGCGGGCGCTCACACGCATCGTGCGCACCGGTGAGGGAACGATCGAGGTCGATCCCACCGGCCGGAAGAATGGCCGGGGTGCGTACCTGTGTGACAAACAGGGATGTTGGGACAAGGCGCTATCATCGTCGGTCCTGGCGAAGGCCTTGCGAACAACACCCTCGAAAGAATCTTTAACGCATTTGAAGGAATTTGCCGCTGGTCAACAACTGGACACAGGAGACAACGAGCCGACGGTAGATTCGAAGGAGTCAGCACTATGACCGACACAGTAGGACGCGGCACTCGCCGAGGCGGCGGGGGCAAGCGTGGACAACGACGTGGCGGGACGGGTGCGCGTACCGTCGCCGTGAAGCGGGCAGCACCGGTCGTACGCGAACCGGTCGTCCTCCCTCCGGTCCTTTCCGTTTCGGAACTGGCCGACAAGCTGGAGACTTCCGGGATCGACGTGATCCGGGAGTTGATGAAGGTCGGCATCATGGCCAACCTCAACCAGCAGATTGACTACTCGACCGCTGCGCAAGTGGCCGAGGAGCTCGGCTGGGAAACGAAGGAAGCCGAGACGGAGGCCAAGGTTCGCGTCGCCGACTTCGAGAGCCGCCAGCTCTCGGGGATGGAAGACCCGGACGCGGTCCAGCGCCCGCCGGTCATCACGATCATGGGCCACGTGGACCACGGCAAGACGCGTCTTCTCGACGCGTTGCGCCGCACCAATGTTCACGAAGGCGAGGCTGGTGGAATTACCCAGCATATTGGCGCCTACCAGATCGAGAGCCAGGGGCGGAAGCTCACCTTCCTCGATACCCCGGGTCACGAGGCTTTCACGGCCATGCGTGCCCGAGGCGCCCAGGTCACGGACATTGCCGTGCTCGTGGTGGCCGCCGATGACGGCGTCATGCCGACCACCCGCGAGGCGGTGGCGCACATCAAGTCCGCGAACGTGCCGATGGTTGTCGCGGTGAACAAGATCGACCTTCCGACGGCGAACCCGGACCGGATCAAGCAGCAGCTTTCCGAGCTGGAAGTGATGCCGGAAGAGTGGGGCGGCGACGTCCCGTTCGTCGAGGTCTCCGCGAAGGAGGGTCTCGGGCTCGATGACCTCATCGAGGTCCTGCTCCTCGTCGCCGACCTCAACGACCTTCGCGCGAACGCGATCGTTCCGGCCGAAGGCGCGGTGATCGAGGCTCGCGTCGATGGAAGCCGTGGTCCGGTGGCGACGCTGCTGGTCCAGAACGGAACGCTGAACATGCGCGACGTTGTCGTGGCGGGCACCACATGGGGCCGCGTCAAGGCGATGTTCGACGATCGTGGCAAGCGGATCCGGAAGGCTGGCCCGAGCACCCCGGTCGAGATCATGGGTCTCATGGAAGTGCCGGAAGCCGGTGACACTTTCCTGACGTTCGAGGACGAGAAGGAAGCGCGCCAGCTCGCCGAGCAGCGGGCCGCCCAGAAGCGCCTCGAGGGCCTTTCCGACAACCGGCCGTTGAGCCTGACGGAGCTCTACGATCAGGTGCAGGAAGGCAAGACTGCCGAGCTGCGCGTGATCCTCAAGGCGGACGTTCAGGGCTCGCTCGGCGCAATCCAGAACTCGCTGCTGAAGCTGAACGAGGAAGCCGCCGACAAGGGCGTGACGCTCTCGATCCAGCTCGCGGCGACCGGCGCGGTATCCGAATCGGATATCTCGCTGGCGCAGACGACGGGCGCCATCGTGGTTGGCTTCAATGTCCGGCCGGACGCTGCCGCCAAGCGCGCAGCGGACGCGGCGGGCGTCGAGGTCCACTTCTATACGGTGATCTACGAGCTGCTGGACGACGTGAAGAAGGCCATGACCGGCCTGCTCGCCCCGGTCTACCGGGATGTCACCGACGGCTACGCCGAGGTGCGCGAGACGTTCAAGCTTCCGGGCAACGAGGTCGTCGCCGGGCTCTACGTGCTCGACGGCAAGATCAACCGGAACTCCCGTGCCCGCGTGCTTCGCAGTGGTACGGTGATGTTCGAGGGTGGTATCAGCTCGCTCAAGCGCTTCAAGGACGATGTCCGCGAAGTTGCGGCCGGCTACGAGTGTGGCCTTGGCCTGGACGGCTTCAACGACATCCAGGTGGGCGACCAGATCGAGTTCCTCCATCGCGAGGAAGTGGCGCGGACCTAATCGGTCCCGCCTGATCTGGCTGGCCCCGGAAAGTGCGGGAACGACCGTGACACGACGTACACGACAAGTCGGCGAGCTTCTCAAGGAGGAGCTCGACGAAATCATCCGGCGGGAAGTGAAGGATCCGCGCATCGGGTTCTTCAGCATCACCCAGGTGGAGGTCCCGCCGGATCTCCGGACCGCTCGCGTCTACGTCAGCGTGTTCGGAGCGGACGACGACCGCCAGGCAACGCTCGTTGCGTTGCAGAATGCGTCGAAGTTCATCCGGTTCCACCTCAAGCCGCGGCTGCGGATGCGCCAGATCCCGGAGCTCGAGTTCCGCGACGATCGGTCGATGGAATACGCGCAGCAGATCTCCCAGACACTGAGGGAGGTCCGTGAGCGTGACGAAGCGTTCCGCCGGGCGCACCCGATTCCTGATGTCGCGGATGACGATTCGGGGCAGGAGCAATCATGACCTCAGGGTGGAAGCTTGACAGCGCGGCCGCGAGCGAAGCGCTCGCGCTGCTCAAGCAGTCGCAACGTGTGCTCTTGCCGACGCACCAGAACGTCGATGCGGACTCCATGTCGTCCGTGCTGGCCCTCAAGCTGGCACTGGAGCAATTGGAGATCCCGGCCGACGTGCTGGTGACGGACGGCGAAGTCCCACATTCCCTCGAGTTCCTGCCCGGCGTCGACGACGTCCTTCTTTACGGCGTGGACGAGCTGCCTGACTATGACCTGCTCCTGATGGCGGACTGCTCCGATCGGCAGCGCCTCGGCAACTTCTACCGCGACGACCCACATCGCGTGGATGGGCCGATCCCGGTCATCAACATCGATCACCACATCACGAACGACCGGTTCGGTGTCGTCAACATCGTCGAGCCCACAGCGGCGTCGACGACCGAGATCATCACCGATGTGCTGGCCGTCTGGGGAACCATGCAAACACGGGATATCGCACAGTGCCTGCTTGCAGGCATCTATGGCGATACGCTCGGCTTGCGAACCGAGTCCACGACGGCGCGCACGTTGCGGACGGCCGCTGATCTCGTCGACTCCGGCGCGAACCCGGTGCCGATCGTGAATGCATTGTTCCGGCTGAAGCCAAAGTCCTCTGTCTGTCTCTGGCGCGCTGCGCTGCGGGGTGTGCAGTGGACAGGCGATCTCATTTGGACCGAGCTGACGCCCGAGATGTTCGAGGAGTGCGGGGCACAGCGCAGCGAGGCCGAAGGGATGGTCAACTTCCTGGTCGGGACCGAAGGCTCCCGGGCCGCTGCCCTGTTGTACAAGAACGAGACAGGTTGGCGTATCTCGATGCGCAGCATGGCGGAGGACGTTGATGTCGCGGCGATCGCCGCGTCGTTCGGTGGCGGCGGTCATCCGCGAGCGGCCGGAGTCCAGATCGAGGGCGACGAAAGCGAAAAGCAGCGATTCCTCGAAGGCGTCGCAGACGCCATCCGCCTCGATCCCGACAGTCCGGAGCCGTGTTACGTTTCGGATGTTGTCCTCGACTGATGGCGAAACGTAAGACCCGCGGTCTCTATCACGGATACCTGGTGATCGACAAACCAGCCGGCATGACCAGCCACGATGTGGTTGGACGTGTCCGCCGGATCCTTGGTGAGCGCCGGGTTGGCCATGCAGGGACGTTGGATCCCGCTGCCGTTGGTGTCCTCCCGATCGCTGTTGGCCTGGCGACGCGGACCGTCGAGTACCTCGCTGACGCGAGCAAGGCGTACGTCGCCGAAGTGACGTTCGGGATTCGAACAGATTCCGCCGACGGTGACGGCGAGGTGGTGACCGTCGAGGATGCCGGTGGCGTCACGCGGGAGATGGTCGAAGAGGCCCTCCGCGCGTTCGAAGGGCCGCAGATGCAGGTTCCCCCGATGCACTCGGCAATCAAGGTCGGTGGACAGCGCATGTACGAGCTGGCACGCCGGGGGGAGACGATCGAGCTCGAGCCTCGGCCGATCACGATCCACGACATCCACCTGGTCGGCTGGGAACCGCCGGTAGCAGAGATCTACGTGCATTGCAGCAAGGGGACCTATATCCGGTCCCTGGCGCGCGATCTGGGCGACGCGGTCGGGACCGGTGCGTACATGTCCAATCTCGTCCGGGTATCGACGGGCCCATTCACGCTGGACGATGCGTTGCGACTCGATGAGCTGGAAGAGCTCGTGGCGACGGAGCGGTGGGAATCCCTCGCGACGCATCCAGACGCATCGCTGCAGGAGCGGCCAGCAGTTATTCTGGATGACGGCAATGCCAGGTCCTGGCGGAACGGCAATCCCATTCAGGTCGCCGGGGCGTCTGGCATCGTGCGTGTGTACGACGATGCCGGAACATGGCTGGGCGTCGGTACGGCGGAAGCTGGCGAGGAATCTATTCGTCCGTTGAAGGTGGTCGTGGAATCGTGAGCGTATTGATGGAGAAGGTCTTTACCCGGATCGAGGATCTCCCGCCGGCACCGACGGTTGCGACCATCGGCGCGTTCGACGGTGTCCACAAGGGGCATCAGCACATCCTGGGACTTGCCAGGGAGCGGGCCCGGACGCTCGGCGCGCGGTTGCTGGTGCTGACATTCGAGCCACTGCCGATCCAGGTATTTCGGCCTGAGACGTTCGCCGGCCGCATCCTCACTCCGCAGCGACGCCGGGAGTACCTCATGCGTTACGGCGCGGATGCGGTGGTCGAATTGCAGTTCGACCGCGAGATGGCGAAGGTCACGGCGTCCGAGTTCATGCATCTCCTGTTCGACGCGGGACCGTTGCTGGAAATGTGGGTCGGGCATGACTTTGCGCTCGGTCACAAGCGCGAAGGCACACCGGACCGGTTGCGGGAGATCTCCCGGGAGCACGGGACGGTCATCAACGTCGTCGATCGCGTTGGCGTTGACGGGATGGCCGTGAGCAGCACCGAGATCCGAAAGCTCATCAGCGCCGGCAACGCCGAAGAGGCCGCCCGGCTCATGGGGCACCGGTTCGAGGTGGCTGGTACCGTGGTTCACGGAGCGCAGGTCGGGCGCCAGATTGGTTTCCCGACGGCAAATGTCGCCCCGCCAGACCATCTGGTGCCGCTCCCGGACGGGATCTATGCCACCGTCGCCAGCGTCGAGGGCGAGGAGCGTCGACCCGCGATGACGTACATCGGGACACGACCTGCGGTGAACACCGGCAAGCGCATGATCGAGACGCACCTGTTCGATTTTGATGGCGATCTTTACGGCACCACGTTCGTCACCGAGTTCGTCAGCCATCTCCGTCCGGACCAGAATTTCCCGAGCGTCGAGGAGTTGATTGCCCAGCTCGAGCGAGATGAGGGGATGGCACGCAGAGTGCTCAGGAATGTCCTGCCCGGGTAGCGAGGATACCGATTCCTCATTGAAAAAGCCCGTGTTGACAGTGTATATTTGACCGGTGTGCCGGTGGAGCAATGCCAGGTGTTCTATCCGACCCGTTCGGCATGCCTACGGCACGTTAATGAGAGTTCAGGAGGCGAGCTATTTCCAGACCAGTGCAGACACGCGTCAACGAGCGAATTCGTATACGCGAGGTGCGGCTTATCGACGACGAAGGGAACCAGATCGGGGTGATTCCAACACGGGAAGCCCTGGAGATGGCCCGGGAGCGGGGTCTTGACCTCGTCGAGGTTGCGCCCAATGCGTCGCCGCCCGTTTGCCGCTTAATGGACTATGGCAAATTTCGGTATGAGCAAAGCCGAAAAGAGCGCGATTCCAAGAAGAATCAGCATGTCATCAAGCTCAAGGAGGTCCGGATTGAGCCGAAAATCGGCGAGCACGATCTGGCAACCAAGGGTCGACAGGCGGCCCGGTTCCTTGAATCCGGCGATAAGGTGAAGTTGACGGTCCTCTTCCGTGGCCGATCGATCACGCATCCTGAGCTGGGGAAGGATCTTCTGGAGCGATTGGCTGAGCAGCTGAAAGACGTTGGAGCCATCGAGCAGCAGCCACGCATGGAAGGTCGTACGATGACCATGCATATGGCGCCCCTCCGACAGCGAGGCGATTCGGCGGAGAGAGAGGAACAGAGTGGGAAGCAAGCTGGGTAAACTGAAGACGCACAAGGGTGCCAAGCGCCGGTTCAAGGTGACGGCGACGGGCAAGATCATGCACGCCAAGGGCATGAAGAGCCACCGCCGCCGCAAGAAGTCCGCACGCGTGAAGCGCCAGTTCGACCGGATGCTGGTGATGAACGACGCCACCGTGAAGCGAGTGAAGCGTCTTCTCCCGCACGGCGTCGAGTAATCAGTCTCATCTGTACGAGCAAAAGAGGTAATCGGAACAATGGCACGAGTTAAGCGAGGCGCGGCAGCCCATCGCCGGCACCGTAAGGTGCTGGTCCAGGTGAAGGGCCACCGCGGCACCCGAAACCGGTTGTACAAGCGCGCGAACGAGTCGCTGATGCGCGCTCTCCAGTATGCGTATCGCGACCGCCGTAACCGCAAGCGTGACATGCGCCGCCTGTGGATCCAGCGCATCAACGCGGCGAGCCGCCTGAACGGCCTGCCGTACAGCAAGTTCATGCACGGGCTCTCCGTGGCCGGCGTCGAGGTGGATCGCAAGATCCTCGCTGACATTGCCGTTCGCGACGAGGAA
Source organism: Thermomicrobiales bacterium (assembly GCA_035305265.1). GTDB lineage: Bacteria > Chloroflexota > Chloroflexia > Thermomicrobiales > UBA6265 > UBA6265. Next base: position 644 of record DATGPC010000166.1, on the reverse strand, counting down.
GCCTTCGCGGCGATGGTCGAGGTTGCCAAGAGCAACCTCCAGACCGCGCAGGCCTAGGCTCCGCGCCCACCACATGCCCGAGGGAACCGACCGATCGACTGATATCATCGTCAGTCCGGCAAACCCGGGGATCAAGATGACACGCTCGCTCCAGCGCCGGAAGAACCGGTTGCAGGAGCGGGCGTTCGTCGTTGAGGGGATTCGGGCCGTCAATGACGTCCTGGCAGCGGGGATTCGTCCGCGGGCGGTTTATCTTCGCGAAGATGCCGATCGCGGGCAGCTGGAGCAGATTCCCGCCGATGTGACGATTCGACGGGTGGCGAGCCGCGTTTTCGACGATCTCACGGATGTTGCGCACCCGCAGGGCGTGCTGGCCGTCGTGCCGATGCTCGGGGACGCTGCGTTTCCTGACGTTGCCGGCCGGCCATTGGTGATGATCCTGGATGCGGTTCGCGACCCGGGGAACCTCGGGACGCTCCTTCGCTCGGCGGCAGGGGCCGGCGTCGATCACGTCGTTATCGGGCCGGAGAGCGTTGATCCGTACCATCCACGCGCGGTCAGGGCCGCGATGGGTGCTCACCTTCGCGTTCCCTTTTCCCGGCGCTCCTGGGCCGATCTGGCGCGTCTGATCGACCATTTTTCGA
>DATGPC010000165.1:0-2479 GCA_035305265.1 Thermomicrobiales bacterium | reverse complement strand
TCACGCTTGGCTCCGATACCGGTGGCTCGATCCGCCAACCTGCGGGATTTTCCGGTATCGTCGGGCTCAAGCCGACCTATGGCCGGGTGTCGCGCTACGGCCTGCTTCCCTTCGCGAGCAGCCTGGACCAGATCGGCCCTTTCACGCGGACGGTGGAGGATGCCGCGCTGATGCTCGGCGCGATCGCCGGCAAGGACCCGATGGACTCCACGTCAGTCCCCACGCCAGTACCGGATTACACCGCCGCCTTCCCGGAAGACCTCAAGGGCGTCCGGATCGGTGTCGCGCCGGAGTACTCCGTCGAGGGGATGGAGCCCGGCGTCGATGCCGCCGTCAAGGACGCGGTTGCGAAGCTCCAGGAGCTGGGAGCGGAGATCGTCGAGGTCTCGCTGCCGCATACGAAGTACGCGCTGGCGACGTACTACATCACGGCTCCGGCCGAAGCCAGCGCCAACCTTGCCCGCTATGACGGAGTCCGCTACGGAAACCGGATCGAGGGCGAGGACCTGATGGACATGTACGTGAAGACCCGAGGCGCCGGATTCGGACCCGAGGTCAAGCGCCGGATCATGCTGGGGACCTACGCGCTCTCGAGCGGGTATTACGACGCCTACTACGTGAAGGCGCAAAAGGTCCGCACGCTGATCAAGCAGGATTTCGATAGGGCATTCGAGTCGTGTGACGCGATCGTTGCCCCGACCTCGCCGACGGTGGCATTCGAGAAGGGCTCGCGCCTGGACGATCCGTACCAGATGTACCTTGCGGACGTCTTCACCATCCCCGCGAACATGGCGGGGATCCCGGGGATCTCGATCCCCTGCGGGTTCAGCGACGGCATGCCGGTCGGGCTGCAGTTGCTGGGCAAGGCGTTCGACGAGGCGACCATCCTCGGCATCGCGCACGTTTACGAGCAGTCAGCCGGGTGGTACAAACAGCTGCCCGAGCTCTAGCGCCTGTCCCTCTCAAATGGGACAAAACAGGACCGGCCACACCGTATCTGGTGTGGCCGGTCCTGTTTTCACCACCCCAATGCCTACACGGCGATCGGTGCTCTCAATGCCGGCCAGGGGGCATAATTCAGGAGCTTGAAGTCGTCATAGACGAAGTCGTCGATCGACGACACCGACGGGTTGATCTGCATCGTCGGCAAGGCTCGCGGCTCGCGTGTCAACTGTTCATGCGCTTGCTCGAGATGGTTGAGGTACAGATGCGCGTCCCCCAGCGTATGGACGAACTCGCCGGCCCGCAGCCCGGTCACCTGGGCGACCATCATCGTCAGCAGGGCGTATGAAGCGATGTTGAAGGGGACGCCGAGGAAGACATCGGCGCTCCGCTGAAACAGCTGACAATTCAATCGGCCATCGGCAACCTGGAACTGGAACATCGTGTGGCAGGGCGGAAGTCCGCTGACGGACATCTCCTCGATATCCGCCACGTTCCATGCACTGACGATGATTCGCCGGGAATCCGGAGTCGTCCGGATCATCTCGATCGCCTGCGCGATCTGGTCGATCTCCCGACCGTCCAGCGTCCGCCAACGACGCCACTGGGACCCGTACACGGGCCCAAGCTCGCCGTAGCGGGCAGCAAAGTTGTCGTCGTCCCGCACCATCGTCACGAACTGCGAGAGCTGCTGTTTCCACGCATCGCTATCGACCTCCGGCACGGGCTGCCCGGTCTGGATGAGCCACGACCGGAACGGCCACTCATTCCAGATCGGAACGCCATTGTCTACGAGGTACTTGATGTTGGTGCTTCCCTTGAGGAACCACAGCAGCTCGTGGATAACGCTCTTCATGTACAGCTTTTTGGTCGTAACCGCCGGGAACCCCTCCTCGAGATCGAAACGCATCTGACGGCCGAAGACGCTCAGCGTCCCTGTGCCGGTGCGATCGTCCTTCCGGGTGCCATTGTCCAGAATGTCCTTCAGCAGGTCGAGATACTGCTTCACCGTGTGTACCTGCCTCTCCGAGCAAACCATATGGGTGCATATACTGTACGTTCACCCTTGATTCTATGGTACCCCATTTCCCCACGAATGGAGCGACAACGCTCCGCCTGGAACCGCCTCTTGCGAACGTCTTTACCGGGCAGGATTGCGGATGTCACCTACCCAGTTTTCCGGCCATTCGTTCAGGAGTCACCAAGAGGTAGAGGTATGTTCTTCACCGACGGCAAACTCCAGTATCCGGTACGCGTCGACGCCCCGGACCCACGCTTCGCTCGTATGCTCTAGCAAGCGATCGGTGGCGTTGAGGGCGAGATTCGCGTCTGCCTGCAGTACTTCTTCCAGGGCTGGGCACAACGCGACCCGAAGTACCGGGACATGTTGCTTTCTACCGCAACCGAAGAGATTGCCCATATCGAGATGCTCTCGACCGCCGTGGCCCTGAACCTCGAAGGCGCACCGACGTCGCTGCAGGATGAGGCGGTCGCCCAGGACCCGGCCATGGCGGCCATCCTCGGTGGCATGAGCGCC
>DATGPC010000164.1:0-13733 GCA_035305265.1 Thermomicrobiales bacterium | reverse complement strand
AGAGGCACGAGTCGGCCACAAGGGCCGACTGTACGCGACGAGATGCACCTAGACCGGCATCGGATCCTCGCTCAGGACGACGCCGCGCGGTCGGCGGCCGGTGAGCTCGAACCAGGCGCGGACGGTCGCATCGGCGACCGGCACGGCGAAGGTGGAGCCCTCGCCACCGGCCTCGATGATCACGGCGACAGCGATCTCCGGCTCGTCGAGGGGCGCCCAGCAGGTGAACCAGGCGTGCGAGTCGCGGGCTCCGGTGTCCTCGTCGGCCATGCCGAACTCGGCGGTTCCCGTCTTCCCGGCGATCAGGATCTCCTCCTCGCCCTCCGGGTTGGTCTTGGCCCACTTCGAGCTGCCATCGCCGTTCGCCCTGGCGGTTCCGTTTTCGCCATGGACCACTCGGCGCATCGACTCCTTGATGACGTCGAGGTGCTCGCCGCCCATACCCAGCTCAGCATCGGCCGGCGCCGTCTCGACCGGCTCGGACTCCGTCTGCGGCGTCGCGGCGGGAGACGCGACCGGCGTGGTGGGCGGAACGCCGGTGCGCCGCACCAGGTGCGGCTGGCGGACGGCGCCCCGCGCCGCGAGGATGCCCGTGTTGAAGGCCATCTGGAGCGGCGTCGCCCGGAAGTCACCCTGGCCAATGGAGATATTCAGCGTATCGGCGACGCTCCAACCTTCCCCGATCACTTCCTTTTCCCACTGCTTGCTCGGCACCAGGCCGGCGACCTCGCCGATCTCGATGCCGGTCGCGCGACCAAACCAGAACTTCTGCGTCATGTCCTCGTGGAGCGGGTCGATGCCCAGCCCGTCGAAGACATGCTTGTCGTCCGCGTTGTAGATGCCGCCGCCGAGCAGGTTGTAGTCCCAGTAGAAGAGCGGGTCGAAGGCATCGGGCGGCTGCTCGAACTCCGGCGCGACGTTGTAGAAGTAGACGTCGCAGGATTGCTCCATGGCGCCGTACAGGTCAACCGTACCGTGCTCGTCTCCAACCCACCCTTTCCAACAAGCGAACGTCACACCGTCGGCGTAGTTATAGGTATTCGGGACAAAGATCGCGCCCCGGCAGGAGTGCGTCTGCTCCGGCGTCAATGCGCCGCGATCGAGCGCCGACGCGGCGAGGAACATCTTGAACGTGGACCCGGGCGGATACGCCTCGTTCGTCGCGCGGTTCAGGAATGCCTGCGCGGATCCCTCCTCCGTGTACTCGCGCCACTTCCGCTCGGAGATACCGGCGGCGAGCAACCGGTTGTCATAGTAGGGGTAGCTCACCATGGCGAGGATCTCACCGTTTCGCGGATCGTACGCGACGACGCTCCCGGCCTGCGGGATCTGCCATGGCTGCTTGCCCTCAGCCTCGCGCTCCTCGTTGACCTTGCGCTTGGCCTCGGCGGCGCGCTCGATCTGCTCCTGCAGCGCCTTGCCGACCGCTTGCTGGAACTCGAGGTCGATGGTGAGCTGGACGTTTTCACCCGGCTCCGGCTCCTCGACGCTACCGGGGATCACCCGCATCAGCACGCCGGACGCATTGCGCTCGACGCTCTGCCGGCCTCGCTTGCCGCGAAGCTGCCGCTCCATCGCCAGCTCGACGCCTTCGTAGCCGATGACGTCCGTCTGCTCGTAGATCTTCTCGCCGTTCGGACCCTTCCAGCGCGGGTCGTCGAGCATCGCCGCGTCAATCGGGCGCACGTAGCCGATGACATGCGACATGATCTCGCCGCCGACGTAGTCACGGACCAGCGCCGAGTCGTCCAGCTCGACGCCCGGCAGGTACATCTTGTTCGCTTCGAGCTTCAGGGCGACGTCGCGCGGGACGTCCTGTGCCACGATCACCGGCAGGCGCGGCTCCCAGGTGTTCCGGATCTGCCACTCCAGCCGGTTCATCACCAGCACGCCGGGCAGCTCGGCTCGGGATGCGCGGAAGCGTGCCGCATCGTCGATGGAGAGGCCCGCCTGGGGCGTCACGTTGAGGAAGACCTCATTCTTGATCTGCTCTTGCCAACGCTCGATCAGGACCTCGGCATCCTCGCCTTCATACCCGAGCATCCGGGCAACGCGGCTGAAAATGGTGGCCTCGGAGCCGGTGCGGAGCGCCGCACGCTGGATGACGAGCGTATCGCCGATTTGTAAGGCCGAGACCAGCGTGTCGATGACGCGCTGCCGCTCCTCGGGCTCTTCATCCTCGTCCGGGAGCTCGGCAGGGATCACCCGCAGCTCCCAGGAACGCCGGTTCTGGGCCAGGCGGCGTCCGGCACGATCCAGGATCAGGCCGCGTGGCGCAGGCAGGTTGACCTGGCGGATGACGTTCTCTTCCGCCTGCTTCCGGTACTCCTCGCCTTCCTGCAGCTGCATGATGCCGAGCTTCGCGGCCATGGCCGAGAAGACACCGGCGATTCCGGTCTTCATGAAAAGCGTGCGTCGAGAGAGCGCGATCTGATCGGCGCGAAGGTGCCAATTGCGTCGCTTCTTCTTTCGCTGACCAGGCGGATCGTATGGCATCCGCTTGTGTTTTCTTGCCATCAGTTAGCCCCTATGCGACCGCCCAGGATGGATGCGGGTCGGTCAGGTTCGCGGTTCGCCAGAGTAGCGAATGGCAATCGAATGAACATGTTCGTTGCGTTCTCGCCGGGAACAGGATGCTTGGATAGAAAGATCTCACCGGCGGGAAACAACCCTGTAGACAAAGTAGGCGATTGGAACGAGCAGCGTCTGCATCACGGCCTGGATACCGATCGCCATCGATATCCCGGTCCCCCGGAAGAGCGACAGCACCGTTCCGTACATGATCGAGCCCAGCAAAACGAGCGCCATCACCGTGAACGGATGCATCTGCCACGGGCGCAGCCTCAGCGGATACGCCAACGCCGCCAGCGGCAGCATCGCGAGGGCATGGATGCCGAGCGGATCCATCGCCAGCACGTCCATCACCATCCCGACAATGAACACCCACGTGAGCGACTCGCGGAGACTCCGCCGGGTCATCCAGAAAAACAGCGCCACAAGCGCGAAATCCGGCGTGATGGTGAACGGGTTCAGTCTCGGGAGAAAGGTTGCCTGCGCGAAGACGAGAGCGAGAAGGAACAGCCCGAACACCAGTCGAATCATGATTTCGTCTGCTCTGCTCCATCGAACTCGGCCCGGGAAAGCACCGCGGCCCGCGGCGATGTTGCGCGCGGGATGGGTTCCGGCCAAGTCTATCACTCCGACCCGGCGGCGGAGCGTGGCGACTCCCGCGCCCGACCGCCAATTAGCCACCCGGGGCACCGATTTGGCTTATATTTCCCCGAAACCTGGCAGCCTCGCGCGAAACTCCCCTCTTCACCATTCCCATCGCGCGAGAGATCGGTCCGGGACGCTCTTCCTGAATGGAAAGGACGCACGCGTGATTCAATCGCTCACACCGCGACGGGTCGTGGTCACCGGTATCGGCGCCATCACCTCGCTCGCGACGAACGCCCGGGATACCTGGCAGAAGGTCCTGAACGGCGAGACCGGTATCCGGCGCGCCGACAACCTCGATGCGGACAAGCACAAGTGCGTGCTCCGGGGCGATGTCGATGACAGCCAGATGCCCCAGCGGTTCCTGTCTCCAAAGGAACTCCGCAACACCTCCCGCTATTCGCGGATGGCGCTGGAGGCGGCCGGCGAAGCGCTCATGGACGCTGGCCTGCTCGACGACGAGTACAACCCGACGATCGACATGACCGAGGCGGGTACCTCGATCGGCAACTGCATCGGCGGGACCTACGACGACATGCTGCCGGTGCACGAGCAGTACATCGAACGCGATGGCAAGCCGCGCGTCCCGCCGCACCTGCACGTCATGTTCCCGCACAACATCGGCTCCTATACGATCCAAAAGCGCTTCGGCATGATGGGGCCGAGCTCGACGGTGGTGACCGCCTGCGCCACCGGCTCACAGGCGATCGGCGACGGGTTCCACGCGGTCAAGTTCGGCAAGGCACCCATGATGATCGCCGGGGCAATGGAGTCGACACAGCATCCCCTCTTCGAGCTCGGGTTCGAGGCCATGCGGGCCCTCTGCACCGACTCCAACGATGATCCGGACAAGGCGAGCCGACCGTTCAATGCGGATCGCGCCGGGTTCATCCTCGGCGAGGGCGCCGGGATGCTGTTGCTCGAAGATCTCGAGCACGCGCAGGCCCGCGGCGCGAAGATCTACTGCGAGATCGCCGGCTACGCCACCTCGAACGACGCCTATCACCCGATCGCCCCGGAGCCGAATGGCGAGGGCGCGGCGCGGGCGATCCGCGAAGCACTCGAGGACGCCGGCATGGCGGCGGATGAGATCGATCACGTCAACGCGCACGCCGCCTCGACGCCGGCTGGTGACCTCGCCGAGGCGAATGCGATCAAGGCGGCGCTTGGCGAGGAGCGCGGGTCGGCGATCCCGGTCACCTCGCTGAAGGGCGCGTTCGGCCACGCGATGGCGGCAGCGGGTGCGATGGAGTCGGTGATGGCGGTGCTCACCCTCTTCGAGGGCAAGATCCCGCCGACGCGCAACCACACGGATCCGGACCCCGAGGTCGGGTTGAACATCGTATCGGAGGCGAAGGACGCGGTGATCCGCGCGATGACGAAGCACTCGTTCGGCCTCGGCGGCCAGAACGCCGCGCTCGTCCTGAAGGCCTGGAACCCTGCCGGTGCCTGATGAGCAGCGGCCGACCGTGACATCCGGCGAGATCGGCATGTTCATGCTGGAGATCGTCGGGTTGATCGGTATCGGCCGGTTGGGTTGGCACCTCGGGACGTCCACGGCGTGGAGCCTGAGCCTGTCCGCCCTGTTCGTCGCCCTGTCGAGCGCCGTCTGGGCATTGTTCCGGACGCCGGGCTTCGTTCCGGGCGGCGGGAAGCCCACGATCGCGGTGCCGGGACTGGTCCGGGTCGTGATCGAGATCGGGTTCTACGCGATCGCGACCGTCGGTCTCTGGATCTCCGGGTGGCACATCGCCGCCATCGTCTACGGGGCAGGCGTCGTGCTGGTTGCATGGGCGCTACGCGACCGGCTTGCAGGCCTGCTCGCGAACCGGCCTCCGGAGGCGTCAGCATCCTGACAGGGCGCTCCTGATATCGGCGTTCGTTGATCGGATCGAAACAGCGTTGCCCACTGGTTCATTTTTCGAACGGACTTACCTGATGAGGTGAACATGAGCCTGAGCGAAACTCTCGGAACTTCCTACGCGTTTGTCTTTCCCGGCCAGGGAAGCCAGTACGTCGGCATGGCGAAGGAGCTTGCCGAGTCGTCCGATGCTGCCCGTGAGGTGATCGAGTACGCCGATGGGAACCTCGGCATCTCGCTGTCCGACATGATGTTCAACGGACCGGAGGATCAGCTCGCCGAAACGTACAACTCCCAGCCGGCAATCTTCACCGCGAGCGTCGCGGCGCTGCGGGCGCTGGAAGAAAAGGCGAAGGACGAGGGAATCACCCTGGCTCCCACGATGGTCGCCGGACACTCGCTCGGCGAGTTCACCGCGCTCGTCGCCGCCGGCGTGATCGGTTTCCCGACCGGCCTGCGGCTGGTCCGCGCCCGCGGTGAGGCAATGATGCACGCCGGCAACGAGCGACCGGGCGCGATGGCTGCGGTCCTCGGCATGGACGATGACAAGCTGGCCGCGCTGGTCGACGAGGCGGCGCAGGGCGATGTGCTGACCCTGGCCAACCTGAATTGCCCGGGTCAGACCGTCATCTCTGGCGCCGTCGAGCCGATGGAGCGGTTCATGGAGATGGCGAAGGATGCTGGAGCCCGGCGCATCGCCCGGCTCCCGATCAGTATCGCGTCCCACTCCGCCCTGATGGACCCGGCGGCCGCGACGCTCAACGAGCTGTTCGACGACGTCACCTTCCATCATCCGGACATGCCGATCATCTCGAATGCAACGGGGCAGCCGCTGCACACGCCGGAAGAGATCCGCGAGGAGCTGCGGCACCATGTCGTTCGCGGCGTGAACTGGACCGCATCGGTCCAGACCATGATCGGCGCCGGCATCACGACATTCGTCGAGATCGGTCCCGGATCGGTGCTTGCCGGCCTCAACCGGCGCATCGACAAGACGGTCCGCACGCTCTCGCTGAAGGACCTTGGCCTGACGGCTGCATAGGCATATTGGGCACCGCCCGGTAGAATGAAGGTTTATATGGCGCCGAACGGTCATGAGGACCCGGAAAGCGCCCGCTCGTGCCGGGGCGGCACATCTGGGACTGCCCTCTACTCTTCTTGAAAGGATGCGTTTGGTGACACGTGTTGTAGTGACCGGCGTCGGCGCGGTCAGCCCTCTTGGGATTGGCCGGGACGCACTCTGGTCGGGGCTGGTCGAAGGGCGCTCCGGCATTCGCACTATCCAGGGGTTCGACCCGTCGGGTCTGGACGTCACCATCGCCGGTGAGGTCCCCGATTTCCAGGCGAAGGACTTCATGGACTTCAAGGCGGCCCGCCGCATGGATCGGTTCGCGCAGTTCGCCGTCGCGGCCACCCGGGAGGCCCTCGAGCAGGCAAAATTCGAGGTCACCGACGAGAACACCGACCGCGTTGGCGTGATGGTCAACACCGGCGGTGGCGGTATCCCGACGATCGAGCATGAGGTCAATGTCCTCCGCGACAAGGGCCCGAAGCGCGTCAGCCCGTTCCTGATCCCGCTGTTCGCCCCAAACATGGCGTCGAGCCAGGTGGCGATGCAGTTCAAGATCCACGGCCCGACGGTCACCTCCGTCGCCGCCTGCGCCGCCGGCGTCCAGGCGTTCGTCGACGCGGTGCACATGATCCAGCGCGGCGACGCCGACGTGGTCATCACTGGGGGGACCGAGGGTGGCCTGACGCCGTCTGCGATCGCCAGCCTCTCGAACATGGGCGCTCTCTCGAAGAACAATGACGAGCCGGAGAAGGCCAGCCGGCCGTTCGACCTGGATCGCAGCGGCTTCGTCTTCTCTGAAGGCGCGGGTATCGCCATCCTCGAATCCGAGGAGCACGCCGCCCGCCGCGGTGCCGAGGTGATCTGCGAGGTCGCCGGAGGCGCCTACACCTCCGACGCCTTCCACATCACCGCGCCGGATCCCGAAGGCCGTGGAGCACGCAAGGCGATGTCGCTGGCGCTGGAGCGCGCCGGGCTCCAGCCTGAGGACATCGACTTCGTCGCTGCCCACGCGACCGCGACCAATATCGGCGATATCGCGGAGACGAAGTCGATCAAGGCGGTCTTCGGCGATCACGCCTACAAGCTTTCCGTTTCGGCGAACAAGTCGATGGTCGGGCACCTGCTCGGCGCGGCCGGCGCGATCTCCTCGCTCGGCTGTATCCTGGCGATCCGCGACAACGTCGTGCCGCCGACGATCAACCTGGAGACGCCGGACCCGGAGTGCGACCTCGACTACACGCCGAATGTCGCCAGGAAGCGCGAGGTCAACGCCGCGCTGGCCAACGGCTTCGGCTTCGGCGGCCAGAACGCCGTCTGCGTCTTCAAATCCGCCTGATCCGGAGACCGGCCCCGGCGGCATGGGTGCTGCCCGTCCGGGGTACAATGCGTGGAGTATTGCCCGGGTGATCGTCGGCCCGGGCCCCGATGCTGGAGGAGCTTTCAGGATGCCCGTGCTGCCGTGGAATCGAAAGAAGAGTCATGCCGTCCCGTCGCTGGAGGTAACGGCCCGCAAGTTCATCTCCGGGCACCAGTTCACGCTCAAGGGCTCGCCCCGGCACTACGACGACGTCAAGAACATCATCGAGAAGGACGGAAAGGCCCAGGTCTACTTCGGTGAAGCCCTCGCCTACGAACGCGGCGCCGGTGTCGCCCTGTGGCGCGTCCGCGCCCAGGAGTTCGGCTGGCTGCAGGATCTCTACGACTGGTGGGTGGAGATGGAGCGCACCGAGCCGATCACGTTCACGATGCATCTCTACCTGCCGGACGAACTGAAGTACCCGGCCCTCGACCTGCGGCGGCACACGCCGGCCGAGGTGGAGGAATTCATCCGGGCGAACGCGCCGGTACGGGATGACAACCCGTACAGCGGGAAGACGAGGCAGGCCCCGAAGAAGGGCGCCTACATCCTCGGCTGACCGGCCGAAGCATATAAGCACGAAGAACGGGGTGACGACTGGTCGTCACCCCGTTTTGGCGTCCTGCGAGATTGCCTTGCGGCCATCCGCCCTCTACTTGTCCTGGCGCCGTCAGTCCGCCGCCGAGTCCCTGCCGGCGAGCTCGGCCTCGATCTGCGGCCGCAGCTTCTCGATCAGCGCCTCGAGTTGCTCCGGGTTCTCCTTCCAGCAGAGATTCCGCGACGGCGTGTGCATGCAGAAGAGCACTTCGTCCTCGTCATGCACGGCCCACCCCATCGAACAGCGCGGGACATTCTGGCCACCGCGGAACGGGATCCCGATCCGCGTGCGGGTCAGCATCGGGCAGCCGAACTGGGGCTCGGTCTCGTCAAACTCCTCGGAGATCTTCCGCTTGCGCATCGGCTGGACGGGAGCGGTCTGCCGACTGGACTCCCGGAGTACCCGTCCGTCTTCAAGCTCGGCAACGCGCGGCCGGCGATTCGGACCACCCCGGCGGCGGCCACGGCCACCGCGCTCTCCGCGATCGTTCCGCTCGCCCTTTGGTGCGGCGGACGCCTGCGGCCCCTGCTCCGGCTTCTTCTGCTGCTCAACCTGTTCCCGCTTTTCGGGTGCGGTTTCTCCCTGGCCACCACCGCGTCGGCGACGTCCCCGTCGGCGCGGCCGGCTAGAGCGTTGTTTCTCGCCGCCGGGCGTCCCGGCGTTCGAGTTGGTCATTGGCAAATCCAACGGCTGCCCGGCTGAGTCGTCCAAGAGCCTTTCCTCCGAATTTCAGTGATTTCACGACCGCGAGCTTCGCCAGGTTGCGTACCGCCGCGAGATCGTCATCGATCTGCCCGCGGCTGACACCCGCGTTGTCGAGATGTTTCTGTGCAAGGTCGTCCGGCATCCGCTTGAGACTCTGCTGCAGCGCTGTCAACATCGCGTAGACGTCGTCCATCTGCCCCACGACCGGGATGATGCCCGGTATCAGGTCGATGGGTGACAGCGCATAGCCGCCACCGACGCCGAGGACAACCTTTGCCGATCGGGGCACATCCGGATCACGCACGATGGCGGTCGCCAGTTTCGCGTAGGCAGGCAGGTGCTTGACGGCTTCCCAGAAACGCTTCAGCTCAGGCGATGCTTCCTCGCCGCTCTCGCTCTCCGCTTCATCCGGTTCGTCGCCCCATGCCGCTTCCGGGCTTGCCGGGACCATCACCTCCGACTCCACGGATTCTGTGACGTCAGCGTCGTCGCGTGGGGTCGTCTCATCTTCCGGGCCATGTCGATCGGTCATCGGCTGCAATCCTCCTCGAAATGCAGGACCGGGATACGGCAAAGCCATATCCCGGTCCTATTGTGCCACGGCGTGTCAGGAGGAACGCGCTATCGGTCCAGCATCTGGCGCAGGACAAAGAACGCGTTGGACGGACGCTCGGCGATGCGGCGCGTGTAATAGGCGTACCATTCCGTTCCAAACGGGAGATAGACGCGCATGTTGTATCCGGCTTTCTTGAGCCGGAGCTGCTCCGACGTCCGGACGCCATAGAGCATCTGGAACTCATACCGATCGGGCGTGATCGTGTTCTTCCGGGCGTAGTCGATGGCGTCATCGATCAGGTGAGGGTCGTGCGTCGCGATGGCGGGGAAGGTGCCCTTGTCCATCAGGTGGCGCATCAGCATCCGGAAGTTCTCGTCGACTTCCTTCTTCGACTGGATCGCCACGGATTCGGGTTCGGCATATGCACCCTTGACGAGGCGTACGCGCGCGCCTCGCTCGATCATGTCGATGACGTCCTGCGCCGCCCGGTGCAGGTACGCCTGGATGACGATGCCGACATTCTCGGGGAAACGGTCGTGCAGCCCCGTGAAAATGCGCATCGTCCGCTCGGTGTAATCCGAGCCCTCCATATCGATCCGGACGAAGCCGTTCACCTCGTTCGCCGCCTCGAGGATCCGGACCATGTTGTCGATCGCGACCTGGTCTCCGAGATCCATACCGAGCATGGTGAGCTTCACGGAGATGTTCGGCTCGAGGTCGTTCGCACGGAGCTGCTTGAGCGTATCGACGTAGCCAACGACCGCGGCGGATGCCGCCGCCTCCGAATTCACGTTCTCGCCGAGCTGGTCGAACGTCAGGTCGATGCCCAGGGACGCGAGGTCACGACCGACCTTGAGGGCGTCATCCAGCGTCTCGCCGGCGATAAACCGTTCCACCAGTTTCCGGGCTTGCGGGTTGGTCTCGAAGACCTCCCGCACCTTGGGTCTGTCTGCGATTCCCAAGACGGCCCGTCGTGTGATGTTCATGATCTCACTCCATTGTGCGTGTCACACCGGCCGGGAACGTCGCCATCGCAGGCATCTCCGCCGTATGAACACCATCCCTACTACGCAATGTACCTATCCAGGATCAGGAATCCGCCATCCAGTCGAGGACGGCAGCGGCAGTCCACGACTGCGCATCGGAGCCAAGCCCCTGCCCGGTAAACGGATCGAAATACTCGTAAAAACCACCCTCACTGACCTGCGCCAGGGCGTTCTCGCGCAACTCGTCAGCGATGTCGAACTCGCCGATTCGTGTCCACGCCCACCAGAGCAACCAGTTCATCACCGGCCAAACCGGCCCTCGCCAGTATCGCGTCGGGTTGAACGCAGGCTCCTCCGGACTCGTGCTCGCCGGCAGCGGCCACCGGAGATCCGGGTGGCCCAGGAACGCCCCGGAACGCCACAGGTTCGTCAGGGCGGCGCGGCGAGCCGGCGTGAGCTGACCGGCCATGACCGGCGCGAATGCGGCGATGGTGCGGACCGAGATACTCTCGCCCTCCACCAGGTCGAGGTCGAGACACTGGTCGACACGCTCGTCCCACTGTTCCGCAAGACCGGTGCGACCGCGATTGATCCATGCCTCAATGAGGTCGAAATCATCGAAGTCAGCATCTGCGAGGTTCGCAATCTGGATCAGCGATTCGTTCGCCGCAACGAGGAGTGCGCTGGAGACGATGTCTTTCACCCGGAACGGGAGATCATCGTAGATGCGGTCAACGCGGTACCCGCCGCGCTTGAGCACCTCGACAATCCACATGTAGCGCCGGTAATCGTCGTCGGTAGGCCGCTGGGACGGGTCGGAAACGTGTGCGAGATCGCGCCGGGTGAACGGGGGCAACTCGCCTTCCGGTACCTCGATCCGCGCCAGCGCCCGATCCCATCGTGGCGAGTTATCCATCCCGCTTTCCCACGGGTGGACGATCGTGACAAGGCCCGAAACCTCAGGATCGCGGGCGGACATCAGGTACCGATGCCACTCACGCAGCGGTTCGTAGAATTCCCGCGCCAGCGCCCGCGCCTGGTACCTGTCCGCAAGATCGCAGATCGCCCGGACAGCGATCGCGTGCACGGGCGGCTGGATGATGCCGCTCGTCGACACGCTCTCGGGCGCGTCCGTCGAAACGGCATGGACATCCCAACGGCCAGCGTCCGGGAAATACGCTTCCGGTGGGACGCCCGGGTTGAACTGGATCTGGGGGATCATGCCGTTCTTCCACTGTCCGCGCATGAGCGAGCGCATCTCCTGCGCCGCGCGTTCAACGGAATACTGGGCGATCCCGATCGCGATCAACGCGGAATCCCAGCTCCACATATGCGGATAGAGCGCCGGGGCAGGCTTCGTGGAAGATCCTGTGTCGTTCTCTCTCAGGATTGTGACTGCTCGTGAGACAAGAGGGTTTGCAAGATCGATCGGCATTGAACGAGCGTCTCCCGGCAGCCTCGGCTGCGCAGCGTCTACGGCGATGTCCGTATCATAGACAGAATACCGCGATTCCGGACGAGAACGCTCGATCCGTACCGCGAAAACC
Organism: Thermomicrobiales bacterium; assembly: GCA_035305265.1. Taxonomy (GTDB): domain Bacteria; phylum Chloroflexota; class Chloroflexia; order Thermomicrobiales; family UBA6265; genus UBA6265. The sequence goes on along the minus strand of DATGPC010000164.1, from coordinate 1,835 downwards.
GCCTCAGCGACGAAAGCGATTCCATGACCCACGACACGCTCGCAACCGATTGGTCCGGCGCGGCCACCGTCATCCGGGACAGTCTCTACGACCGCATTCCGATGACTCGTCCGGCCATCGCCCTCATCAGCACGACCGATTTTCTGCGACTCGACCGAATCCAGCAACTGGGCTTCGTTTCGAGGATCTGGCCCGGCGCCAAGCACACGCGGTACGAGCATTCACTGGGCGTGATGCACGTCACCCGCCTTGCGGTGAACCACCTTCGCCGCGGCCCCGAGGGCAGCCTCATTACCGATGACGATGCCAGGACGGTCATCGCGGCAGCGTTGCTGCACGATATCGGTCACTATCCTTTCTCACACGCGATCGAGGAACTTGGTGATCCGGTGCGCTCCCACGAAGAAGTCGGTCGCGACGTCATCCTGAAGGGTGACATCGCCGATGTGCTGGAGCGGGAGTGGCGGGTCGGTCCCGGCCGGGTGGCCGCGATGATCCACGGCGACGTGGACGAGCTCACACCGGGTGATCGCGTCCTGCGCGGCCTGCTTTCCGGCACGCTGGACATGGACAAGCTCGACTACCTGCCGCGTGACGCGCGCGCCTGCAATGTTCCCTACGGCGGTGTGGACACCGCGCGCCTGATCGGGTCGCTCACGCCGCTCACGGTTCCGGGCACCGGCGAGCGGCGCATCGGCATCGAGGGCAAGGGCATCAGCCCGCTGCATTCGCTGATCAACGCGCGACAGGAGATGTTCGACAACGTGTACTGGCATCACACGAATCGCGCATGCATGGCGATGCTCCTGCGCGCCGTGCAGGATGCCCTGATCGCCGGCGTCATCTCCGCGGACAGCCTGACCGGTCACGATGATGCGTCGCTGCTCGCCTTCATGCAGGGTGATTCGATGCCGGAAGGCACTCGAAAACTCGCCGATGCGCTCGCCGAACGTCGCATCCACAAACGCGCATTGGAGATCAGCGCGCGGGCCGATATCCTGTATCCACGGCTCGGCCAGCTCTGGTACGACCCGCCCGCCCGGCGGGAGGTCGAAATCCGGCTGGCGCAGGAGCTGTCGATGTACGTTGGACAACCGGTCGACGACACCGCCATCCTGATCGACATCCCGAAACCCGAGAAGTGGACGACCGACGTGTGGGTGACATTCGGCCAGCCGCCCGTGGGCATGCAGCCGCTGATGCACTGGCCGGATGTGGTCGGGCTCGGCGACACGGACTTCAAGCGTTACGAGGAGCACCGCCGCATGATCCGGATCGTGACGGAAGAGCGGTACCGACACATCGTCGCCGACCTCTGGGAAGCGCTTCTCTATCCGGCGCTGGGCGGTATTCCGTCGTCATAGCGACGCTGGCCGAATCACCCCTATCGGCAAGGCAGCGATGAGCCTGCGACGTCGCCCGACCAGCCGTGTACCAGGTGGATACAGTGAGGAACCCTGTAAACGAATCACACGTCAACGAATCGAACGATATCCCGACCCATGTGCCGGATCCCAACGGGAATGTCTCGATGGCGGTGTTCGGCCTCGTGATCGCGCTGCTGCTGATCCTGATCATCGCGATCGCGTTGGCCGCCTGATCACCCCGGTGCTTCGTCCGGCTGGACGGCATCCCGCATCTCCGCGATTACGCCGCGCCCGGATTGCATCGGACGATGCACGCTTCCGGACGTCCGTGGCGCCCGGGACTCCTGGTCCATCAACGACGAGTGGATCGCCCTCGCGGCGGCATCCTCAGTCAGGCCCGGAGCGATGTGCCGCCCCAAGCTGGCACCCTTCATCGGGATGCTGACGTCCACCTCATCCTTCGGGTTC